>JAHBYP010000011.1 GCA_019635875.1 Alphaproteobacteria bacterium
CACCGTGTTCGCCGGCGCGATCTCGGCCACGGGCGGCGCCGAGGGCGGCAACGGCGGCTTCGCCGAGGTCTCCGGCAAGGTCTATCTCAGCTTCCACGGCACGGTCGACCTGCGCGCTGCGGACGGCTTCCAGATCGGCACGCTGCTGCTCGATCCCAGCGACATCACCATCAGCAACAATCCCGACAGCAATATCGACGTGTCGGGCGACACGATCACCGGCACCGCGGACGCCTCGAACATCAGCGTCGCGACGCTTCTGGGGCTCTTGTCGACGGCGGATGTCATCATCGACGCGACCGGCGGTCCCGGCTCGGGCGGCGGCACCATCACGATCCTCGACAGCGTCGTCAACAATTCGTTCACCAGCCTGACGCTGAGGGCGCTGGGCAACATCGCGGTGAACGGGGCGCTATCGGGCTTCGACACGCTCACCTTCATCTCCAGCGGCGGTCAGCTCACCCAGACCGCACCCATCAGCGCCTTTACCGTGACGTTCGCGATGGGCGGCCTGGTCGCGCTGACCAATCCCGACAACCTGATCTCGAACGTGAGCGGCACGGCGGGCGGCTCGATCGCGATCGTCAGCAGCACGACGATGGTGGTCACCAGCGACGGCCTGACTTCCGGTCCGTTCTCGAGTATCAGCCTGACGACGCTGGGCCCCGAATCCGACCTGTACCTCAACGGCGTGGTGACGGGATTCGGCATCACGCTCAGCCCTGGCGGAAGCCTGCTCGGCGGCTCGCCCTTCAGGGACGACACGGGTCCGCCCGAGTTCATCGACCCCGGGCCGTTCATCAACGACACATCCATCGCCTTCTGGGCCAGCGGCCAGCCGCAGTTCACGAAAACGGCAGACGTGGATGTCGGCGCCATTTTCACCTCCTGCCAGCTGGTGAAGGAAGCGCCCGAGTGTGGCGCGGTGTCGTTCGATCACGGCGTGCCGTTCGTCGACACCGACCTCGCGCCAATCAATACCGGCAACGAAGAGCTGATCTTCGCCAACGTCCTGCGCCCGCAGCGGACGCCGAACTGAGGTCGCGGCCGAGGCGGCCGATCGCGTCCGCCCAGGCCTCCGCGCCTGCCCGTCTCGTAAATATTTCCTCGTCACGGCAACTTGCGCCGAAGCGAGCCGTTCAACGGGCTATTCGGCTCAGTGAACTCGACAACCACTCGAACGAGCAGGTGGCGTCCCATGAACGCACGCCATCGCAAGGCATCGCGCGTCCTCCTGGTAGACGACGACGATTTCGTGCGCCGAATCGCTGCGCAGTCGCTCGAGCACCTGGGCTTCAGCGTCGTCGAGCTCGCGGATGCCCGCTCGGCGTTGGAATTGCTTGAGCGGAGCGGCAGCGACATCCAGCTCATCGTCAGCGACGTGCGGATGCCGGGACTGCAGGGCGACGAACTCGCGAGTATCGTCTCGCAGCGCTGGCCCGATCTGCCGGTTCTGCTGACGTCAGGCCATGCTCGCACCGGCGACTTCACCGACGGAGACGTCCGGTACGAGGTCCTGGCCAAGCCCTATTCGCAGGCACAGCTCGCCAGGGCGATCGCCCACGTGAAGAACGAGATGAAACAGCGTCGGCGCCACTCTGCCCAAGGGGTTTGAAACATGGCGACCAAACCCAGCACGCCATCGCTCGCAATCAGCTGTCGGCGCTGCCGCCACAAATTCGAGCAGCCTCTGGTCTGGCTGAAGAAGAATCCAGAGTTTCACTGCCCGCGGTGTGACTGTCCCATCATCGTCGAGAGCGCCGCCATTGTCGAAGCCGAAGGCGCTCTCGGATCTGCAGATGGGTTCATGCCGACTGCCCGCGCGGAGCCCAAGAACAATGGCAAGAGGCCCTGACTGCGCGCCTAAGCGAAGCTGCGCAGCAGGCGCCGAAGGGCGCGCTGCTCAAACGCCGCGAAGCATCCCGCAAGCACCGCCGCGCCGATGAGAAGCTGCAACCACCATAGCCTGTCGAGCCAGCCGGGCAGGGATACCAGGATCATGGCCACGGCCGCCGAGCAAACGAGTGGCGGACCAACCACGGGCAGGACGGGGTGCCAGTGCAGGCGCAGGCGGCGTCGCGCGAGAAGTCCGACGATCACCACCAGCAGTTCCGAGCTGATCGTCGCGGCAACCGCGCCCCAAGGCCCGTAGAGCGGGATCGCGAGGGCGCAGACACAAAGATTCAGGATCGCAGCGGTGCCGGCAATCTTGAGTTGCAGCCCCCCGTATCCCCACGGCACGAGGGTGGCGACCACGCCATAGTTCAGGAAGGTGAGTCCGATGGTGATGCAGAGCCATTCGAAGTAATGGCCGCTGGGGCCGAACTGCGGGCCGTACAGCAGCCCGACGACGTGCCGGCCGAGCGCCCATCCCAGCGCCGCCATCGGCAGACCCATCCACGCCAGCAGTGCGAGGTACTCGCGCGACAGGGCAATCGCTTCATCGCGCCGCTCGAGCGTGCGCGCAAACGCCGGGAAATAGGCATTCCACAGCGCCGCCGTGATCACGGCCGCGACCAGCATCAGCCGATAGGCCGTCGTGAACTGGCCCACGGGAGCGTCGCCGTGCGTGAAGCCGAGGATGATGGTGCCGCTGTGCATCGCAATCATGGCGGCACCCTGCGCCAATGCCAGAGGCCATGCTTCCCGGAACAGGCCACCCGTGCCGGACAGCGTGGGTCGCAGCTGCCATAACCGCGCCAGGCCTCGACGGGCGATGTACCAGAGGTTGAAAAGGACGCCGGCAAACGCAAAGGGCAGCGACAGCGCCGCATAGAGGTATAGATCTCCGGGCCCGTAGACGAGAAGCGCCAGGGCCGGCAGCTGCAGGGCGTTGATGACCAGGCCGGCTATGCTGGGCGCGACCATTCGCTCGTGAGCCTGCAGCACCCATCCCGTGTTCCAGGCGAAGGAGAACAGCGTCACGCCATAGATGACCAGCAGAACGCTGACGACCTTGCCGCGCGGCTCGAACGCAGCAAGGACCAGCAGCGCACCGTAGACGGCGACTGCCAGCATGGTTTGCAGGGTGAGGACAAGGGCGAGGCGCTGCGGGGTCAGCTTCGGCATGCGCGCGAGCTCGCGCTGCGCCACAATCGTCAGTGCCGGGCATACCGCGACGGTGAGATAGCCGATCGCCGCCAGCGCCCAGCTCGCCTGCCCCACTGCGACCGGACCGAGGATGCGCCGCACGTAGACGCTGATGAGGATCGTTACCAGCAGGCCCAGAAGGCTGGTGAGCGCCAATGTGACGAAGTTCGTGGCGATGCGACGACGTCCGGCATCGGCAGCCGTCTCCGTCGCGCCCGCGATGCCGGTGGTCATCACCCCATTGTCGGGCGACGCCATCCGACCACCAGTGACAAAGTCGTGGCGTCGCTTGGCAAGTGTTCCGCAGCAACGACGCCTACGCTGGATCCAGAAGCTTGCAGTCCTCGTGTCACCGATTGATCACTTCGATCGTACTCGAGCGTGAATTAGCTATGCAGCTCTCCGATAAAAAGGACGACAGCCATGGCCTTCGCGTTCTCCACCCAGCAGGTGATCGACGGGCTGGCTAATCCCACCTCGCTGCAGTTCGGCCCCGACGAGCGGCTGTACGTCAGCCAGCAGAACGGGCTCATCCAGGTCTACACAGTCTCCCAATCATCGTCCGGGATCTGGACGGCGACGCTCGACGAGACGATCGATCTCATCCGAAATATCCCCAATCACAATGACGACGGCACGCTGAACGCCTCGATCGTCGATCGACAGGTGACCGGTGTGCTGGTTGCCGGAACGTCGACCAATCCCGTCCTGTATGTGACTTCGAGCGATCCACGCATCGCCAACTTCACGGATTTGAACCTGGACACCAATTCGGGAATCCTGTCGCAGCTGACCTGGAACGGCACCAGCTGGGACAAGGTGGATCTGATACGCGGCCTGCCGAGGTCGGAGGAGAATCATTCGGCCAACGGAATGGCGCTGAGCGAGGACGGGACCACGCTCTATCTGACCCAGGGCGGCAACACCAACAATGGCGCGCCGTCGCATTTTTTCGCCAACACGCCCGAATACGCGCTCGCGGGCACGATCCTCGAGATCGACCTCGCGGCGTTGGCCGCGATGCCGGACAAGCTCCACACCTACGCGTCAGGCGTCACGAGCGTCTACCGCTACGACTTGCCGACGCTCGACGATCCCAACGTTCCCAATGACGGGCTTCCGGGCAACGAGACCGCTTCGGGCATGGATATCGACGGCCCATTCGGCGGCCGCGATGGATTGAACATGGCCGTTCTGCCGGCGGACGCGCCGCTGAGGATCTTCGCGACCGGCCTGAGGAACACCTACGACGTCGTCATCACCCAGTCGGGTCAGGTCTTCACCATCGACAACGGCGCCAACGCCGATCTTGGCGGTACGCCGCTGTTCGACTCCGACGGGCTGCCGACCAACGAGGTCAACAACGGTGGCCTGGGCAGCCTCGACTATCTCTATCTCCTGGAAGATGGCGGCTACTACGGTCACCCCGCTCCGATCCGCGCCAACCAGTCCGGCACGATCTACGGCTACACCGACGGCCTCGAGCCGCAGGTACACGGTACCGTGCCGGTTGCCTGGGAAGCGGTACCCGATGGCGTCGACATCGCGCCGGGCTACGTCATCGATCCGAGCAAGTTCACGGCAGACAGCTCACGCCTGTCCCAGGAAGGGCAGTTCAGCGTCGGCGTGCTGGGCCTGGCGCAGTTCGGCGCGTCGACCAATGGCCTGATGGAGTACACGGCCACGGCGTTCGGCGGCGAGATCACCGGCGACCTCGTCACGGCGTCCTTCGACGGCACGGTGAAGCTGATCCAGCTGGCCGCCGACGGCGTGACGGTGACGGGCGTGATAAACCTCGCGACGCCGGGCGGCATCCCGCTTGATGTGACGCAGGGTCCCGATGGCACGATCTGGGTTGCCCAGATCGGCGCCGGCGCTGTCATCGCCCTTGTGCCCTCCAGTGAAGGATCGACCAGCAATCCCGACATCGACGGCGATGGCCTGTTGAACGTGGTCGATCCGTTCCAGGCCGACGCGGCCAACGGGCTCGGCACGTTCCTCGCGGCCAACAGCAGCTATAACTGGAACTTCCAGTTCGGCGCCGGCGACACCGCACCTGGCCCGTCCGGCCTGTTCCTTGGACTTACCGGGCACATGACCAATGGCACGCGCGATTTCGTGGCGCCGGTCGAGGAAGGCGGCCTGGACCTCAACAACGTCAAGATCGGAACCGCGGCCGGCGGCGGCCTGGTCGTGATCGAGAACGTCTCGACCGGTACGGCGTCCGGATCGACCAACACCGGCGAGTTCGTCTTCCAGACCGGCGTCGCGCTGTCGCCGGATATCGAAGCCTTCGACATCAAGTGGACCGCCATCAACCCGTTCCCGGGCCTGGCAGACAGCCCGACGGTGCGGCAGATCGGCGGCTTCATCGGCACCGGCGATCAGGACAACTTCATCAAGGTTGTCGCCGGGCCGAATGGCTCGGGCAACATCCTGTTCGAGCTGGAAAGCAACGGCGTTGTGCTCTCGAGCCAGTCGTTGGCCGGCAGCGGACTGCTTACCGCGCCGTCCGGCAGCAGCATCATCTTCAATCTCGCTGTGGATCGCGCCATATCGCAGGCGGTGCCATCGATCACCTATGCCAGCAGCAGCGGGCCCATCACGGTGAGCGGCGCGCCGATCAACCTGCAGGGCACGTCGATCCTTGCCGCCATCGACGGCAGCTACAGCGTTCAGGGTCAGGCCAGCGGCCTGGCGATCGGCCTGTGGTCGAGCAACACCGGCGAAGGCAGCCAGACCAGCTTCCAGGCCTCCTTCGACGACATCCTGATCACCACCAGCGGCGGCACCAGTCAGCTGATCAAGGCGGTGAACGTCGGCGGCGGGCAATTCACGTCGAGCGGCGGCATCGTCTACGAGGCCGACGCCGGCCCGACGAGCGGCGGCGCGGAGAGCCAGGTGTTCACCACCGGTTCGGCGATCGCCGGCACCACCGACGATGTCATGTTCAGCAGCGAGCGCTGGACGCCCGGCGGCAGCTACACCTACGAGATCCCGGTCGACAACGGCACCTATCGCGTCGACCTGCACCTCGCCGAGATCTACTCCGGCATCTTCGGCTCCGGCCAGCGCGTCTTCGACATGGCCCTCGAAGGCCAGGCCCTCGCACCCCTGCAGGACATCGACATCTACAGCCAGGTCGGACCCAACGCCGCCCTCACCATCAGCCAGGAGATCACCGTCAGCGACGGCTCGCTCTCCATCCAGGTCGGCCCCGGCAGCGACGCGCCCGGCAACGTCGAGAACGCCAAGCTCAACGGCTTCGCCATCTTCAGCCTCGGCGCCGCACCGACGCTCCCCACCCTGTCGATCGCCGCCGCCAGCGCCAGCAAGCCCGAGGGCAACTCCGGCAGCACCGCCTTCACCTTCACCGTCAGCCGCGCCGGCGACACCAGCGGCACCTCCTCGGCGATCTATACCGTCAGCGGCAACGGCGCCACCGCCAGCGACTTCACCGGCGGCGTCCTGCCCAGCGGCACCATCTCCTTCGCCGCCGGCGAGACCAGCAAGACGCTCACCATCAACGTCGCCGGCGACACCACCGTCGAGCCCGACGAAGGCTTCACCGTCACCCTCTCCCAGCCCGCCGGCGCCACCATCGCCACCGCCTCCGCCTCAGGCACCATCCTCAATGACGATGGCGTCACACCGCCGGCTGCGCTGGCGAAGCTGCTCATCACGCCTGGCACCGACGTCAACGCCAGCACATTCAACATTCCGAGCTACGAGCTCACCAACACCGGCAACAGCGCCATCACCACTTTCTCGATCGACCTGCACAACAGCCTGATCGCCGGCAACGTCTTCGATCCATTCGGCACGTTCGGCGACACCACGGCACTCGATCTGACGCCCTATGGCAACACGTCGATCAGCGCGAGCTGGAGCTACGGCCCCACACCTGTCACCGAAGGCGGATACAAGACCCTGACCGTGACCTTCGACGGCAGCGGCCTCGCGCCGGGACAGACCTTTTCATTCAGGCTCGATGCCGATCCCGCGAGCATCGAGGGTCCGGCGCCCGGGCCGAACGAGGCCGGCTCCATATCCGGCTTCGAGCATGTCGGCGCGGCACTCACGATCGGCCTTGCCGGCGGCGCGACGCATACCGCCGAGGTCTTCGTCGACGGCAGCGCCGGTGGCGGCGTCGCCACCGTGCTCCAGCAGCTCTCGGCGGCGCCCGTCCTCGCGATCGCCGGACTTGACGATATACCGCTGGTCACCGCCGAGGTCGGCGGCATCCTCAAGTCCAATCTGCCGGGACTGAACGATCTGGCGGGGAGCCCCGGCGACGACATCCTTGTGCTCGTCCAGGGCGGCGCCGGCCAGACCATCCGGCTGAGCCTCGCCGAAATCGGCGGCGTGGGTCAGGACATTCCACTGGGGAGCCACGAGGGCAACACCGTCCTGCAGGATCCGCTCTTCTTCGATGTCACCCTGGACGCCAGTGGCAGCGCCACCGTGGCCTTGGCACTGCCGGCAGAAACACCCCTGGCCGGCCTGGCCAGCGGATCCGTCTCAGGCCTGTTCGCGCTGACCGCCGCGGCGATCGATCCGCTCAGCGGGAACGCGATCAGCCTGGTGTCGAGCACGCTCGTCGTGAAGGACGCCCCCAACAGCTTCGTGTCGGAGAGCGGATCGGACACGTTCCGCTTCCACCTGGGCTTCGCGACGACCGACATCTTCAGCTTCGATGCCACGGGAACGCAGCACGACGTGATCGGCCTGGAGCAGGAGCTCTTCCCCGGCATGACCGTGGAGCAGTTCCTGGCAAGTGGCGCCGTGACCGATGGGCCCAATGCCGGGGACGTGAACATCACGGCTCCCGGCGGCGAGCTGATCCGGCTGCACGACGAAACCGGCACGCTGACCGCGTCGCTGCTACAGGGCCAGCCGCAGGACTTCTTCTTCTTTTGAGTGATGGGCACGTGGCGGCCGCGCGACGCGATACAGGGGCGCCGACATCAGGCCCCAGGCAAACCAGGCGAGCCCGGCAACGGCGGAGCCGGTGGCGAGCCGATTGCAGGCGAGCCACCAGGCAAGGCGCATCAGATACCCAATGGCGACGGTGTCGAACCGCAAGGCATAGGCACCGAGCACGGCGGCTTGAACACGAATCGCGACCTTCATCATGTGCGCGAACGCGCCGGCGTCCAGCCAGTTGTCGTGCTCGACCAAGGGATCCGGCGAGTACACCAGACGGCAGCGGTGCCACAACAGCCGATAGGTGAACTCCAGATCCTCGCCGGTGCCGATCCTGGATCCCGGCCCGAGCGACTCCATGAAAAGGCCGACCCGATGAAAGGCCTCCTTGCGGAACGACATGTTGTTGCCGGCGCCCAGCGTGAGATGCGGGATGGCCGGCGACTGCACGACCAGCCGGGTGGTCGATTGATTGACGGCGGGACAGATCAAGTCGCCGGCCTGGCTGAGGCAATCCCAGTCGTTCCTGCCCGCCGACCCGAACGGGATCACCCGGCCATAAACGCCCAGCGCGGCACGATCCATGCGGAACTCGGCGTGGATGGCGGCGAGCCATCCCGCATCGCAAACGCAGTCGTCGTCCGTGAAGACGACGATATCGGCGCGGGCGGCGCGAATGGCGATGTTCCGGGAGATCGCGACGCCCACGGTGCGCGTCCCGATGTAGCGCAGCCGACTGTCTCTGATCATCGCCAGGGCAACACGGGTCGATTCATCATCGGTCTGGTCGACGACGATGAGCTCAAAGTCAGTGAAAGTATTTCGGAGAACACTTTCAACCGCGCGCAAGACCTTGGCGGGACGATTGCGGGTGCAGATCAGAACCGACAGGGTTGGCATTGGTCGCGGTCCCATAATTCCTTCTCTCGGACCGCCAAAATAAAAAAGCGTTAGCGACATGTGTTGTGCTTAATTCGTGTTCTTACATACCCGCACCTTCTGCTTACGATTTACTTACGATTGCATACACAGACCGTTAAACCAGCGTGTGAAGAAATGCGATGCAAGGAAACTGAATGAGTTGAGCGCAGCCAGCTCACCCAGGATCTCAGCTACCCGTGCGCGACGTGCACTGGCGGCAGCCGCCCGTCGGTCCACTTGCCGCCGATGGCGCGCTCGACCTGCGCGGCGAGCTGCAGCAGCAGGCCGTCGGCGCCCTGCCTGGCCTGTGCCTGGATGCCCAGCGGCAGGCCGTTCTCCTGCGCGGCGAGCGGCAGGGAGATGCCGGGAATGCCGCAGAGATTGGCCAGCGGCGTGTAGGCGAAGATGCGCCAGAGATTGGCGAACCAGTCGTGCACCGAGGGATTGTCGCTGATCGTCAGGTATTCCTTCGTGCCCACCCGCGGCGTCGGCAGCGCCATCACGGGCGTGAGGATGATGTCCCAATCCTCGAAGAAGGCGCCGAAGCCACGCGAGGTGGTATTGAACACCGCCTGCATGCGTGCGCGATCGCTGTAGCTGAAGCCGATGCCGGCCTGCCAGATGCGGATGTTGATCGGCTCGACCAGATCCGGCGGCGGCTTGTCGAGCCCGCGCGGCGCCAGCAGGTTGGCGATGGTCTGCGCGAAGTTGCTGATGTAGCAGGCGGTCTGCGCCTGGAAGGCGGCGCGCAGGTCGACCTGCGGCAACGCCCAGTCGACCGTGTGGCCCAGCCCCTCGAGAAACCTGCCGATGCGCTCCAGCTCCTTCACGAAATGCGGAATCGCCTTGTAGTCGCCCCACTCGTGCGACAGCGCGATCTTCAGCCGGCCGGGATCGCGCCCGATCAGCTGGGCGTAGGGCTCGGCCGGCTGCCAGAACGGCATGAACTCGCCCGGCGCGCCGCCGCGGCAGGCATCGAAAAACACCGCGGTGTCGCGCACCGAGCGCGTCTGGACGCCCTGGGTCGAGACCAGGCCGCTGAGATCCGAGGCCATCGGCGAGAGCGAGAACACGCCGCGCGAGGGCTTGAGCCCGATATTGCCGTTGGCGCCCGCCGGCAGGCGGATCGAGCCGCCGCCGTCGGAGGCATGCGCGATCGGCACCGCGCCGCAGGCGACCATCGCCGCCGTGCCGGCCGACGAGCCGAGCGTCGTGTAGTCCGTGTCCCAGGGGTTGCGCGTGACATAGATCTCGGGATTCTCAGCCGAGGAGCAGCAGCCGAACTCCGGCGTCGTGGTGCGGCCCATGATGTTGAGGCCGGCGTTGCGGATGCGGCCAGTGAGCCAGGTGTCGGCGGCGGCACGGTTGCCGCGCAGCAGCTTGGAGCCCATCTCCTGCAGCCGCCCCTTCAGGGTCGGGCCGAGGTCCTTCATCAGGTAGGGCACGCCGGCGAACGGGCCGTCGAGGTTGGCGCCGTCCCGGGCCGGATCGGCGACGACGTCGTCGAACACCTCGACCACGGCGCCGAGCGTCGGATTGGTCCGCTCGATCGCGGCGGCGGCCTGCGCCGACAGCTCGGCCGGCTTGAGCTTCTTCGCGCGCACCAGTTCCGCCAGGGCGGTCGCATCGCACCTCGCCCACTCGTCCCAACCCATCGCCAATGTCATGTCGTATCCGGCCTCTCTCGCGAAGCCGGCAACCTAGAACGGCAACGGGGTGTCAGTCACGCATTGCCGCGTCGAGCTCGGCGAACCAGGCGTAGGCCGCTTCCACGTTCGAGAACACGCGGCAGGGCCGCTCGGCATTGGTGCGCCGGGCAAAGTACGCGCTCATGTAGCGCTCCGCGTCCGAGCTGGCGATCAAGGCCAGCGCGGCGTCGAATCCCTCGGGCTTCTGCCCGCTGGCGAATCGGCTGAACGCCGCCAGCTCCGCCGGCTTCAACTCGCCCCTGGCCGCCGACGCATCGAAGATAATCCGGTAGCCGACGGCCCCCTGGCTCTCGCGCTCGGCGATCCAGCGCTCGATGTCGGCGCCGCTCACCGCGCCGCTTACGACGGTGACGACCAGCCGCTTCCCGTGATCGACCGTCCATGTCAGCGACATGCCAAACTCCCTTGGCAGGACCACCTGAACCGTCTTCAGCCCCGCGACGCGGCGTCGAGCTCGGCATACCAGGCGCGCGCCGCCTCGATATCATGGAAGATGCGGCAGGGACGCGCGCCGCTGAGAAACTCGGAGAAGTAGTCGGCCATCTCGCGCTCGGCCTCGGACGTGACGATCAGGGCGATCGCGCCGTCGAAGCCGTCGGGCTTGCGCGAGGCGACCAGCCTGCCCTGCGCCGCAAGCTCGGCCGAGCGGATGTTCAGCCCGGCAGCGCGACGGGCGTCGAAGATCGCGCGGTAGCCGACCGCGCCCTCGGCGACCAGGCCGTCAAGATAGCTCATGACCTCCTGATGCGTCATGGCCCCGGCGGCGGTGGCCACGATGGTCTTCGCCTTGTGGTCGATCGTCCAGGTGAGCGGCATGAGTCATCCGTGATCGGGAACCGTGATGCGAAAGCTGTTGGACCGACTACGCTGTCACCTCCATAGCGCCATGATACGACAATTCAGGGGCAAGACGGATCGGGCACCATGTTCACAGGCAATCGGGTCACCGCCCATACACGTTCGCGCTATCCGATATTCCAGTCGCCGATGACCTGGATCGCCCGCGCCCCGCTGGTGACGGCGGTGTCGAAGGCCGGCGCCATGGGTCTGCTCGAGAACTCGATCCGCGATCTGAACGTCACCAAGAGCGAGTTCGCCGCCGTCCGCGCCGCGACCAACGCGCCCTTCGGCGTCAACCTGCCGATCCGATATCTGCAGATGGACGTCAAGGAGGAGGACGCCATCATCGACTGGCTGCTGGGCCAGGGCATCCACTTCGCCACCACCTCGGCCGGCGATCCGACGCGCTACACCAGGCGGCTGAAGGATGCCGGCGTAATCGTCTACCACGCCACTGCCACCTTGCGCGGCGCGATCAAGGCGGTCGATTCAGGCGTCGACGGTCTGATCGTCGAAGGCGCGGAAAGCGCCGGCATCCGCAATCCCGAGGAGGTGCACACCTTCGCGCTGCTGCAGGCGGTGCGCGAGGCGGTCGACGTGCCGATCGTCGCCGCCGGCGGCATCGTCGACGGGCGCGGCATGGCCGCGGCCTTCGCGCTCGGGGCCGAGGGCGTCACCATGGGCACGCGCTTCGTCGCCTCGTTCGAGAGTCCGGTGCACGTGAACTACAAGCAGGCGATCGTCGACGCGCCGATTACCGGCACGATCATGACCGACAATCCGCCGCGCGCCCGCTCGCGCGGCCTGAAGACGCCCTACTCCGTCGCGGTTGCCGAGGGCACGCGCGAGCGCGCGCTGCGCAGCTCGACCATCGAGCTGCTCTACGTCCAAGGCGATGTCGAGAACACCTCGGGCGCGGCCGGCGAAAGCGCCGGGCTGATCCACGAGATCAAGCCGGTGCAGCGCATCGTCGAGGAGACGATCCAGGGCTTCTGGCGCGAGATAGACCGGCTGGCGGGGTTGCGTCCCGGAAAGGCTCCGTCGTCCTGAGCGCCAGCGAAGGACCTTTCGGTGGTGTGAACGGCCACATTGTCTGGACGTGACCGCGGTACCGCGAGGTCCTTCGCTTCGCTCAGGACGACGGTGGCGTGCCTACTTCCACCCGTACATGTAGAAGCGCGGCAGCTCGTCGGCGTAGGGCGTGAAGTCGAGCTGCTTGGAGTGGGCGTAGGTGTTGACGTAGGTGAACAGCGGCAGCCAGTAGGCGTTCTCGGTGGCGCGCTTGATCGCCGCCGAATAGGCCTTCTTGCGCACCGCGGGATCCGACGTGCTGCCGCCCTGGTCGAGCAGCTTGATCATCTCGGGATCGCGCGTGTAGTCGTCGTTCCCGCCGCCGAACATCACCGGCATGATCGCCGAGACGTCGTTGATCGAGTAGCTGCCCCAGCTGCCGTGATAAAGCGGGTTCTCGCCGCGCCACGACTTCTGGATCGCCGCCGCGACCTGCAGCTGGGTGATCTTGGCGCGGATGCCCACGGCCTGGAGATAGTTCTGGATCGCGGCGCTCCACTGCGTGGGCTGCACGTAGGTCACCAGCTCGATCTCGAAGCCGTCGGGGAAGCCCGCTTCCTTCAGCAGCTCCTTGGCCTTGGCCGGGTTGTAGTCGTACTTCACCGCCGCGTCCTGGTCGCAGCCGAACTGGCTCGGGAAGCACGGTGCCTGCGGCACGCGGCTGCCACCGGTGATCAGCTTGTCGGCCATCGACTGGCGGTCGATGGCGTGCCAGATCGCCTGGCGCACCTTGACGTTGGTCAGCGGGTTGCCGGCGCCGCTGCGCCCGGCGGCGTCGATCGACAGGTAGCCGACGCGCATCGACTCCTTGCGGATCGCCGTCAGGGTCGGCATGCGGTTCACGGCAGCGAACTGGTCGGGATTGATGTTCCAGATCCAGTCGGCGCGCCCGCCCAGCAGCTCGGTCATCTCGGTGCTCGAATCGGGCACGAAGCGCACGTGCAGCTTGCCGATCCGCGGCACGCCCTTGGGGCTGCCCTTCCAGTAATCGGCGAAGCGCTCGAAATGGACCTCCTTGCCCTGCTCGAGCCTGACGATCCGGTACGGCCCGGCGCCGACCGGCGCCTTGGAGAAGCCCTCGAAGCCGACCTTCTCGCGATAGGCCTTGGGATGGATCGGCACGACCAGCGCGAAGTACTCCAGCGCCGCCGGCGTCGGCTTCTTCATGTGCACGCGCACGGTCTTGTCGTCGACCTTCTCGGCCTTGTCGATCCAGGCGTAGTTGCTCGGCGTCGCCACCTTGCTCGCCGGATTGGACGCGAGGTTGATGGTGTAGACGACGTCGTCCGCCGAGAGCGTGCTGCCGTCATGGAACTTCACGCCCTCGCGGATGGTGAACTCCAGGGTCTTGTCGTCGACCAGCTTCCACGCCGTGGCCAGCGCCGGCTTGATCTCGAAGCTCACCGGGTCGCGATGCACCAGCATGTCCCAGGCCTGGTGGCTGAGGATCAGGCCGGTGCGCTGCGAGTTGAAGTACGGGTCGATGCTGGGCACCGCGTCGCGGAACAGGATCCGCAAGGTGTCGTTGGACTTGTCGGCCAGAGCCGGCGCGGCGAGCGCCAGCATGCTTGTCGCCAATAAGCCGGCGACCATCCCCCTGAATCGCATGTCGATCCTCCGTCGGTTCGGTGGCGGTACGCTAGGACCACCAGCACCGGCGCGCAAGCACGCGCCCGCAGGACCGACATACGCAAACGCGATGCCATCAGGCCGGGCTCGCCTCAGCGCGGCAACGCCGATGGCCGGCGCCAGACCTGCGAGCGGCAGATGAACAGCACGCAGCCGCGCACATCGAGGGTCGTGGCGTCGCGCAGCTTGAGGCTGGCGCTGTAGCTGTTGCCGTCCTCGGGATTGTAGATGCTGCCGCCGGTCCATTCGCCCGGCCTGGCCGGACGGAAGCCCTGCAGCATCTCCAGGCCGACCAGCGGCCGCGAGCGCAGCGCCGGGTCGGCATTGCGCGTGTCGGCGCTCGTCGACGGATCCCACAGCCAGGTGATGCGCCCGCACAGCGTGCCCTCGTCCGACGGGCAGGGTGCGATCCGCACCACCGCCGAGGCGCCCGCCGTGAGCCAATCGCCCATCGGCGTCGGTTGCGCCGAGGCCGAGCCGACGAACGCCAGCACGGTCGCGACGGACAGAAGAACCCGATGCATCGCGCCCTCCTACGCGCCCAGCGCCTGCAACCGGCGACGGCGTGCTTCGAGGAAGCGTTGCGCATAGTCGGGGTGCTCGGTGCCCATCAGCCGGTCCCAGAAGGTGAAGTAGAAGCCGAAATTCCAGCGGCCGGTCTGGTGGTGGAGGTCGTGATGCGTGGTGGTGGTCAGCCAGCCCAGCGCGCGGCCCGGCGCGAAGATCGCCGGATGGAACTCGACGCCGGCGTGGCCCATGACGTTGCGCACGATCATGATCAGCAGGAAGAGCGAGATCACGCCGGGGTGGGTCGGCACAGCCAGCAGGAACAGCGGCAGGAAGATCGCCTGGATGACCGCCTCGCCGATGTCGAAGGCATAGGCGGCGAAGGGCGTCGGCGCGATCGAGCGGTGGTGCGCGCGGTGCATGCGCCGCCACATCGCCGGGCCGTGCAGGAGGCGGTGCGTCCAGTAGAACCACGCGTCATGCGCCAGCAGGATACCGGCGAAGGTCGCGACGATAGCCGCCCAGCCGCCGGCCGCCTCGAGCGTGCGGGGAATGGTGATGATGCCGGCCTGCACCGCGGCGAACAGGCCGAAGCCGTTGAGCGAGAAGATCAGCACGGTGCGCAGCGACAGGCCGATCTCGCGGCCGTAGTCGCCGCGGCTAGGTAGCCTGGCCTGGATCGGCCCGGGTCCGAAGCCCAGGCGCGCGACCACCACGATGATGAGCGCCATGACCGAGGCGGCGATCACGTAGCGCAGCAGGTCGATCAGGAACATGGCCGGCCAGGCCTGCAGGAAGAATTCCAGGGCCGAGGAGACAAGGGACATCAGCGGGGCTCCCGTGTTGTGGACGCCCCCTTCTCCCTGTTGCCACGCGCGCGTGCTCGCCGGATGCGAATCGCGGCCAGCCGATTCGTCGCAGGGTCCTGTCGAATCCGAAATCGCGATGCCGTGGCAAGCGCTTGGCGTCTTTGGGAGCGCCGGCGCCCAACGCTAGGTCGCGGCGGCGCGGGCCCGGAACTCGCTCGGCGTGAGCCCCGTCTCGGCCTTGAAGGCGCGGTTGAACGGGCCCAGCGAGCCGAAGCCGGCGTCCATGGCGATGGTCAGCACCGGCACCTCGGCCTGGCTCGGATCGGCCAGCGCCGCCCGGGCGTCGGCGATGCGGTAGGCGTTGAGGAACATGTTGAAGTTGCGATGGCCCAGCCCGGCGTTGATCGCCCGGCGCACGCGGTGTTCCGTCGCCCCCAGGCGCATGGCGAATACAGCGATGGTCAGCCCCTCCTCGCGGTAGAGCCGGTCGCGCTCCATCGCGGTCCTGATCTTGTCCAGCAGCGCGGTGTCGACCGAAACGGCAGGCGCCGGGGGCTCGTCGATCGCCGGCTCGGCTGGCGCTTGCGCAGCGTTGCGCGGCACCTGGACGAAGAGGTCGGCGGCCCCCAGCCCGAGCACCACCGCACTGAAGGCGAAGACGACCGCGAAGATGCCGGCGGCGTTGAGCGCCGACAGCGCCGCAGGCGCCGGCCCCTTGGGCATCGCCACCTCCAGCACCAGGACCACCAGCATGTAGAGGCCCGACATGGCGACGAACACCGGCCGCAGCCGCCGGCGGCGCTCGACCAGGTCGGCGGGCGCGCCGCGGATGGCGGCGAGCAGCGACAGCACGACGAAGCCGGCGGCGACGGCATGGATCGCCAGATCGACTGCCATCCGCACCGGGTTGCCCATCGGCCACAGGAACAGCCAGTAGATCAGCGCGACCACGATCCAGCCGACGATCATCGCGGCGTGCACGCCACGCGGCCGGAAGCCATCCTCGAAGAACGCGCGTGCCATCAGCCAGAAGGCGACAGGAGCACTGTGGGCGAGAATCGCCAGCGGCATCAGGGCGAGGCCGAAGCGCGGGCCCAGCCCCGGCGCCGAGACGACGCAATAGGCCGCGATGGTGAGCGAATAGGCCGCGGCGATCCATGCCGCGGGCGCCCGCGGCGCGCCGCGCGGCAGGAGCAGCATCACGAGGCCGAGCAGGCCGACGGCGCCGCCGCGCAGGGCCATGTCCAGTTCGAGCATCGCGCCGCGCCCCCGGGTGGCGGCCTACCCGGAGCCGCCGGCAGCCGCCTCGACCGGCAGGCCGGCCATCTTCCACTCGGGATAGCCGTCCTCCAGCCGCCGCGCGTCGTAGCCTTTGGCGCGCAGCGCCGCAACCGCCTCGAAGGACAGGACGCAATAGGGCCCGCGGCAATAGGCGACGATCTGCAGCGTCTTGGGCAGCTTCGACAGCCGCCGCGAAAGCTGCGCCAGCGGCACGTTCAGCGCGCCCGGCAGATGGCCCAGGGCGAACTCGTCCTCCGGCCGCACGTCGAGCAGCAGCACGCCGCCCTCCTTCACGCGCCGCGCGATCTCCGCCCGCGACACCGGCTCCAGCGCGTCGAGGCGCGCGAAATAGTCATCCACCACCCGGCGCATCTCGCCGCTGGCGAACTCGGCGTAGCGGCGCAGCGCCTGCAGCAGCTCGAGCACCGGGCCGTCGCCCAGCCGATAAAGCACCTGCTTGCCCTCGCGCCGTGCGCGCAGCAGCCCGGCGCGCCTGAGCACCTGCAGGTGGCGCGAGGCATTGGCGACCGAGAGCCCGGAAAGCTCAGCCAGACGCTCGACCGGCCGCTCGCCCTGTGCGGCGTGCTCCAGCAATTCCAGTCGGTTGGCCTCGCCCAGCACGCGGGCGATCTCGGCGAACTGGGCGAAGACTTCGGATTTCGGGTTGATCATTCAATTATACACTTGACTGATTGAATGATTGGAGTCAAGAGACCGGTCATGGGCAGCGAGCCTTTCATCCGCCTCTCCTTCTTCCTCGGCGTGCTGGCATTGATGGCGCTGTGGGAGGTGCTGGCGCCGCGCCGGCGGCTGAGCCTGCCGCGCGCCGCGCGCTGGCCGGCCAATCTCGCCATCGTGCTGCTGAACACGGCGCTGCTGCGCCTCGTCCTGCCGGCCTCTGCGGTGGGCTTCGCCCTGCTCTGCGAGCAGCGCGGCTGGGGGCTGCTGGGCCTGTTCGAGGCGCCGTCCTGGGCGACGATCGCGCTGGGCGTGCTGGCGCTTGACCTGGTCGTCTACCTGCAACACGTGCTGTTCCATGCCGTGCCGGCGCTGTGGCGCCTGCATCGCATGCATCACGCCGACCTCGACATCGACGTCACCACCGGCGCGCGCTTCCATCCTGTCGAGATCCTGCTGTCGATGGCCATCAAGCTGGCGGCGATCGCCGCCTTCGGCGTGCCGGCCACCGCCGTGCTGATCTTCGAGATACTGCTCAATGCCACGGCGATGTTCAATCACGGCAACATCCGCATGCCCGTCGCGCTCGATCGCGTCCTGCGCTGGATCGTGGTGACGCCGGACATGCATCGCGTCCACCACTCGGTGCTGCCGCAGGAGACCAACAGCAATTTCGGCTTCAACATGCCATGGTGGGACCGGCTGTTCGGCACCTACCGCGCGCAGCCCGCCGCCGGTCACGAGACGATGGCCATCGGCGTCGCGCATCTGAGCGCGCCACGCGAGCAGCGGCTGGACCGCATGCTGATACAGCCCTTCCACGAGGTCGTTGGCCCACCCTCCCCGGCAAGCGGCGATCGATGAGCGGCAGGACGATCTCCCGGCTGGCGCTGCTCCTCGCCATCGCGGTCGCCGCGGTGCTGGCGTTCCTTCATCGCGAGCAGCTGGAGCCGGCGCGGCTGCAGGCGCTGGTCGAATCGGCCGGCGTGTTCGGCCCTCTCCTGCACATCGCGGCGTTCGCAGTCGCGACGGTCCTGTTCGTACCGGGCGTGATCTTCGCCCTGAGCGGCGGCGCCCTGTTCGGTCCGGTCTGGGGCACGCTGTGGAACGTGCTGGGCGCGTCGATCGGCGCGGCGCTCTCCTTCCTCATCGCCCGCCATGTCGCCGCCGACCTGGTCGCGCGCAGGAGCGCCGGCATCACCCGGCGGCTGATCGACGGCGTCGAGGCCGAGGGCTGGCGCTTCGTCGCCGTCACCCGGCTGATCCCCTTCGTGCCGTTCAATGCCCTGAACTATGCGCTCGGCACGACCCGCATCGGCTTCACCCAGTACCTGCTGGCGACACTGGTCTGCATGGTTCCGGGATCGGCCGCCTATACCTGGCTGGGCCATGCCGGCAAGGAAGCCCTGGCCGGCGACGCGTCCGCTATCCGCTGGGCGCTGCTGGCGCTGGGCGCGCTGGCGCTGATGGCCTTCCTGCCGCGCTTCGTGCGACGGGTGCGCAGCTGATATCCGCCGACGGGCTGGCGCCGTACCGCGCGCCGTCCTAAAGGTACCTCGTCGCGAAGCCAAACAAGGGCGGCGGGAGGGAAACGGGCTATGTCGGCGTATGACTACATCGTTGTCGGGGCGGGTTCGGCGGGCTGCGTGCTGGCCAACCGGCTGAGTGCGGATCCGACCAGGAAGGTGCTGCTGCTGGAGGCCGGCCGCAAGGACGACGGCTTCTGGATCCCGATCCCGGTGGGCTTCTCCAAGCTGCTCAATCACAAGGTCTACAACTGGAACTTCGCCACCGAGCCGGAGGAGAACACCAAGGGCCGCGTGATCCCGATTCCGCGCGGCAAGACCCTGGGCGGCTCGAGCTCGATCAACGGCATGCTCTACGTCCGCGGCCAGCCGCTCGACTACGATACCTGGTCGCAGCTCGGCAATCGCGGCTGGTCCTATGAGTCGGTGCTGCCCTACTTCAAGCGCTCCGAGCATTTCGAGCGCGGCGGCGATAGCAGCCGCGGCAAGGGCGGCGAGCTCAACGTCGCCGACATGTACGAGAAGCACGAAATCCTCGATGCCTTCATCGATGCCGGGGTCGCCGAGGGCTATCCGCGCACCGTCGACTACAACGACGGCAACCAGGAAGGCTTCGGCTACTACCAGGTGACGCAGAAGAACGGCCGGCGCTGGTCCACCGCGCGCGCCTTCCTCGACCCGGCGCGCGGCCGGCCCAACCTGCAGATCGAGACCGACGCGCAGTGCAGCGGCCTGATCCTCGAGGGCAAGCGTTGCGTCGGCGTGCGCTATCGCCAGCACGGCCAGACCCGGGAGGCGCGCGCGTCGGGCGAGGTGGTGCTCTGCGCCGGCGCGGTGCAGTCGCCGCACATCCTCGAGATCTCCGGCATCGGCCAGCCCGAGCTGCTGAAGAAGCTCGGCATCGCCGTCAATCACGAGCTGCCCGGCGTCGGCGAGAACTACCGCGACCACTACGCCACGCGCATGGCCTGGCGCGTCAAGCTGCCGATCACGCTCAACGAGCAGACGCGCGGCGTGCGCTTCCTCACCGAGCTGCTGAAATACTACATCCAGGGCCGCGGCATCCTCACGCTGACCGCCGGCATCGTGCACGGCTTCGTCAAGACGCGGCCCGAGCTGGCCGGTCCCGACATCCAGTACCATTTCGCGCACGCCAGCTATCCCAACGTCGCCGACCGCAGGCTCGAGAAGGAGCCGGGCATGACGGTGGCGGTGTGCCAGCTGCGACCGGAATCGAAGGGCTCGATCCACGCCCGGTCGAACGATCCCTTCGCCGCGCCGTCGATCCGGCCGAACTTCCTCGCCGAGGAGGTCGATCGGCAGTGCCTGGTCGACGGCATGAAGATCGCGCGCCGCGTGATCGACAACCACAAGATGGACAAGTACCGCGCCTTCGAGTTCCGGCCCGGCCCCGAGGTCAGGAGCGACGAGCAGTGGCTCGATTTCGCGCGCATCAACGGCCAGACCGTGTTCCACCCCATCGGCACGTGCAAGATGGGCAGTGATCCGCAGGCGGTGGTCGACGATCAGCTCAGGGTGCACGGCATCGCCGGCCTGCGGGTGGCCGACGCCTCGATCATGCCGACCCTGGTCAGCGGCAACACCAACGCCGCCTGCATCATGATCGGCGAGAAGGCCGCCGACATGATGCGGCAGGCGGCGAAGGCGGCGTGAGGGTCAGTTCACCATCTCGATGATGACGACGCTCATCGCGCCCAGCAGCGACAGGACAAAGCCCAAGGTGCGCAGTCGACGATTGCGGCGCACGCGATCACGCTGATCGCGCTCCAGTCGGAGTTGGCTCGGCATGACGCGTCGCAGTATGAAGCAGAGGCGAGGCAGCAGCCAACCGATCAGCCGTCACTTCGCGCGGACACCGCTGTTCACTGGTTGCGTCGAGATTGCGCTGTGCTCCGATGGCGACGACTGCGCGATGCAATGAGTTCAACGTCCTCGTCAGCGTCCAGTCGGCGCGTCAAGTCGGACATCCGTTGTCGCCTAAGCCTCCCTGATCCATATGCGCACGCTGGGCACAAACGCCTCAACCGGCGACAAATGCGGCATGCAGACATCGACGAAGCCTGCCAGGTCTGTCTCCTGCGTGTAAAACGGATCGGGACCAGGACTGGCCGCCGAGAAGACGACCATAACCCTCGAAACCCTGCGGCTGCTGAACGCTGCGGCCACGACGTCGCGGATAGCCGCAAGGTTGCGTCGCAGGATTCCATCTCGCACGGATCCCTGGAATACGAAGCCATCGGGCTTGATCAGCTCTTCCGCCGTACTTTCTCGCGGCGAGGCGGTCAGGGCGAAGGCAATGGCATCATCTTCGATCGGCAGACCGATCATCTCATGGATCGAACCCTGCACGATGTTGCCGTCGAAGGTGACGCAGATGCCACGATCGGCCGCCACCTTCAGAACATCGAACAGCATCGCGTTGTCCGCTTCAGCGAACGGACTCTTCAACTTCAGGATACCGCCGGCAAGGTCGCTCATGGCCGCCTTGCTTACTCCGGAATTTCGCACCTCGCTACCGTGCCTCATGCTGCAGCGCAGGGATGCGGCCGGCCGGCTTGCCTCCGGTCGCGCGCTGGTCAATGGTCTGCCCAACGAAGCGCCGGCGGGACGCCGGCGCTCGCAAAGAGAGGAAACGCGAATGGCCGGGCCGCTGGCGGGTGTGAAGATTCTGGACTGCACGTCGGTGGTGCTCGGGCCGTGGGCGGCGCAGCAGCTGGGCGACCTCGGCGCCGACGTGATCAAGATCGAATCGCCGGAGGGCGACACCACGCGCCAGCTCGGGCCCAAACGCAACCCCGACATGGCGGCCTTCTATCTCGGCTGCAACCGCAACAAGCGCAGCATCATCCTCGACCTGAAGAAGCCGGACGGGCGGCAGGCGCTGTTCGACCTGGCGAAGGACGCCGACGTGCTGATGCACAACTACCGGCCCGAGCCGGCGGCGCGGCTGGGCGTGCCCTACGAGGTGTTCGAGAAGATCAACCCGCGCCTGATCTATCTCGCGACCTACGGCTATCGCGCCGCCGGACCGATGGGCGCCAAGGCGGCCTACGACGACATCATCCAGGCCGGCTCGGGTCTCGCCATGCTGCAGACCGTGGTCGCCGGCGCGCCGCGCTTCCTGCCGACCATCGTCGCCGACAAGACCAGCTCCAACGGCGTGGTCTCCGCCGTGCTCGCCGCGCTGTACGAGCGCGAGAGATCGGGCAAGGGCCAGTCGATCGAGGTCCCGATGTTCGAGACCCTGGTCTCGTTCGTCATGGTCGAGCATCTCTACGGCGAGACCTTCATGCCGGCGGTCGAGGGCGCGGGCTATCGCCGCCTGCTCAACAAGGAGCGCCGCCCCTACCCCAGCAAGGACGGCTTCTTCGCGCTGCTGCCCTACACCGACCAGCACTGGCGCGAGTTCTGCCAGCTGATCGGCCGCGACGACATCATGGCCGATGCACGCTTCAAGTCGCTGGCGACGCGGCTGACCAACATCGAGGTGGTTTACGCCACCCTGGCCGAGATCTGCGCCACGCGCACCAACGCCGAATGGGTCGAGCTCTTGAAGACCAGCAACGTGCCGCACGGCCCGGTCAACACGCTGGAGGATCTGCTGAAGGACGAGCAGCTCAACGCCACCGGCTTCTGGCAGGAGCTCGACCATCCCAGCGAGGGCAGGATCCGCGTGCCCGGCATCCCGCCCAGGTTCAGCCGCACGCCGGCCGAGATCCGCCGCCTGCAGCCGCGCCTGGGCGAGCACAGCGTCGAGGTGCTGCGCGAGGCCGGCTTCGCCGAGGAGCGCATCCAGTCGATGCTCGCCTCGGGCGCGACGCGGGACGGCAATAAGCCGAAGAAGTAGGAATACCTTCCCCCGGAGGGGGAAGGTGGCAGCGCGCAAGCGCTGACGGATGGGGGATGTCGAAGACGAACCCAGGAGTCCGTCTTCGACAACCCCCATCCGCCCTTCGGGCACCTTCCCTCTCCGGGGGAAGGTAGGGTGGAAGCGGACTCTTACTTTGGCTGCGCCACCGTGCGCAGGTATGGCTTCAGCTTCTTGAAGCCCTGCGGATACTTCGCGGTGGCTTCCTCGTCGGTGACGGCCGGCACGATGATCACGTCCTCGCCGTTCTTCCAGTTCACCGGCGTCGCCACGCGGTGCTTCGCCGTGAGCTGCATCGAGTCGATCACGCGCAGGATCTCGTCGAAGTTGCGCCCGGTGGTCATCGGGTAGGAGATCATCAGCCGG
Source organism: Alphaproteobacteria bacterium (assembly GCA_019635875.1). Lineage (NCBI taxonomy): Bacteria > Pseudomonadati > Pseudomonadota > Alphaproteobacteria > Alphaproteobacteria bacterium. The sequence goes on from JAHBYP010000011.1 coordinate 23,243, forward strand.
ATGTTCTTGTCCGGGCCGATGACGAAGACCGTGCGCACCGTGGCGTTGTCGGCCGCCGTGCGGCCCTCGGACGAGCCGGACGTCTCGTAGGGCAGCATGTTGTAGGCCTTGGCGACCTTCAGGTCGGTGTCGCCGATCATCGGGTAGTTCGGCGCCGTGCCCTGGGTCTCCTCGATGTCCTTGGCCCACTTGGCGTGGTTGGTGACGGGATCGACCGAGAGGCCGATGATCTTGACGTTGCGCTTGTCGAACTCCGGCTTCAGGCGCGCCATGTAGCCGAGCTCGGTGGTGCATACCGGCGTGAAATCCTTGGGATGCGAGAACAGCACCGCCCACGAATCGCCGATCCAGTCGTGGAAGCTGATCTTGCCCTCGGTGGTCTCGGCGGTGAAGTCCGGCGCCTTCTGGCCGATCTGCAGTGACATGACCCCCTCCTTGGTTCAGTGGTGTCGACGCGCGGATCATAGACCGCGCGGGCTGGATTTCCATGACGAAGAGACCCTAGGATCGCCTTAGAAAATCTTAAGGGGAGCGGAAAATGTGGCAGCCCAGCGAGCGTTATCCTGATCCGGCGGTACGCATCCTCGATCCGGCGTTCACCAAGTACCGCCTGCCGCTGGCCTCGGTCGAACGCCTCTACACGGGATGCCGCTGGTCCGAAGGCCCGGTGTGGCTCGGCGACATGCGCTGCCTGCTGTGGAGCGACATCCCCAACAACCGCATCCTGCGCTGGGACGAGGAGACCGGCCAGGTCAGCCACTTCCGCAAGCCCTCCAACAACGCCAACGGCAATACGCGCGACCGCCAGGGCCGGCTGGTCACCTGCGAGCACGATGCGCGGCGCGTCACCCGCACCGAGATCGACGGCGCCATCACCGTGCTGGCCGACAGCTACAACGGCAAGAAGCTGAACTCGCCCAACGACGTGGTGGTGAAGTCCGACGGCTCGGTCTGGTTCAGCGATCCGGTGTTCGGCATCCTGGGCTACTACGAGGGCCACAAGGACGAGTCCGAGAACAAGCCGGCCGTCTATCGCCTCGACGGCAAGACCGGCAAGCTCGCGGTGATGGCCGACGACATCCCCGGCCCCAATGGTCTCGCCTTCTCGCCCGACGAGAAGACGCTCTATGTCGTGGCCTCGCGCGCCGAGCCCAACCGCCAGATCCTCGCCTACGACGTGACCGGCGGCGGCACCAGGCTGGGCAAGGGCAAGGTGCTGATCGACGCCGGCGCCGGCGGCTCGCCCGACGGCTTCCGTGTCGATGTCGACGGCAATCTCTGGTGCGGCTGGGGCATGGGCAGCGCCGAGCTCGACGGCGTGCGCGTCTTCAGCCCGGCCGGCCAGCCGATCGGCCATATCGACCTGCCCGAGCGCTGCGCCAACCTGTGCTTCGGCGGCCGCTACCGCAACCGCCTGTTCATGGCGGCGAGCCACAGCCTCTACTCGCTCTACGTCAACACGCAGGGTGTGGCCGGCGGCTGAGGAGAAGACCTCATGGACGATCTGCCACCTCGGGATATCGACCCGCTCAGGGGGGCGCGCGCCCTGGCGCGGCAGCTCGAGGCGGCGGCCGACGAGATCGAGCGCACGCAGCGCATCCCCGAGCCGCTTCTCTCGGCGATCCACGACGCGCGCCTGCCGCGCATGCTGCTGCCGCGCATGTGCGGCGGCGACGAGGTCGATCCCTGGACCTACCTCCACACCATCGAGGAGATCTCCAGGCATGACGGCTCGGTGGGCTGGAACCTCTTCGTCGCCAACAGCTCCGCGCTGATCGCGCCGTTCCTCGCAGCCGACGTCGCGCGCACCATCTTCAGCGACCCGCGCACCGTCGTCTCGTGGGGCCCGCCCAATGCCTGCCGCGCCCGGGCGGTCGAGGGCGGCTACATCGTCAAGGGCCGCTGGGACTTCTCCTCGGGCTGCCGTCAGGCCAACTGGATGGGCGCGCACTGCCAGGTGGTCGAGCCCGACGGCTCGCTGCGCCTCAATCGCTGGGGCCGGCCCACCATCCGCACCCTGCTCTTCCCCGTGGCGCAGGCCACGCTGATCCACACCTGGGACGTGATCGGCCTGCGCGGCACGGCGTCCGACTCCTACACCGTCGACGACGTCTTCGTGCCCGAGGCCTTCAGCACCACGCGCGAGGACCCGTCGCTGCGCCTGGTGCGCGGCCCGCTCTACGCCTTCACCATGCAGGGGCTCTATGCCGTCGGCGTCGCCGGCGTCGCCATGGGCCTGGCGCGCGCCATGCATGAGGCGTTCGTGTCCCTGGCCAAGGAGAAGGCGCCGCGCTTTGTCGGCCGCCTCGCCGACAACAACGTGATCCAGGACAGGGTGGCGCGCACCCAGGCCGAGCTCGACGCCGCGCGCGCCTATCTCGTCGAGACGACGCGCGACATCTACGCCCGCGCCGACGACATCGAGCCGATCGACACGGCTGACCGCGCCCGCGTGCGGCTCGCCTGCGCCCATGCCATCGCCGCGTCGGAGTCGGTGGCGGACTGGTGCTACAAGGCCGCCGGCACCACCTCGATCTTCCTCGGCAGCGCCTTCGAGCGCCGCTACCGCGACCTGCACACCGTCTCGCAACAGATCCAGTCTCGCGCCCAGCACTTCGAGGCGGTGGGGCAGATCCTGCTCGATGTCGAGCAGCAGGGGATCTTCTACTGAGTCCTCTGTCGTCCTGAGCGAAGCGAAGGACCTGGCGGTATCGCGGCCATACGCCCGCAATGTATCCCCTCGCACCACCGCTGGATCCTTCGCTTCGCTCAGGATGACGGGGAGAGCTAACGCAACGCCCCCAGCACCTTGCCGATGAAGCTGTTCTGGTGGGCCGGATCGAGCCAGCGCATCACGGCGACGATGTCGTGCTCGCGGTCGATCCAGGTCAGGTTGCCGCCGGCGCCGACGGCGAAGAAATTGCCATGGGGTGCGGCGGGCATGCGGATGCCGTTCGTGTTCAGCCACCAGAAGAAGCCGTAGCTGACGTTCAACGGGCAGGGCTGCAATGAGAGCCCGATCCATTCCTGCGACAGCAGGCGCTTTCCGTTCCAGATGCCATCGTTTGCCATCAGCACGCCGATGCGCGCCTGGTCCTCGGCATGGATGCAGACGCCGCCGCCCCAATGCGTGCCGCCGGCGACGCTTTCGATCTGCCTGCCCTCGACGTCGACCACGGACGTCGAATAGCCGCGCCAGGTCCAGCCCTTCGAGGCGCCGATCGGATCCATGATGCGCTCGGCGAAGACCTCCGGCAGGCCGCGCTTCAGCCGACGCAGCACCGCGAGGCCGCAGCGATTGACGCGCACGTCGTTGTATTCCCAGTAGGAGCCCGGCGCCTGCAGCACGCGATCGCCCTTCTTGCGCGTGCCCTCGGTGGCGAGCGTGCGGCCGCGGTCGATCCTCTCGCTCTTGCCGAACAGCTCGCCTTCCCACTCCGAGGTGTTGGTCAAGAGCTGCCGCCAGGTGATCGGCGCGTTCTGCGCGCTGTCGAAACCGCCATCGGTCACCGTCTTGCCGACGGGCTCATCGACGTCGCCGATCAGCCCGTCGTCGTAGGCCAGGCCGGCGCAGATCGACATGTAGCTCTTGGCGACGCTGAAGGTGTAGTCCTCCTGCCGCGTGTCGCCCCAGCGCGCCACGACGCGTCCGCCGCGCAGCACCATGCCGTTGGTCGGCCCGCGATCGCGGATCGGGCCGATGATCTCGGCATCCTGCGGCTGCTCGAAATGCCCCGACAGCAGGTGGTCGCGCAGGCTGATCGGCCAACCGATCTCGTGGCCGCGCGCGAAGGCGATCGCGTCGGCCAGCGCGTCGGGATCGAAACCCGCGTCTTTCGGCGAGATGCTCGGCCAGGTCTGTCCGTCGGGCGGTGGGAAATGCATGGTCTTCTATGGTCCTCACGAAAACGGACGGATGACGGTCTCGCCGAAGTGCGCGAGATCGTCCTCGAGATTCCTGCGGAAGGCGGTGGCCGGCACGACGATGCGCTTGACGCCCTTCTTCATGCGCTCCTCGACCGCCGCATGCGGGTCCTTGCCGGAGTCCGGCAGGGCGTCGGGGCAGCCCATCAGCAGCTCGACCGACTGCGGATCGCGCCCCCTGGCCTCGGCGCTGCGCCGCACGATGTCCCACAGCCCCATGGGATCGATCGACGAGCCGATCGAGGGAAAGAAGCCGTCGGCGAGCCGCCCGGCGCGCCTGGCCGCCGCCTCGGAATGGCCGCCGACCAGGATCGGCACCGCGCCGCGCACCGGCTTGGGATTGCAGCTCACCGTGTCGAAGCTGACGAACTCGCCCTTGAAGCTGGCGGCATCCTTCGCCCACAGCGCGCGCATCGCGGCGACGTATTCGTCGGCGCGCTTGCCGCGGTGCTCGAACGGCACGCCGACCGCCTCGAACTCCTCCTTCAGCCAACCCACGCCGATGCCCAGCTCGATGCGCCCGCCGCTCAGGTGATCCATGGTCGCGACCTGCTTGGCCAGCACCAGCGGGTTGCGCTGCGGCAGGATGATCACGCCGGTCATGAACTTCAGCCGGCTGGTCGCCGCCGCCACCCAGGTCATCCAGATCAGCGGATCGGGGATCGGGCTCTGCGGCCCGCCGGGCAGGCGGCCGCTCGGCGCATAGGGATAGGTCGAGGTGTAGTTGTCCGGGAACACCACGTGGTCGACGGCGAACAGCGTGTCGAAGCCCGCCGCCTCGGCGGCGCGCGCCACGCGGCGGGCGCCCTCCGGATCGGGATAGGTGTTGTTGCCGAAATGCAGCGCGAACTTCATGGGCTCCCCTCCCGATGGTTGGGCGGGATCATAGCGGCGATCCTCTATAGTCTACAGCGTCCGGCTTGCCCGGCCATTTGCGCTCCTGCGGCGGCTGCTTTGCTATGGTTTCGCATGGGTTCGGACGTATCGCCCGGCCCGCGAATGCCCATGGCGCCAGGATGATCTCACGTGCCGGCCGGTTCGCCTATTTCCACCCCTAGCGGTGTCGAGATGCATGCCGACTGCCAAGCCGTCCACTTCATGCACGACACGCGTAGGGGTGGAAATATTGCCTCTCTCCGTGGGACCAAAGCCCCGTCGGCGACACGCGTAGGGGTTTAAATCGGCTTCCCGCGCGCCCCGTCATAGCCTGCTCGCGAAGGCACAGCGAATCCTGCGCGCCCGATCCACGGCGCCGCGCCGTGCCCCAGAAGCGGAACGCGCATGGCCGGCAGAATCTGGATCCCACCCTACAAGCCGCTTGGCGTGAGCACGCAGGGCGTGCCCGGCGGCGGCTACCTTGCCATCGACGCCATCGCCGGCCAGTTCGGCCCCTCACCTCAGCTGCAATTCGGCCTGCAGGCCGCCGAAGGCGCCGCCGGCGTCGCCACGGTGCTGTCCGAGCACCTCGCCGGCGACAACGAGGCGATCGTCAAGGGCGCCGACGCGCGCCTGGGCGAGACCGAGCAGTCGCTGCTGTTCGATCCGCAGACTGGCTACCTCAACCTGCAGGGCCAGGATGCGCTGACGAAGGCACCGGCTGTCATCGACGCCTACCGCGAGGCCCAGGCGCGCGAGATGGCGACCATGGTCGACGACGACCAGCGCCAGATGCTGCAGGACCTCAACGAACGCCGGCTGGCGAGCTTCAGCACCCAGGTCGAGCGCCACACCGAAGCCGAGCGCATCCGATGGTACGACGAGGCCGGCGAACGGCGCATCGCGCAGATGCAGGCCGACGCCCGTCTGCACTGGAGCGACGACGCCCTGCTACGCCGTGCCCTGGGCACCACGCGCGCGGAGGTCAACGAGCAGGCCGAGCGCCATGGCTGGGACTCCGCGCTGACCGAGACGACCCTGCGCCGGCAGACCGGCCGCACGCTGGTGGCGGCGATTGAAGCGGCGGTCGAACGCGACCCCGAGCGCGCGCGCTCCCTGCGCGCACGCTACGACCACCACATCGAGGCTTCCGACCAAGCCGCCCTCGACGCGTTGCTTGCCGAAGCGCAAACGCGCGAGCACGCCCGACAGGCCAGCATGGATATCCTGAACGCCACGCCGCCGGAGAACGAGCCGTCGGTGCCGCAGTGGCGCCTGCGACAGGCCGAAGCGATCGCCGATCCGGCGATACGCGCCGCCACCATCCGCACCCTGCACAGCGCCGCCGCGGCCGACGAGGCCCGCGCCCAGACCCTGGCCGAGCAGGTGCTGGAGCGCGTGCTGCAGGACGGCCTGACCGACCCCGCGCAGATCCCGATCCGCGAGTGGATGGCGCTCGATGCCGAACGCCGCCGGGCGATCGAGACGCGCCTCGACCACAATGCCGCCGGCACCGAGCCTGCCCCGAAGCCGGCGTTGGTCGACGAACTGGCGACTGAGATGACGCAGGCGCCGCACGCTTATACGCGTCGCGATCTCGTCCCCGCTGTCTCGCAGCTGCCGCTGCCGCAATGGCAACGCTTCAGCGACTGGCAAGATGGTCTCCGGCGTAACGATCCCGCGACCGAGGACCAGCTCTATGCCATCAAGCGCGGCTTGCAGCTCGCAGAGAAGACGCTGCCAACAGACACACCCACCGACAGCGCTGCCAACTACCGCGCCGAGCTGGTCGATGAGCTCGATACATGGCGCAAAGTCAACGGCAAGAGCCCGAGCGACGTCGAAATTGCCGGTATGATTGAGTGGCACGTTACGCCGCTGGCGTTCGTACCTGGCACGCTCGAAGTCGGCCCCTATCACCGAATTGTCGAAAAGAACGTCGTTCCACCCGTGGCATCGGCGTTGGAGTGGCTGTTCGCACTGGGCGGGCATCATTTCATTCCGCGGGCGATCTATAAACGCCTGGGACTCCCGCCGAAAACGCTTAAGGTGTTTCGCGATGCTAGGACCGGCCCCCTGATACCGGGTGATCATCAATTCGACCAGGCACATCGAAGATACAATGATGCTGTAGCGGAGATAGTGGATGATTGGATCAAGAGAAAGGGAATCGACCCTAAGAAAATGACGGAGGCACAAGCCAGGAAGTTACTTGAGCATGTACTAAAGAATGGTCATCCTGCAATTAGGGACTATCTCAAGATGCTTCATGACAGTCGAAGGCGGTACCTTCGCAAATATGGATCCAAAGGAAAAGGATTTGGAAGAGGACTGGACCAGCAATGAGTTACAATACCGAAGCGATCGCCAGGGAAATGGTGGAGTTCGCCGCGGGCATCGCCCACGTCAGAGTTGAGGGTTCAATAGGGTCGGATGGAGTGCTTAGCTTCTTGGCGACCGTCCCTGCGGAAATTGCCGAAGGCACCCTGATGTCGCTGTGCCAGGGTTGGGCTCGACTTATTCGAAAGTCGGTGCCGGACAGGCCCGACGATTGGTCGAGCGACATTTCGGTGCGGTTACCATGGGGACCGTCGGTGGGGCTGTATGCCCTTGGTTGGATCGGCCACGAGGATGAGTGGCTGGTAGATGACCCGTCGAATATGCCCGATACACAGGAATGGGAAACGCTCCATCAACGGCTGGATGAGTACCTTGGCGCCCGTGGCAAGAGCGATTGGCGGGGAGGTGGTGACTACTATCTCTTTGAAGAGGAAAGCGGCCACGCGGATCAGTCGGTCACCATCTATCGGATCGAGTTCCTCACGCCCGACTTGGTGAACGGGATACAGGAGATCCTCAGGGACGGGTATTCGACCTGGATTGTGTATGTCGTCCTGGATCTCCTGCCCCCCGTTATAGGTATTGCATCCGATGGACTGGAAATCCATGCCGATCGTGTCGTCGAGAAGTGGGATCGCGCTGTCATGGTCGAACGTTTGGGCGCGCGGCTGAAGGTCTAGGTTCGTCTCACGCGACGGTACCCGTCGCATTGAGGCCGTGCGCCAGCCAGGTCGGAGTCCGGTGTAGAACCAGGAAGAACGACACGCGCAGGGGTGGAAATACTGCCTCTCTCCGTATGACGAAAGCCCCGTCGGCGACACCCGTAGGGGTTCAAGTCGGTCTCCTGCGCGCCCGGCCATAGAGTTCCTCGCGAGCGGCACGGTTGAGTCTTGCGCGCCCGATCCACGGCGCCGCGCCGTGCCCCGGAAGCGGAACGCGCATGGCCGGCAGAATCCGGATCCCACCCTACAAGCCGCTTGGCGTGAGCACGCAGGCCGTGCCCGGCGGCGGCTACCTCGCCATCGACGCCATCGCCGGCCAGTTCGGCCCCTCGCCGATGCTGCAGCTCGGCCTGCAGGCCGCCGAGGGCGCCGCCGGCGTCGCCGCGGTGCTGTCCGAGCACCTCGCCGGCGACAACGAGGCGATCGTCAAGGACGCCGATGCGCGCCTGGGCGAGGCCGAGCAGGCGCTGCTGTTCGATTCGCAGACTGGCTACCTCAACCTGCAGGGCCAGGACGCGCTAACGCAGGCGCCGGCGGTCATCGACGCCTACCGCGAGGCCCAGGCGCGCGAGATGGCGACCATGGTCGACGACGACCAGCGCCAGATGCTGCAGGACCTCAGCGAACGCCGATTGGCGAGCTTCAACACCCAGATCGAGCGCCACACCGAAGCCGAGCGGTTGCGCTGGTACGACGAGGCCGGCGAACGGCGCATCGCGCAGATGCAGGCCGATGCCCGTCTGCACTGGAGCGACGACGCCATGCTGCGCCGCGCCCTGGGCACCACCCGCGCGGAGGTGCGCGAGCAGGCCGAGCGCCATGGCTGGGACTCCGCACTGACCGAGGCGACGCTGCGCCGGCAGACCAGTCGCACGCTGGTGTCGGCGATCGAAGCGGCGGTCGAGCACGATCCCGAGCGCGCGCGCTCCCTGCGCGCACGCTATGAACAGCACATCGAGGCATCCAACCGAGCCGGGCTCGACGCGCTGCTCGCCGAAGCGCAAACGCGCGAGCACGCCCGACAGGCGAGCGCGGCAATCCTGAACGCCACGCCGCCGGGCGACGAACCGTCGGTACCGCAGTGGCGCCTGCGGCAGGCCGAGGCGATCGCCGATCCGGCGGTGCGCGCCGCCACCATCCGCACCCTGCACAGCGCCGCCGCAGCCGACGAAGCGCACGCCCGAACCCTAGCCGAGCAGGTGCTGGCGCGCGTGCTGAAGGACGGCCTGACCGACCCCGCGCAGATCCCCGTGCGCGACTGGGTAACGCTCGACACCGACCATCGCCAAGCGATCGAGACCCGCCTCGACCACAACGCGCGCGGCACCGAGCCGGTGCCGAACCCGGCGTTGGTCGACGCCCTGGCGACCGAGATGACACAGGCGCCGCACATCTTCGCGCGCCGTGACCTCGTGCCCACCGTCGCGCAGCTGCCGCTGCCGCAATGGCAACGCTTCCGCGACTGGCAGGCCGGCATCCGCCGCAGCGATCCGACGACCGAAAACGAGCTCTATGCCATCAAGCGTGGCCTTCAAATTGCGCGGCAGACATCGACGGAGGCCAATCCCGCCCGCGACGGCGACAAGCCATCATCATCGGCGACGGATGTGAAGTTCCCGGCGGCGCTGGTCGAGGAGATTGATACCGCCCGCAAGCTCAACGGCAAGCCTCCTGACGATGCAGCCTTGCGCGAGATCGTGCGGCGCAGTCTACCGGTCACGCCGGTACACAACATCGTCATGCCGCACTTGGACCCGGAAACGCTCCGCCGCGTTGCCAAGCTGCCGAGACAGGTCGTCGATGAGCTCATGCTGTTCATGATGTGGCTGTTCATGAACGGCATCATCATGCAAATGCAGATGGCGCGCCCGCTATCGCCGCCAGCGCAAATCTCGCCCTCCGAGGAACCGGATGATGATGAAGATGAGTCGGAGCCATCATCTGATCCAGCCAAGCCTCCATCGAACCAGCCGTCATCTCCACCGCCGGTCCCTCCGCCGCCGGTCTCGACACCCGGGCAACAACCCCAGCCAAGTCGACCGTCAACACCACCGCCAGGTGGTGGATCGCATCCGCTCGAGCGCATATTGAGACCGAACGGGAGGGACATCGGCGCGCAGGGCAGCAGCTCGAAAATTCGCCTGGTCTCGAAGGCTGAGTTCGACCGCATAGAAGCCGCCTTGAAGGCCGCCTCCACGCCAATCTCTCCGCCACCGAGATATTCGGGCGACCGATACGGGCTTACACAGGGTGGCAACTTCGGAGTCCGCAACAGCAAAAGATGGGGGCCGACGCTGGACGTGGATCACCCCTCATTTCCACCAGGCTATAGGATCCATATCCAATGACACACGAAACACCGCAGTTCAGATACAAGGAAACCACTGACGAGTGGATCGACAGGCTTCCCGCCGACCTCGACTTCGAGCCGGTCGGGATGTGGGTGATCGTGCCGGCGGGCCGGCGTGGCTTTGGCCTCGAAGGGCAGGAGCTGATCACGTTCGTAGAACGGGCCGTGCGCAAGCTGCTGGACCACGGCTGCCGACCGGTGAAGCGAGACCCGCGCGGGCCGTACTACTGGGGCGTCCAGAAGCACTACGGCGAGACCGCCGACGAGATCGTCAAGAACACGATCGACGACTGGCTCGGCTGGGGAGGCGGTGATCCCACGCACGGCGGCTTGTGGTTTGCCTCGCCGGCGGACTGTGAGGTTCGCAACCTGAGCAGGAGCGAATGGCTCGACGGCCTTCCGTCGGAACTCGCGAAGGGCATGGCTCGTGCGGACATGATCGTGTGGGCGGGCCGGTACGACTATGGGCTGGAGGGTGCGGACCTTGGCCGCTTCATCGCGGAGGCAGTGCGTCGACTACTGGAGCATGGCGCGCTGCCGGCGAAGTACAACCTCGAGGGACCCCACGAGTATACGATCGTGACCCAGTACGGCGAGACTGCCGAAGAGATCGTCTCCAACATTGTCGCCGCCTGGAATGCCGGCCAGGACTCTTCCATCGGCGATCTGCGCTTCGTCACCCGCAAGATGCTGGACAGCCCGCGCGACTAGGTCACGTCCCTCGCCAGTCATGTGGATAGCGGATGTTTCGCCGTTGGCAGCGTCGCTTTGGCACAGCTATGAAGGCCGCATGACGCGCAACGTTCAATTCCGCCTGCTGACGCCGGCCGACGCGCGGCTGTACCAGGACATCCGCCTGGAAGCGCTGCAGGCCGCGCCCGAAGCCTTCGGCAGCACCTACGAGCTGGAGCGGACCTACACGGAAGAACAGTTCGCCGATCTGCTGAGCCGGTCGGATGTGTTCGGCGCCTTCCGCGGCTCCGACCTGCTGGGCATGGCGGGCTACCGCACGCAGGCCGGCCCCAAGCGCGAGCACAAGGGATTCCTGTGGGGCATGTACGTGCGGGATGCCGCGCGCCGCACGGGCGTCAGCAAGCGACTGGTCGAGGCGGTGCTCGGCCACGCCCGTGGCCGCGTCGAGCTGGTGCAGCTGAGCGTCGTCAGCGACAACGAGACGGCCCAGCGCCTCTATCGCTCCTGCGGCTTCGTCGTCTACGGCCATGAGGTCCATGCGCTGAAATTCAACGGCCGCTACTACGACGAGAAGCTGATGGCCGTGGCGCTGGAGCGGCCCGCGAATTAGGGGCAGGATGCCGCCATGAGCAGCTTTTTCACCCTCGAGACTCCCCTGCCCGGCGCCCGGTTCGGCGGCCTTGCGCGCACCACGGGCGATGCCCCTGCCATCGTGCAGGCGGCCGAGGCCGAGCCGGCCGCCCTGCCCCGCGCGCTCAGCGAAAGCGGCGGCGTGCTGCTGCTGAAGGGGCTGCACGGCATCGCGCAGGATCCGGCGCTACTGGTGCGGCTCAGCCGGCTGTTCGGGCCGGAGGTCGAGGATTATCGCCGCACGCTGACGCCGCGCCACCAGGTGCACGCCGACGTGCCGGAGATCTTCATCGTCTCCAACGTGGCCCCGGTCAGCCGCATGCCGCCCAAGCGGCCCGAGCCGCCGCTGACCGCCGATGGCAAGCTGCCGGTGCAGTACCCGCAGCGCAAGGGCTGGCACACCGACCAGAGCTATCGCCGCCCGCCGCCCGACATCTCGCTGTTCTTCGCCGTGACGCCGGTGAGCCGCGACCAGGGCCAGACCATCTTCGCCAACGGCACCTTGGCCTACGCGGCGCTGTCGCCCGAGATGAAGCGCAAGGTCGGCCAGCTCGAGGGCCTGCACGCGCAACCCGGCTCGGGCCGCTCGCGCGACGCGGCGCTGGCGGGCACGGCGCCGCGCGCCTTCGCCGCCCACGAGCGCTCGCAGCGCCAGCCTGTCGTGCGCATCCATCCCGTCACCGGCAAGCCCGCGCTCTATCTCTGCGAGTCCGGCCAGATGGACTGGATCGAGGGCCCGTTCGTGGGCATGCAGCCCGGCCCGCATGGCGACGGCGCCGCCCTGCTCGACGCGCTGATGGCGCACTACACGCGGCCGGACTTCATCTATGTGCACGAATGGGACCAGGGCGACCTGATCGTCTGGGACAATCGCTGCCTGGTGCACGCTGCGACCTGGTTCGACGCCGAGACGCAGAACCGCGTGATGTGGCGCACGACGGTGCACGGCAATCCCGGCGCGCTCTACGCCGGCGAGAAGAAGAGCTGGATCCCCGAGCTGGCCGACGCCAGCACGGAATAGCTCGATCTGTCATCCCGAGCGCAGCGAGGGATCACGACATCACCCTGGATCCCTCGCTGCGCTCGGGATGACAGGCTGGGAGGAAACGCCCCATGAAGCTCGGCCTGTCGATCGGCTACTCCGGCGCCCATCTCGACATCCCCGTCAAGCTGGTGCAGCGCGCCGAGGAGCTCGGCTACGACTCGGTGTGGACCGCCGAGGCCTACGGCTCCGATGCGGTGACGCCGCTCGCCTACCTCGCGGGCTTCACGAAGAAGATCAAGCTCGGCACCGGCATCATGCAGCTCGCCGCGCGCACGCCGGCCAATGCCGCGATGTGCGCCGCCACCGTCGATGCCATGGCCGGCGGCGGACGCTTCATCGCCGGGCTGGGCGTGTCGGGGCCGCAGATCGTCGAGGGCTGGTACGGCCGCCCGTGGGGCAAGCCGTACTACCAGCTCAAGGACTACGTCGCGATCATGCGCAAGATCTTCCGCCGCGAGGGGCCGGTGAGCCATGACGGGCGCGAGTATCCCCTGCCCTACAGGGGCGAAGGCGCGATGGGCATCGGCAAGCCGCTGAAGTCGATCCTGCACATGAACCCCGACATCCCGATCTATCTCGCCACCGTCAATGAGGCGACGGTGAAACTCACCGGCGAGATCGCCGATGGCTGGCTGCCCACCGGCCTCGTGCCCGGCTTCCTCAAGGACTACCAGCCCTGGCTCGAGGAAGGCTTCCGCCGCGCCGGCAACGGCAAGAGCATGAAGGATTTCGTGATCCAGACCTCGGTGCATGTGCAGGTCCAGGACGACGTGAAAGCGGCGCTGCAGAAGCTCAAGCCCGAGGTCGCGCTCTATGTCGGCGGCATGGGCCACCGCGACAAGAACTTCCACAACGACCTGATGGTGCGCAACGGCTTCGGCGACGCCGCCCGGCGCATCCAGGAACTCTACCTCGCCGGCCACAAGGACGAGGCGACGGCGGCGGTGCCCGACGAGTGGGTCGACGCCAAGTCGCTGGTCGGCCCGGCCGCGCGCATCAAGGAGCGCTATCGACGCTGGCAGGATTGCGGGCTCGACACGCTCAGTGTCCGCTCGCGCCAGCCCGAGGCGATCGAGGTCATGGCGCAGGCGGCGCGCCTCAACGCGTAATGTTCAGCAGCACGCCGCCCGCCGCGGCGACGAGTACGACGACCCACGGTGGCGCCTTCCACGCCATCAGCAGGACGAAGCACGTCAGCGCCAGCACGAAGGCGTGCGGGCCCTTGATCGCGCTGACGAAGACCGGATCGTAGAGCGCCGAGCCGAGGATGCCGACCACGGCGGCATTGGCGCCGCGCATCAGGGCCTGGGCAGCGGGCCGGGCGCGGAAGTCGTCCCAGAACGGGATCGCGCCCAGCAGCAGCAGCAGGCCGGGAAGAAACACCGCGACGAGCGCGATGGCCGCGCCGGCGACGCCGTTGGGCTGCGGGCCGAGCACCGTGCCGAGGTAGGCGGCGAAGGTGAACAGCGGACCGGGCACCGCCTGCGCAGCACCGTATCCGGCCAGGAACTGAGCCTGGCTCACCCAGCCGGTCCGCACGACCTCCGACTCGAGCAGCGGCAGCACGACATGGCCGCCGCCGAACACCAGCGCGCCGGCGCGATAGAAGGCGTCGAACACCGCGAGGCCCTGCGACGGTGCGACGGCCAGCGCCAGCGGCAGGCCCACGAGCAGCATCGCGAACAGCGCCAGGCAGATCGCGCCGACCGTGCGCGATACCGGAAAGCGGATGTGATCCGTGACCGGCGCGCCCGGCGTGCGGCACAGCGCGAGACCGGCAAGGCCGCCCACCACGATGGCGGCGATCTGGCCCCAGGCGCCGGCGAGGAGCACGACGATCAGCACCGCACCCAGCGCAATGCTGGCCCGCTCGCGGTCCGGGCAAAGCGATCTCGCCATGCCCCAGACGGCCTGCGCGACGATGGCCACCGCGACGATCTTGAGGCCGTCGATGACGCCCTCGCCGATCGGCCCGCCCATCGCCGCCGCGCCATAGGCGAAGGCGACGAGCGCGATGGCCGACGGCAAGGTGAACGCCGCCCAGGCGAACAGCGCGCCGAGCGGACCGCCACGCAGCAGGCCGAGCGCGAAGCCGACCTGGCTCGATGCCGGCCCGGGCAGGAACTGGCACAGCGCGACAAGATCGGCGTAGCCCTTCTCGTCGATCCAGCGCCGGCGCAGCACCAGCTCGTCGCGGAAATAGCCGAGATGCGCGATGGGCCCACCGAACGAGGTGACGCCGAGCTTGAGGAAGGCGCGCAGCACCTCGCCCGGCGCGACGATCCTGCTTGCGGCATCATCCGCCGCCGGTCGGGACTCCGCCGTCATTTCATCGCCTCCCCGCGGAACTCCGCGATCTGCTTCTTGGCCACCCGCAGGCCGGCGCGGCCCTTGGCCGTGATGCGGTAAAGGCGGCGGACCGCGCGGCCGTCACGTTGCGCGCGCGAAAGCAGGTAGCCATCGCGCTCCATCTTGTGCAGCATCGGGTAGAGCGTGCCGGGCGACAGCCGGTAGCCGTGATGCGCCAGCTCGTCGATCATCCACTGGCCGTAGATCTCGTGCTCGGCCGCGTGATGCAGCACGTGCAGCCGCACCAGCCCGCAGAGCAGGTCGTGATGTTCGAGCGGTCGGCTTCTCGGCACTATCGAACTCCGATATCGATCCTCGATATCGCCGATTTCCGTGCGCGTTTCAATCCGGTGCCGCGGCCGCGCGCCCGGGGTTGCGCGGGCGTGGCCGAACTCGTTAGCCTGCGCGCCCCGGAGAGAAGACGATGGCCGACGCACGATCGACACCGAAGAAGAAGTCCCAGAGGCGCGCCGCCGCGAAGCCCAGGCTGCTCGCGGGCGACAATCCGCAGATCGCCAAGGGCGACGGCGATGCGCCGGTGCAGGCCTATATCAGGGCCATCCCCGGCTGGAAGCAGGACCTCGCGCACCGGCTCGACTCCATCATCACCCGCACGCTGCCCGGCGTGCGCAAGGCGGTGAAGTGGAACTCGCCGTTCTACGGCGTCGAGGGCAAGGGCTGGTTCCTCAGCTTTCACTGCTTCACGAAGTACATCAAGGTCGGCTTCTTCAAGGGCGCGGAGCTCAAGCCCCTGCCGCCCGGCGAGTCCAGGCAGAAAGAAGTGCGCTATCTCGACATTCGCGAGAGCGACACGCTCGACGAAGCGCAGTTCGCGGCCTGGGTGAAGCAGGCCAGCAGGATCCCCGGCTGGATGGCGTAGCGCCAGGTGGGCCAGGATCCTCGATTGCTGCGCCGCCTGCTGCGCGCCAGGGACCGGATGGACGCGGCCTCGCACGAGGCGTGGCCGATCCCGCGGCTGGCGAGCGTGAGCGGTGTGTCGCAGGCGCATTTCGCGCGCTCGTTCCGCGGCGCCTTCGGCGTGCCGCCGCACCGTTACCTGCTGACGCGCCGCATCGAGCGGGCCAGAGCGCTGCTGCGCGACACCGGTCTGTCCATCACCGAGATCGCGTTCCAGACCGGCTGGACGAGCCTGGGCACCTTCGGTCGCGTCTTCCGCGACATCACCGGCGAGAGCCCGGGCGCGTTGCGGGCACGCGAGAAGGCCGCGCCGCACGATCTGTCGTGCGTGCCGGGCTGCTTCCTCAGCGCCGCCCATCGGCCCGACCTCACAACAGCAGTTTCGGAGAAGCGACGGCACCCGACAGGCGCTATGTCCGTTTCAGGCGAAACGGAGGTCCCATGAGCCAGGGCATCAGCGTGGTCGGTCTTTACGTGCGCGACCAGGACGAAGCGCTTCAGTTCTATATCGAGAAGCTCGGATGGCGCGTCCATACCGATGCACGCAACGGCGACTATCGCTGGCTGACGGTGCAGCACCCCGAGCAGCCCTCCTTCCAGCTCGGCCTGTTCAGGCCACAGGCGCCGATTCTCGACGCGGCCACCGTGCAGAGCCTGAACGAGATCGTCGCCAAGGGCGCCATGCCGCCGCTGGTGATGGTCGTCGACGACTGCCGCGCCGCGTTCAGGCAGCTGCAGGCGCGCGGCGTGGAATTCACCCAGGAGCCCACGGAGCGATACGGCTCGGTGGACGCCAACTTCCGCGACCCCTCGGGCAATGGCTGGAAGATGATCGAGGCGCGGCGAGCATGACCGAGGGCTCTGCCTCGAAGCTGATCGACGCGCGCATCAGGGAGCTGGGCGACTGGCGCGGCGAGACACTCGCGAAGGTGCGCGCGCTGGTCAGCCAGGCCGCCCCCGAGGTGGTCGAGGAATGGAAGTGGCGCGGCGTGCCGGTGTGGTCGCATGCCGGCATCATCTGCACCGGCGAGACCTACAAGGCCGCGGTCAAGCTGACCTTCGCCAAGGGCGCATCGCTGCCGGACCCTGCGGGTCTTTTCAATTCGAGCCTCGAGGGGAACGTCAGGCGCGCCATCGACATCCGCGAGGGCGACAGGATCGACGAGAAGGCGCTGAAGGCGCTGATCCGCGCCGCCGTGGCGCTGAACACGGCACGCAGGAAGAAGTAGCCCGGGCCGCCGCGACGGACTTTACATGGCAGCCAAAAAGTGATTAGATGCTCATATGCCGATGCCAGCCGCTCGTGTCACTGATCTGCATGCCTGCGCCTTGACCCTGGGCATTCCGGCAGGACCGATCTTGCCGCCATGCGCGGTCACCGTCCTGACCTGCAGCCTGCCCCAGGCTCGAGCCTTCATGGATCAGGTCGCCTGTGTGGCAGGGCCGATCCCGATCGTCCTCGGCTCGCCGACGGTCCTCGTGAACAACATGCCGGCCGTGCGCATCGTCATGAATGCGACGGGCTGCGGCGGTGTTGTCATGGCACCTGGCGCCTTGACACCGCCTGTTCTCATCGGCCCCTGAAAGAACCGCAGGTCAGGCCGGAACATCCGGAAACGCGCATGGGCGACGAGCCCAGGTTCGCTTCGATGGGCGGCTCGAGGATAATGAGTCATGAGCACGCTGCAGACCCTGACCATCGATCAGCCGATCAAGGCCTCGCCCGCGCAGGTGTGGGAGCGCATCTCGACGCCCGAGGGCATTGAGAGCTGGTGGGTGCCGGGCGACATCGCGCCGGTCGTCGACCACCACTTCACCCTCGACATGGGCCCGTCGGGCCAGCAGCAATGCCGCGTGATCGAGGTCGTGACCGAGCGCAAGCTGGCTCACACCTTCGGCGACTGGGAGCTGCACTGGAGGATCGCGGCCGTACAAGGTGGCTCCCTGCTGCGCCTCGAGCATCACGGCTTCGACCTCGACAACCCGCAACACAAGTTCGGCTTCGAGAACATGGGCGACGGCTGGCGCCTGGTGATCCTGCCGAAACTGGCGCGAGTGCTGGAGGCCCCGTAAGCTCCCGACCTCATCCCCACGCACCTGTCGTCCCGAGTGCGGCGAGGGATCGAGGCCGACGCACCATCGACATCCGCGAAGTCGAGGCGACCGACGAGAAGGCGCTCATCCGCATCGACGCGGAGCTGAACGCATCGAAGAAGTGCTGATCCGAATTTGTCGGGGATTGTTGACATGTCGGCACTTCCCGACATAATCCGGACATGCCGACCGAGCTCGTCTTTTCAGCCCTCGCGCATCCCGTCCGCCGGCAGGTGATCGCTCTCCTGCTCGACCGCGCGCGCACCGCCGGTGCGATTGCGGAGGAGTTCGAGATCAGCCGCTCGGCGGTGTCCGAGCATATCGGCATCCTGCGCAACGCCGACCTGGTGCGCGAGAAGAAGGTCGGCCGCGAGCGCATCTACGCGCTCAATGCCAAGCCGCTCATCGAGCTGCGCGACTGGCTCAAGCCCTACGAGACCTACTGGAAGAGCCGCCTCGCCCGCCTGGCGCGTCAGCTCGAGGATGAAGAGCGATGAGTACCTTGCGGACATTGACCATCGACCAACCGATCAAAGCTTCGCCGGCGCGTGTGGCAGCGCATCTCGACACCCGACGGCATCGCTAAGTGGTGGGCAGCCGGCAACATCGCGCCGGTGCTCGGCCATGCCTTCACCATGGACATGGGCAAGTGGGGCCAGCAGCCCTGCCGCGTGATCGAGGTCGTGCCCGAGCGCAAGCTCGCCTACACCTTCGCCGACTGGGAGCTGCACTGGACGATCACGCCCACCGCGGATGGCTGCATGCTGCGCCTGGAGCATCGCGGCTTCGACCTCGACAACCCGCAACACCGCTTCGCCTTCGACAACATGGGCACGGGCTGGCGCTCGCGCGTCCTGCCTCGCCTGGCGGAAGGGCTACTGGAAGCGGCGTAAGGACTCTTGTCTCCCTTCCCCGGGAGGGGGAAGGTGCCCGAAGGGTGGATGGCCGATGTCGACGAAGGACTCCTGCGTTCGGCTCCGACATCCCCCATCTGGCGCTTCGCGCCACCTTCCCCCTCCGGGGGAAGGCAAGGGAGAGAGCCATGCGTCCGGAGCTGCGAATCGGCACGGTCTACGATTTCCGCAACACGCCCGATTCGGGCCTCGACAACCCGAGCCTCTACGCCGCGATCATGGACCAGGTCGTGATGCTCGACGGGCTGGGGCTCGATCTCGTGTGGTTCACCGAGCATCACTTCCTCGACGACGGCTACCTGCCCTCGTGGATCCCGATCGCCGGCGCGATCGCCGCGCGCACCAGGCGCGTGAAGCTGTCGAGCGACGTCTGCCTGCTGCCGTTCAATCATCCGGTGCGCCTGGCCGAGGATCTCGCGGTGCTCGACAACCTCAGCAACGGGCGCGTCGAGATCGGCGTCGGCATGGGTTACGCGCCGCACGAGTTCAAGGGCTTCGGCCTGCCGGTGTCGCGCCGCGTCTCGCTGACGGATGAAGGCATCGAGGTGCTGCGCCTGTGCTTCGCCGGCGAACGCTTCAGCTATCACGGCAAGCGCTACGACTTCGAGGACGTGGTCATCCGACCCGGCTACGTGCAGCAGGGCGGCCCGCCGCTGTGGATCGCCGCCATGTCGGGACCCGGCGCGCAGCGCGCGGCGCGCTACGACAGCCATTTCCTGCCGCAGGGCCCGCGCTCGGCGGTGCTCGATCCGTGGCGCGCGACCATGCGCGAGTCGGGGCGCGATCCGGACACGTACCGCGTCGGCATCATCCGCTCCTGCCTCGTCACCGACGACCGCGAGCGCGACTGGCCCGCGGTGCGCGCCGCCGAGCGCTATCGCGGCCAGGTCTATCGCAGCTTCAACAGCGAGGGCGCCTATGGCGGCGTCAGGCACGAGGCCAGCGATCCGCCCATCCCGCAGACCTGGGTGGTGGGCGACGTCGATCACTGCGTGAAGGAACTCACGGCCTTCGTGAAGGAGTTCGGCATCACCGACCTGGTGACCTGGGCGGTGCCGCCGGGCATGCGGCCCGACCAGATGAACGGCCACCTCGAACGCTTCGTGCGCGATGTCGCGCCCAGACTGAAGGCAGCAGTGGCATGAGCGTCGCGGTCGGTCTCGGCCTCGCCGAGTTTCCCTTCGCCTCGGGCGCCGGATACTGGCGCTGGGTCGACATGTGCGAGCAAGGCGGCGTCGATTCGATCTGGCAGACTGATCGCCTCGTCGGCAAGGCGCCGTTCCTCGAATCGATGACGGCGATGGCCGCGCTGGCGGGGCGCACGCGGCGTCTGCGCTTCGGCATGAACGTGGTGTCGCTCGCCTTCCGCGATCCGGTGTTGCTGGCCAAGCAATGCGCCACCATCGACGTGCTGTCCGGGGGTCGCCTGCTGCCCGCCTTCGGCATCGGCTCGCCGTTCGGAGCGGAGTGGAAGATGCTGAACGCCGACACAAGGACACGCGGCAAGCGGACGGACGAATGCCTGGAGATCATCGCGCGGTTGTGGCGCGAGGACTCGGTCGACTTCGACGGCACCTTCTACAAGCTCTCGGGCGCGGTGATCGCGCCCAAGCCGGTGCAGCCCGACCTGCCGATGTGGATCGGCGGTTCGACCGACGCCGCGATCCGCCGCACGGCGAAGTACGGCACCGGCTGGCAGGCCGGCGGCGAGTCGCCCAAGGAAGCCGGCCGCGTCGTCGCCGCCATCAAGGCCGCGACCGCCGAAGCCGGCCGCAGCATCGACGAGGACCATTACGGCGCCGGCTTCGCCTACCATTTCGGCAGCGCCGAGAGCCCGATCGTGGCACGCGCCATGGACGCCTACACGAAGCGCACCGGCCGCGACGCGCGCCAGGCGTTCGCCGTGGGCGACGCCGACACGGTGCTGAACCGCCTCAGCGAGTTCGTCGACAACGGCGTCGCCAAGTTCATCCTGCGCCCGCTCGGCGCGAATGAGACCGCGGTGCTCGACCAGACGAAGCAGCTGATCGAGAAGGTCCTGCCGCAGGTTTCGGCACGCTGGCCGAAGCGCTAGCCTCCACCGTCATCCCGAGCGCAGCGAGGGATCTAGTCCTACCCTGGATCCCTCGCTGCGCTCGGGATGACAGGGGTGCGAAGGGAGAAAACGAGTCATGAAAATCGGCGGTGCGGTCTTCTTCACCGATTATTCGATGACGCCGGCCGAGATGGGCCGGGCGCTCGAGGAGCGCGGCTTCGATTCGCTGTGGGCGCCGGAGCATTCGCATATCCCGCTGTCGCGCAAGTCGCCCTTCCCCAGCGGCGGCGAGGTGCCGAAGAAGTACTACGACGCCATGGACCCGTTCGTGGCGCTCACCGCCGCGGCGGCGGCGACCACCAAGCTGCTGGTCGGCACCGGCGTCTGCCTGGTGGCGCAGCGCGATCCGATCCAGACCGCCAAGCTGGTGGCCTCGATCGACCAGATCTCCAACGGCCGTTTCCTGTTCGGCGTCGGCAATGGCTGGAACCAGGACGAGATGGAGAACCACGGCACCGTCTTCGAGAGCCGCCACAAGCTGGCGCGCGAGCGCATCGAGGCGATGAAGGTGATCTGGACCAGGTCCAAGGCCGAGTATCACGGCGAGTTCGTGAACTTCGATCCGATGATGGCCTGGCCCAAGCCGGTGCAGAAGCCGCACCCGCCGATCCTCGTGGGCGGCGCCTTCCCCTTCTCCGCCCGCCGCGCCTTGCGCTACGGCGACGGCTGGATCCCCCATCGTGCGCGCAAGCAGTACGACGACGTCTTCGACCTGATGCCAAACTTCCGGCAGATGGCGGCCGAGGCGAACCGCGATCTCGCCAGCGTGCCGGTGACGATCTGGGGCGCCAAACCAGATGCCGACCTGCTGAGGCGCGACCGCGACGGCGGCATCACGCGCACGATCATCACCTTCGAGTCGGCGAAGCTGGACGACGTGCTGCCTGAAATGGACAAATGGGCGGCGATCATCCGCAAGCTGGATAGTTGACTGTCGTCCTGGGCGTAGCGAAGGACCTCGCGGTGGTGCAATCGGACGCGGTACGTCCACGTGACCGCGATACCGCAGGATCCTTCGCTTCGCTCAGGATGACGAGTGGGCTCTACTTGCAGGTGCCCGTCGACTTCCAGCTGGCGATCTTGTCGGGCTCGGTCCGGCCGCAGGTATGGGCCTGCGTGCCGATGCAGATCAGGCTGTTGAGCGAGTAGACCGCGCCGCCATAGACGCAGAAATTCTCCTTGAAGTCGGCCCAGTCGATCGTGACGCCGACGCCCGCCGCCGGTGTGTTCACCGTGACAGCCGGCGCGCTCGTGGTCTGGGCATGGACCGCCTGGCCCAGGAACAGCAGCGCAATGGCAAGCGTGAGGATGCGCATCGTCGAGGCCTCCCGATATGCAGGAACGGCCTCGGCACCGGCGCGGTTCCGCCGGGCGGCTCAGACCAGCGCCAGCACCTCGGTCCTGAGCTTCTGCATGTTGCCCAGCATCTCGTCCGCGGTGTCGCCGGGCACGCCGAAATCGAGGCAGCCCACCCCCATGTCGCGCAGCGCGCGGATGTCGGCGGCGATGTCGGCCGGCTTGCCGGCGAACAGCCGGCGTTCGCCGTCGCCGGCCTGCGCCGGCACGCCCTCGCCATAGGCGGTGACGCGCAAGGTCAGGCCCACCGCGTCAGGCTTGCGCCCCGCCTCCGCCGTCATCTTGCGCAGGCGTGCGACCTGGGTCTTCAGGCGCTTGAGGCTGTCGAGCGGGTTCTGCGGGTTGGTGCCGATCGGGTACCAGACGTCGCCCAGCTTCGCCGTCCGACGCAGCGCCGGGCCGCTCTCGCCGCCGACCCAGATCGGCGGATGCGGCTTTTGTACAGGCTTGGGCGCGAAAACGATTCCGCCGAATTTCACATACTCGCCGGCGAATCTCGGATCCTCGTTGGTCCACAGTTCCTTGAAGGCGGCGATGTATTCGTCGGTGACCTTGCCGCGTGCCTCGAAATCGGGCAGCTGCAGCGCCTCGAACTCCTCCTTCATCCAGCCGGCGCCGATGCCCACCACCAGCCTTCCGCCGCTGAGCACGTCGATGGTCGAGAGGATCTTGGCCGTCAGCATCGCCGGGCGGTGCGGCACCACCATCACCGAGGAGACCAGCCGCAGCTTCTTCGTCATGCCGGCAACGAAGGCCATCTCGGTGAGTTGCTCATGTCGGCCGCCGCGCGAGCCCGACGGGAACTCGCCACTGGAGCTGTAGGGATAGATGGCGTGGATGTCTGTAGGGATCACCACGTGGTCGCTGAAGGTTGCGTAGTCGTAACCGAGCGCCTCCGCCCCGACCACAATGCGCGTAAGGTTTTCGACGCCGTAGAGTGCCCCGGCCGTCGGTGCGTTGAAGCCGAATTGCATGGCGCGCGTTCCTCCCCGCATTGCGTCGTCGGCGGCGATACTACACGATGCGGCCGCAGGTACATGCCGGAGCTGAGATGGCGTCGCGTTTCGATAGACCGCTGGACGAGCTGATGGCCGAGGCCGCGCGGATGCGCGACCAGGCGCATGGCCGACTGATTTCCTATTCGCGCAAGGTCTTCATTCCGCTGACCAAGCTCTGCCGCGACGTCTGCCACTACTGCACCTTCGCCGAGCGCCCGCATCCGACGATCCCGGCCTATCTCTCACCTGACGAGGTGCTGGCGATCGCGCGCGCCGGCCAGGCGGCGGGCTGCACCGAGGCGCTGTTCACCCTGGGCGACAAGCCGGAGCTTCGCTATCGCGCCGCCGAAGAGGCGCTGAAGGAACTCGGCTACGCCACGACGATCGAGTACCTGACAGCGATGTGCGCGCTGGTGCTCAAGGAGACCGGTCTGCTGCCGCACGCCAATCCCGGCGTGATGACGCGCCAGGAGATCGCCGCACTGCGCAAGGTCAGCGCCAGCCAGGGGATCATGCTGGAGACCACCAGCGAGCGGCTGAGCGAGCGCGGCGGTCCGCATTTCGGCTCGCCCGACAAGCATCCCGCGGTGCGGCTCGAGACCATCCGGCTCGCCGGCGAGCTGAAGGTGCCGTTCACCACCGGCATCCTGATCGGCATCGGCGAGACGCGGCAGGAGCGCATCGAGTCGCTGGAGGCGATCCGCGACCTGCACGCGCGCTACGGCCACATCCAGGAAGTCATCATCCAGAACTTCCGCGCCAAGCCCGACACCAAGCTCGCCGATTCCGAAGAGCCCGACCTGCCTGAGCTCCTGTGGACCATCGCCGTGGCGCGCCTGATCCTCGGCCCCGAGACGAACCTGCAGGCGCCGCCGAACCTGTCGCCCGGCGTCTACCAGAAGCTGGTCGGCGCCGGGCTGAACGACTGGGGCGGCGTGTCGCCGGTGACGCCCGACCATGTGAACCCCGAGGCACCGTGGCCGGCGATCGCCGAGCTGTCGCGGCGCAGCGCCGAGGTCGGCAAGCTGCTGGTCAACCGCCTGCCGGTCTATCCCTCCTATGTGCGCGACGTCGACACATGGCTGGCGCCGGAGATCGCCACGCGCGTGCGCCGCATGAGCGACGCCGAGGGCTTCGCACGCGACGACGACTGGGCGCCGGGCAACACCGAGCCGCCGCCGACGCCGCTGGCGCTTTCGCGCCAGGTCGATCCCGACGTCACGCGTATCGTCGAGCGCGCAAGCTCGGGCGAGCGACTCGACGAGGCGCAGATCGTGCGGCTGTTCGCGGCGCGCGACATCGACTACCGCTACGTCAACCAGGCGGCCGACGCGCTGCGCCGCTCCGTCAGCGGCGAGGTGATCCGCTACGTCGTCAACAGGAACATCAACTACACCAACATCTGCTATTTCCGCTGCAAGTTCTGCGCCTTCTCCAAGGGCCGCACGCACGAGGATTTGCGTGGTTCACCGTACGACCTGGATCTCGAGGAAGTGCAGCGCCGCGCCGTCGAGGCGTGGGATCGCGGCGCCACCGAGGTCTGCCTGCAGGGCGGCATCCATCCCGACTACACCGGCGGGACCTACGCAGCGATCTGCCGGGCCATCAAGGCGGTGACCCCCGACATGCACATCCACGCCTTCTCGGCGCTGGAGGTGACGCAGGGTGCGGCGGCCTCGAACAAGGCGATGCCCGATTTCCTCGCCGAGCTGAAGGAGGCCGGGCTGGGCACCCTGCCCGGCACGGCCGCCGAGATCCTCGACGACGAGGTACGGCGCATCATCTGCCCGGACAAGATCGACACACAGCAATGGCTCGACGTGCAGCGCGCGGCGCACAGAGCCGGGCTGCGCACTACCTCGACGATCATGTACGGCCATGTCGAGTCGTCGCGCTCGTGGGCGAAGCATCTGCTGGCGCTGCGCGACCTGCAGGCCGAGACCGGCGGCTTCACCGAGTTCGTGCCCCTGCCCTTCGTGCACATGGAAGCGCCGATGTACCGGCTGGGCATGGCGCGCAAGGGCCCGACCTTCCGCGAGGCGGTGATCATGCACGCCATCGCGCGGCTCAGCCTGCACCCGCTGATCCCCAACATCCAGACGTCGTGGGTGAAGATGGGTCCGGCGGGCGCGGCGATCTGCCTGCAGTCGGGCGCCAACGATCTGGGCGGCACCCTGATGAACGAGAGCATCTCGCGCGCCGCCGGCACGCAGCACGGCCAGGAATTCCCGCCGCACGAGATGGAGAAGCTGATCCGCTCGATCGGCCGCGTGCCGCAGCAGCGCAGCACGACCTATGGCGGCGTGTCGGACGAGCGCCGCATCGCCTCGTTCAACGCCGGCGAGCTGGCACCGGTGATCCAGACCCCGCCGCGCAAGAAGCAGCGCGCCGCCGTCTGACGTCTGCCTTCCCCCGGAGGGGGAAGGTGGCGCGGAGCGACGGAAGGGGGATGTCGAAGACGAACGCAGGAGTCCGTCTTCGACATCCCCCTTCCGCCCTTCGGGCACCTTCCCCCTCCGGGGGAAGGTAAAGCTACCCCTCGTACCCCATGAACACGAACTGGCTGCCGTTCCAGGCGAAGACTTCCTGCGTCTGGTTGGGCAGCGTGTTGTCGGAGTTCCAGAGGATGATGCGCTGGACCTCGTCGGCGTCGGCGGTGATCGAGGCGGCGCCCGAGCCGAGGATGCTCAGCGTGAAGACGTTGCCGGCGGCGTAGCTGACCGACACGCCCGAGCCGCTGCCGCCCAGCGCATCGCCGATCGTGCCGCCGTTGTTGTCGGACACGCCGGTGCCGGGGATCCACCACTGGCCGGTGTCCTCCGTGGCGAAGCCGCCGAAGACGACGATGGTGTTGGTGCCGCCCGAATCGAAGATCCGGTTGCCGGTGCCGTCGCCGCGCGCGAAATAGTAGAAGTCGTCGCCGTCGCCGCCGTACATCGTGTCGCCGTTGCCGCCGCCGCCGTAAATGTAGTCGGTGTCGCCGCCGCCATAGATGATGTCGGTGCCGTCGCCGCCCCACAACGCGTCCTCGCCGAGGCCGCCATCGAGGTAGTCGTTGCCGGCTCCGCCGTCGATCACATCGTTGTTGGCGCCGCCGAAGATGGTGTCTCTGCCGCTGCCGCCGAGTATGAAGTCGTTGCCCGTGCCGCCGTAGAGCGTGTTGGTGCCGCCGGTGACGCTGATGAAGTCGTTGCCGTCGTCGCCGTAGATGATGTCGTTGCCGTTGCCGCCGAAGGCCCAGTCGTCGCCGAGGCCGCCATACATCAGGTTGTCGCCCAGCGTGCCGACCAGGGTGTCGCGGCCGTCCTCGCCATGGAGGGTGTCGTTGCCCAGGCCGGCGACCAGCGAATCGTTGCCGGCGCCGCCGAACAGCGTGTCGTTGCCGGCGCCGCCGTCGATCCAGTCGTCGCCATCGCCGCCATAGAGCCGCTCGCCGGGGTTGTGGCCCCAGATGATGTCGTCGCCCGCGCCGCCATAGACCCACATGGTGGCGTTGGCGCCGCCGCTGGCGGAGTCCCATTGCCAGTAGGTCTGGCCGGTGTGCTCGTAGGTCAGGTTGATCAGGTCGCTGCCGGCGCCGGCGATGATGGTCTCGATGGCCCGGCTCTGGCTGCTGTTCTGGAAGGCGTAGTACTCGGTGGAGCCGTTGAGCCCGCCGCCCGGCGTGCTTGTCGTGTAGTCGTCCCAGGCGAACAGGTCGTTGCCGCCGGTCATCACCAGCGTATCGGCGGTGTTGCTGTTGCCGTTGCCGAGGCGGGAGCGCAGGCTGGTCCAGGTTCCGGTGACCGAATCGCCCGTCGCCTGGCCCGACTCGTCATAGCGGGTGACGGTGAGGGTGTAGGTCGAGGTCGGGGCGTTCGAGGTGCCGTAGGTGAAAACCGTCATGACCAATGTCCAATCTCATGGCGGCCCATCCACGTCGGAATCGCGCCTGAAAATGAATGATTGAATATAAGCGCTTGCCTGTCTTTGTTGGTTTTCTGACACAAGATTCACGAAAAATCAACACCTTTTCAGGTCGCTGCCCGATCTTCTGTATCTTGTAACTCAAGCCAATTCAAAGCTCTAGCGACGACCTAGCTGAAACTTAGGCGGTGGGCGAACCCGCCGTGATAACCTCGACGATGCTGCGGGCGATCTCGCGCTCCCCCATGATCACGGTATTTGCACCGAGCCTGTCGAGATACTCGACCTCTGCATCCGAATGGGCGCGGGCGATGATTTCCAGCGAGGGGTTGGCCGACCGGGCCTGCTCGACGATCTGGCCGGACTCGAAGGCGTTGGGGATGGCGACGATCAGCCGGCGCGCGTGGGCAAGGTTGGCGGCGGCCAGAATCTCAGCCTTGGCGGCGTTACCGACGATGTGCTCGACGCCGCTCTCGTGCAGCTGCGCTACCCTCTTATCGGCGTCCTCGATCGCCAGAAAGGGCAGCTTCGCCTCGAGCAGGGCCTCGCCGACCAAGCCACCGACGCGGCCGTATCCGATCAGCACTGTGTGGTTACTGAGCGACGTCGGCACCAGAATCGTCTCGTCGGGTACGGGCGCCGCCGGCGCGGTGACCGTGGCCGACTGGGGCCTGCGCCTATCCAGCCAGCCCTGCAGCCTGCCCACCGAGGTGAAGGCGACGGGGTTGAACAGGATCGACAGAATCGCGCCGGCGAGGATCAGGTCACGTCCCTGCTCCGGCAGCAGCTTCAGGCCGACGCCGAGCTCGGCGAGGATGAACGAGAACTCGCCGATCTGCGCCAAGCTGGCGGAGATCGTGAGGGCTGTGCCGGTCGAATGGCGAAACGCGATCACGATCAGGAATGCGGCGATCGACTTACCGACAATGATGATGAACAGCACCGCCAGCACCGGCAGCGGATCGCGCACGACGCTGGCGGGATCGAACAGCATGCCTACCGAGACGAAGAACAGGACGGCAAAAGCATCACGCAGGGGCAGCGATTCCTGCGCCGCCTGATGGCTGAGTTCCGATTCACTGAGGATCATACCGGCGAAGAAAGCGCCCAGCGCCAGCGACACACCGAACAGCTTGGCGGCGCCGAACGCCACGCCCAATGCGATTGCCAGGACGGCCAGCCGGAAGAGCTCGCGCGAGCCGGTATGCGCGACGTAATGCAGGACCCAGGGAATCATCCGCCGGCCGACGATCAGCATCAGCGCGACGAAGGCGACGACTTTCGCGATCGTGACGCCAAGCACGCCCCACAAGCCCAGGCCGAGACGCGCGGCAAGCGGATCGGCCGCCGCGGCCCCGCCGCCAGCCTGCATCACGCTGGCCAGCGCCGGCAAGAGCACCAACGCCATCACCATGGCCAGGTCCTCGACGATCAGCCAGCCGACGGCGATACGGCCGCGCTCGGTCTCGACGAGGCGCCGCTCCTGCAGGGCGCGCAACAGCACCACGGTGCTGGCGACGGAGAGCGCGAGGCCGAAGACCAGGCCAGTGGCCAGCGGCCAGCCCATCGCCCAGGCAAGCAATGCGCCCATCGCGGTGGCGACGGCGATCTGCGCAAGCGCGCCGGGCACCGCGATGGTGCGCACCGAGAGCAGATCCTTGAGCGAGAAATGCAAGCCGACACCGAACATCAGCAGGATCACGCCGATTTCCGCCAGTTCCGGCGCCAGCGCCTGGTCGGCGACGAAGCCGGGCGTATACGGCCCTACCAGCACGCCGGCCACCAGATAGCCGACCAGTGGCGGCACACGCAGGCGGTTGGCGATGGCGCCGAAGACGAAGGCGAGCCCAAGGCCTGCGACGATGGTGGCGATCAACGGCATGTCGTGCTGCATGCACCAGTCCTCGGGAGAGAGAGTCCCGCCTGGAGACGGGGCCAAGGTATGCGAAACCGTCCGCAGGGAGTCGTTCGTGGGGATCCGCGACCTCACGCGCCGCGACAGGGTTCGCGACGCGCAGAGCGATTCGCATCTCGGGATCGGCAACGTCGGCGCGACATCGTTGTGCCCTGGCCGATGGCGGGCACAGGTGCGCGCCGATGCAGACTGCTAGAGCCGGAAAGGTGGATCGCGTGGACGGTGGGTCTGGCGCGCGGATGTGGAAGGTCGGCGGCCGAGGTCCGGCCCCACCGCGGACGCTTGCGTGCCCGACTGGCGCGTTGCCGCGATCACCGGTGGCGGCGCATCGACGTCGCCGGTCTTGCCGCCCGGTGGCGTCGACTTGCGCGCATCGGTGATTTGGCGCGTGCCGCGCAACGTTGGCAGCGTACCGCGAGCGCTCAACGCGGTGCCTTCGGCGAACCCGAGGCCCAACAGCCGCATGCACTGAGCCGACTGCGAGGCAAAACCGTGCGAGGCTGCGCCGACGATGACCAGCATCAGCGTCAGGTGGGAGATCCAGAAACGACCCCGGCCCTTCATATTGCCAGCCTACATCGCGCGACGCGCTATCACCACCCGCGCCGGCGGCTCACCTTGCGCCCGCCGGGCGCTGGGCGATGCCGAACCGTCCCAGCAGGATCCTCGTGCGCGTGCCGTGCGACTGCGGCAGGCGCAGGAAGGTATCGAGGTCGACCGGATGGTCGATATCCATGGCGACGCCCGGCTGGCGCAGGATGGTGGGCTCGATGCCCTGCGCGCGCGCCGCGTCGAGATGCGGGAAGTAGGAGTTCTCGCCGAAGCGCAGCGGCACCGAATCGGGTGGCGAGCAGACCACGGCGTTGGAGCCGAGATCGTCGTGCGCCGGGGAGATGGTGAAGGACGGCGCCGGCCTGTGCGCCGCCAGGATCGCGTCGATCTCCGCCGCCCGCACCGCGGGGATGTCGCCCGGCATGGTCATGAAGCCGCCCTTGCCCTCGCGCGCGAGGATGCGCAGGCCGGCCGCGACGCTTCCCGTATGGCCCGCGCGCGCCCCCTCCGCCTCGACCCGCGCGCCGATGCGCCCCGCCATCGCCCGCGCGATCGGCTCGAGCGTGATCAGCATGACGCCGGCCAGGCTCTTCGCGCCGGCCACCGCCTCGAGCACGTCGGCGAGCATGGTCTCGGCGAGCAGGCGGCGCTGCCCGGGCGTCAGCAGCGGCGACAGCCGGTGCTTGGCGCCCTCGAACTCCTTGACCGGAATGACCGCCCAGATGTCGCTCATCGCCGCAGCGATTCCGCCGCGTCGAGCACGACGCGCGCCAGCGCCTCGCGATCCTCGAGGCTCAGCATCAGCGTCTTCGCCGCCGTCACGCGAGCGGCGATGCCGGCGACACCGGCGGCGTCCTCGTGCTCGACGACGTAGCCCTGCAGCATGTCGCCGTAGCGCCGGGCGACGCCGAGCGCCGTCGCCTCCATGCCGAGCTCGGCCATCATCTTCGCCGTCGGCCCCTTCACCGCCTTACCGCCGATGATCGGCGACACCGCCACGACCGGCGCCTTGCTCTGCGTGATGGCCTCGCGGATGCCGGGCACGGCGAGGATCGGCTCGATGCTGATGAACGGGTTGGACGGGCAGATGACGATGGCATGGGCGGCGCGCAGCGCCTCGACCACGCCCGGCGCCGGCCTCGATGCCGGCGCGCCCTCGAAGCTCAGCGCGCGCACCGCCGGCCGGCACTGCTGGCGCACGAAATAGTCCTGGAAATCGATCCAGCCCTGCTCGCCCAGCACGCGCGTGCGCACCCGATCGTCGCTCATCGGCAGGATGTTCGCGCCGATGCCGAGCCTGGCCGCGAAGTCGGCGGTGATGCGCGAGAGCGTCTCGCCCGATCGCAGGCGGCGCGTGCGCTCGACATGCACGGCGAGGTCGCGGTCGCCCAGGCGGAACCAGTCCTCGCCGCCCAGCGCCTTGACGCTCTCCATGAACGACCACGTCTCGTCGCGCCGTCCCCAGCCGGTGGCCGGATTGTCGATGCCGGCCAGCGCGTAGGTCAGCGTGTCGATGTCGGGACAGATGCTGAGCCCGAGATGCTCGAAATCGTCGCCGGTATTGGCGATCACCGTGAGCCCGGCCGGTGGCAGCACGCGGCTCAGCCCCAGCGCCAGCTTGGCGCCGCCGACCCCGCCGGACAGCGCGATGATCACGACGTCGTCCTGAGCGCAGCGAAGGACCCCGCGGTCTCGCCCACTCGCACCACCGCTGGATCCTTCGCTGCGCTCAGGATGACGGAGGAGCTCATCGGAACATGTCCTCGGACGCCGGGCGCACCAGCTCGTGCGCGCTGTTGTCGGGGCCGCTCCAGCTCAGCCCGCGCACCAGCACCACGGGCTGACCCTCGGCGCCCTGGCCCTGCACCAGCGAGGCGGCGGCGGCGATCTCGTCGGCGTGGCCGGTGATGCTGACCTGCAAAGTGCGGCCGAAGAGATCCGGATTGCCGCGCAGGTCCATCAGCGACGGCAGGCCGGCCGCGCCCACCGCCACGCCGCAGGTGCCGCGGCGCCAGGCGCGGCCGAAGCTGTCGTTGACGATCACCGCCAGCTTCGCGGCGAAGCGCCGCGACAGCGCCGCGCGCAGTCGTTCCGCGCTGCCATCGGGATCGACCGGCAGCAGCAGCGCCATCTGCGGACCATCGGGGCCGGCGACGTTGGACTGGTCGATGCCGGCATTGGCCATGACGAAGCCAAGGCGATGCTCGACGATTAGCACGTTGGGCCTGGAACGCACCACGCGCACCGACTCGTCCAGGATCAGGTGCACGAGGCGCGGATCCTTCTGGACTTCCTCGGCCAGCTTCACCGCTTCGGCCGACGGCACGACGCTCGCGAGATCGACGCTGCGGCCCTCGGCCTTGGACACGACCTTCTGCGCCACCACGAGCACGTCGCCGTCGCGCGGCGTCAGCCCGGCGCGCGCCAGGCCGTCGGCGATGATCGACACGAGATCGTCGCCCGCGCGCACCATCGGGATGCCCTGAAGCGCGCGGATCTCGATGCCGCTGGTGGACGCCATGTGGCCGGTCAGCCGAACTTCTTGCGCAGGCGCGGCAGCACGTTCTCGCCATAGAGCCGGATGAAGCGCGCCTGATCGGGGCCGGGTGCGTGGAACACGAGATGGCGGAATCCCAGGCCGACATAATAGCCGACACGCTCGACATGCTCGTCGGGATCGTTGGACACGATCCATCGGCTGGCGGCGCGCTCCAGCGGCAGGGCCTCGGCCAGGCGCTGCATCTCCACCGGATCCTCGACCGACATCTTCTCCTCCGAGGTCAGCGCCAGCGCCGCCCAGTGCCGCGTGTCGTGCAGCGCGCGCTCGGTGTCGGTGTCGAAGGAGACCTTGACCTCGATCATGTGGTCGTAGGGCTTCTTGCTGTCGCTTGCCGCGGCGATGCCGGCGGCCACGTTGGGCAGCAGGGTCTCGGTGTAGAGCTCGCGCTTCTTGCCCGAGGTGCAGATGAAGCCGTCGCCCGAGCGTCCGGCGTATTTCGCCACCAGCGCGCCGGCGGCGGCGACGTAGATCGGCACCGGCGTGTCGGGCCGGTCGTAGATGGTGGCGTTCTCGGTCTTGTAGTACTGGCCCTCGAAGGTCACCCGCTCCTGGCTCCATAGCGTGCGGATCAGGTTCACCGATTCGCGCAGGCGCGCGAAGCGCTCCTTGAACTCGGGCCAGGCCTGGCCGGTCGAGGGCACCTCGTTGAGCGACTCGCCGGTGCCGATGCCCAGCACGACGCGATCCGGGAACATCGCGCCCATGGTGCCGAAGGCCTGCGCCACGATCGAGGGATGATAGCGGAAGGTCGGCGTCAGCACCGAGGTGCCCATGACCACCTTCGATGTGCGCGCGCCCAGCGCGCCCAGCCAGGTCAGCGAGAACGGCGCGTGCCCGTCGATGTGCTTCCAGGGCTGGAAATGGTCACTGATGAAGACGGATTCGAAGCCCATCTCCTCGGCCAGCACGGAGAAGTCGAGAAGCTGACGCGGGGCGAACTGTTCCGCCGACGCCTTGTATCCGAGCTTGAGCACGCCACCGCCCTCCCCGCTATGGTCTGGCGCCGAAATCTATAGACTGACGGCACCGCAGCAACCAGACAAAGTCGGGGAACCCCCATGCAACTCGGTCTTGCCCTTCCGTTCGGCGATATCGGCGGCGACGGCCCCGTCGTGCGCGAGTTCTGCCAGCTGGCCGAGGCCGAGGGCTATGACGGACTCACGCTGGCCGACCACGTACTGGGCGGTAACCCGAAGGGCCCCAAGCCGACGCGCGCCGCCGGGCTCGGCCTGTTCCACGACCCCTTCGTCGCCTTCGGCTTCATCGCGGCGTGCACGCAGAAGGTCGAGCTGTCGACCCAGGTGCTGATCCTGGCGCAGCGCCAGACGGCGCTGGTCGCCAAGCAGGCCGCCAGCCTCGACGTGCTGGCCGGCGGTCGCTTCCGCTTCGGCGTCGGCGTCGGCTGGAACGAGCTCGAGTTCGTCGGCCTGAACGAGAACTTCCACAACAGGGGCAAGCGCTCGGAGGAGCAGGTCATCCTGATGAAGAAGCTGTGGGCCGAGCCCTACATCAGCTTCAAGGGCAGGTACCACACCATCGAGGATTCCGGCATCAACCCGCTGCCGCCCAGGCGCTCGATCCCGCTGTGGTTCGGCGGCCACATGGACGTCACCCTCGACCGCATCGCCAGGTACGGCGACGGCTGGATGATGCTGGCCCATCCGCCGGGCGACGCCGCAATCGCCGAGTTCGACAAGTTGCGCCGCAAGCTCGAGGCCGTCGGCCGCGATCCCAAATCCGTCGGCCTCGAGGTCTGGACCTCGACCGGCACCGGCGCCGAGGCCGAATGGCGCGAGGAGATCAAGTTCTGGAAGAAAGCCGGCGTCACCCACGTCGTGCTGCACAACACCTTCGGCGGCTACCATCACAAGCGCATGGAGGGCCGCACGATGGCGGAGCATGTCAACGCGATGCGGCGGTACCGGACGGCAGTGGCCGACCTGCTCTAAGCACCGGAAATGCCTGTGCTGCCGCACCGATAAGAACCCGATAAAACGCATTGCTGGCAGGCACTTAGACCTCACTCCGACACAGCTAGGGGTGGAAATAGGGGCTCCGCACCCTCCCTCCTAGACTCCCTCGCAATGGCACGACGAACCGTTGGCCGTTGAAAGGGATTCGGATGTCCATCGCACGCGTGGTCCGCTAATGGCGGGCCGAATCAAGATCGAGCCGTACAAGCCGCTCGACACCAGCACGTCGCCGGTGCCCGGTGGCGGCTACATCGACGTCGACGCCAGCGTCGGCAAGTTCGGCCCCTCGCCGCTGACGCAATTCGGCCTGCAGGCCGCCGAGGGCGTGGCCGCCATCGCCACGACGGCCACCCACCACCTCGCCCCCGACAACGAGGCCGTGGTCAAGGCCGCCGACACGCGGCTGAGCGAGACCGAACAGGCGCTGCTCTTCGATCCGCGGACCGGCCACCTCAACCGCCAGGGCCAGGACGCGCTGACGCAGGCACCCGCGGTGCTCGAGGCCTACCGCGCGGCGCAGGACCGCGAGCTGGCGGCGACGGCCAACGACGACCAGCATCACATGCTGCGCCAGCTCAACGAGCGCCGGCTGGCGAGCTTCAGCACCGTGGTCGAGCGCCACGCCGCCGCCGAACGGCAGCGCTGGCACGACGCGGCCGGCGATCGCCGCATCGCGCTGATGCGGGCCGATGCCGCGCTACACTGGAGCGACGACGCCCTGCTGCGCCGCGCACTGGGCACGGTCCGCGCGGAGGTGCGCGAAAAGGCCGAGCGCCACCCATGGGACTCGGCGCTGACCGAGGCCACGCTGTCGCGTGAGACCAGCCGCACGCTGGCATCGGCGATCGAAGCGGCGGTCGAGCGCGATCCCGAACGCGCCCAATCCCTGCGCATGCGCTACGACCAGCATATCGAGGCGCCCGATCGCGCCGCACTGGATGCGTTGCTCGCCGAGGCACAGACGCGCCAGCGCGCGCAGCGGGCCAGTGCCGAGATCCTGAACAGCACGCCGCCGGACGGCCAGGCCCCGACGCTGACGTGGCAGCTGCAGCAGGCCGAATCCATCGCCGAGCCCGCCGTGCGCGCCGCCGCCGTCCGCAGCCTGCACGCCGCCGCCGCGGCGGCCGAAGGGCGTGCACGTGCGCAGGCCGAGCAGGTGCTGGCACGCGTGCTGAAGGACGGCCTGACCGACCCATCCCAAATCCCGCTGCGCGAATGGGTGGCGCTCGACCCCGAACGCCGCCAGGCGATCGAGACACGCCTCGACCACAACGCGGCAGGCACCGAGCCGGCGGCGAACCCTGCGCTGATCGACGAGCTGGCGACACAGATGACGGAGGCGCCGAGCGTCTTCGCGCGCCGTGATCTGGTGCTGTCCATTGCGCACCACCCGCTCCCGCAATGGCAGCGCTTCCGCGATCTGCAAGCCGGCCTCCGGCGCAACGACCCTGCGACCGAGGACGAGATCCGCGCCATCAAGCGCGGCCTGCAGCTCGCCAACAAGATGCTGCCGGCAGACACGCCCGACGATGTCGCAACCAACTACCGCGCCGAGCTGGTCGACGAGATCGGTACTTGGCGTCGCCTCTCCGGCAAGAGTCCCGACGATGCTGACATCGCCGCAATGCTCCGTCGCGTCGAGCTTCCGCCGATAGACTATCAACTGCTGCAGTCCGGAATGGGCCGTCCTCCGGCACGGGGCCGCTTTCTGACTCTTCAGCAAAGGTCAAGATTCGATCAGTACAGTCAAGGGCTTTGGCGGGTTCGGCAATACAATCGCGACTACACAGAGTTCCAGGGTCCGCACTGGGTACCCTCGCGCCAAGACATTACTCGCATAAATCAACAGGCAGAAGCCTATGCGAGAATACACCAGTTCTTCCAGCATCACGGAATCGCTTTGCGGTCCCGTGACTACGAGGCGATTCGTCAACAAGAGCTTCGCGGCGCCACGCTCCAATCAATTCTCGGCAGCCTCGGCAGAGGTCAAACCACTGCGACGGTCCGCCCGAGGGTGAACGACTACGGACGACCGGCTCCTGGCGTCAACACCGGCGAGCCGACCGGAAGACACAACCGACCGTCCTCCGAAAGTGAAATTGTACCAGGTTGGCAATTTCTCGGGCAAGTTCCCGCCGGATCAGTCGGCCACAACCAACCACCACGGAGACGCGCCTCCGTTGCCCCGCTTGACACAAATCGACATCATTCCTTTCCACAGCAATGGTGGAATCCCGAGAGAAGGGCCCCATTTCCCTTCTCGCTGGCAGCAAGAAACTTCTTCGACAGTAAAATCATTGAAGTCATGAGAAACGAACACTGGAACAGGGATCATTCCAAGTACAATGAACGCATCGGAATCGCTTTGAATGAGTATCTGAAAAGACCCGACATTGTGAAGAGGGGTATCACACCTCAAACAATGACGAGAGAGCAAGCCGAAGAACTCTATGACGCTGTAGTGACAAGCAATCCAGACCCCTTTGTCCAAGATCACCTCAGTAAGATGCTTGAGAGCGCATCTAGAGTTACAACCATGCGCCTGATGCGAGGGAATATACAATGACCAAAGACGATCACTTGGCGGAACTGGAGACACACCTCCGTACACGACTCTCGCCAGACTTTGCTCGCGTCTCGGTCGGCAAGACAGAGGACGAGAACGGCATGCGACACGTTTTCCTTCTTCCGAAGCGCCTGCTGACACATGCCGAAGTGGTTTCGAGGTGCAGGGAAGTAGCGCCGATCATTCGCGCAGCGATTCCAGAAAAGTCGGATGGATGGGCAGTAGCCATCCTTGTCGAGCGCATATTCGGTGACCCAATGGGCATCTACTTTCTTGGATGGTCAGGCCATGACGATGAGTGGAGATTCTCCGAGCCACCGACTGACCACACTGATTGGCAGAATTTATTCCGGCGCCTGAGCGAACTTCTGGCCTCCCACGCCGGAGAGAAACGCGATGGAGAGGAAGAACCTTTCTTCTTACGCGATCAGGATAATGGTCTTCCCAAACTGACGGTAAGCATCAGCAGGATTGAACTCCTGACTGCATCGCTAGTTGAAAGTATTCAGGAGTTACTTGGGTCCAGCCACCCAGATTGGTCCGTTGAAGTGCGGCTCTTCTTATCGCCGAGTGTCGAAGGAGTTCCTCTCGATGGGATCGAAATTCGGGTCGACGAGATTGTGGAGTACTGGGACAGAGAGCACTTAAGGAAGGTCCTCGGCGATCGTCTGAAGATTTAGGGCTGATCGCCCCAGTTGCCGAACACTCCAGCGCGACCTTTGGGAAGGGAAGTAGAACGGGACCATCCAATCGGGTACGTCGACTATCGAGCTGGTTCGCAGGTCATGCGCGCGCCGACCATGGGGTCGGGGACCGATACCGGTTGCGGCCTTTTATCCTCTCTTGCCGGAATGGTCCGCGGGAACTCGAGCACATCATGCGCGCGCATTCCAGATCCCCTGAGTTCGCACCGCGCTAGGTATCGGCCAGCGTGGCGGGCCGAATCAAGATCGAGCCGTACAAGCCGCTCGACACCAGCACGTCGCCGGTGCCCGGTGGCGGCTACATCGACGTCGACGCCAGCGTCGGCAAGTTCGGCCCCTCGCCGCTGACGCAATTCGGCCTGCAGGCCGCCGAGGGCGTGGCCGCCATCGCCACGACCGCCGCCCACCACCTCGCCCCCGACAACGAGGCCGTGGTCAAGGCCGCCGACACGCGGCTGAGCGAGACCGAACAGGCGCTGCTCTTCGATCCGCGGACCGGCCACCTCAACCGCCAGGGCCAGGACGCGCTGACGCAGGCGCCCGCGGTGCTCGAGGCCTACCGCGCGGCGCAGGACCGCGAGCTGGCGGCGACGGCCAACGACGACCAGCATCACATGCTGCGCCAGCTCAACGAGCGCCGGCTGGCGAGCTTCAGCACCGTGGTCGAGCAACACGGCGCCACCGAACGGCAGCGCTGGCACGACGCGGCCGGCGAGCGCCGCATCGCGCTGATGCAGGCCGATGCCGCGCTGCACTGGAGCGACGACGCCCTGCTGCGCCGCGCGCTGGGCACGGTCCGCGCGGAGGTGCGCGAAAAGGCCGAGCGCCACGTCTGGGACTCGGCGCTGACCGAGGCCGCGCTGTCGCGTGAGACCAGCCGCACGCTGGCATCGGCGATCGAAGCGGCGGTCGAGCGCGATCCCGAACGCGCCCAATCCCTGCGCATGCGCTACGACCAGCATATCGAGGCGCCCGATCGCGCCGCACTGGATGCGTTGCTCGCCGAGGCACAGACGCGCCAGCGCGCGCAGCGGGCCAGTGCCGAGATCCTGAACAGCACGCCGCCGGACGGCCAGGCCCCGACGCTGACGTGGCAGCTGCAGCAGGCCGACGCCATCGCCGAGCCCGCCGTGCGCGCCGCCGCCGTCCGCAGCCTGCACGCCGCCGCCGCGGCGGCCGAGGCGCGCGCCCGCGCGCAGGCCGAGCAGGTGCTGGCACGCGTGCTGAAGGACGGCCTGACCGACCCATCCCAAATCCCGCTGCGTGACTGGGTGGCGCTCGACCCCGAACGCCGCCAGGCGATCGAGACACGCCTCGACCACAACGCGGCAGGCACCGAGCCGGCGGCGAACCCTGCGCTGGTCGACGAGCTGGCGACACAGATGACGGAGGCGCCGAGCGTCTTCGCGCGCCGTGATCTGGTGCTGTCCATTGCGCACCACCCGCTCCCGCAATGGCAGCGCTTCCGCGATCTGCAAGCCGGCCTCCGGCGCAACGACCCTGCGACCGAGGACGAGATCCACGCCATCAAGCGCGGCCTGCAGCTCGCCAACAAGATGCTGCCGGTAGACACGCCCGACGATGTCGCAACCAACTACCGCGCCGAGCTGGTCGACGAGATCGACACCTGGCGCAGGATCAACGGCAAGCATCCCGACGACGACACCATCCGGGAGATGCTGCAGCGAACGTTGCCTTCGACGGCGGCGGTTCACGCCATCAAGTTCCCGTTCAATCCGCAGCTTGATTCGCCAATCCACCCGGCCAGGCTGCCGGTGCCACGACGCATGGAACGGCAGGCGATCGATCTGCTCCAGCTTCTCTGGCTGCTCTGGAGAGGCATCGCGATTGGCCTGAAGGTCGATCAGGACTCCACGCCGCCGACTCGCTCGACCACGCCAACGCTTCCGCCGCCAGCCGACGGCCGGTCATCCGACAAAGCGACGCCGGCGCCCAATGTCTCCGAGGTGGAGAGGAGCCCGGAACCGGGCAACTCTTTCGTGCTGGCCCCGCGCATCACGCCCGCGCCACCCGTGAAGCCATTGCCGGGCTTCTCGCCAGCGCCGCATGTTCCTCCGCTGCCGGGGATCATTCCCCTTCCGCAAGAGCCATCGATTCTCAAGGGACCCGAGCTCGATCCTCCACAGCTACCGTCGCGATTGGAGAACATTCCCCAGATTGAGCCTGGCCCACTCATCGTAACTTCAGACAACCTGAGCGAGGCCCTCAGGATCTACGGCCGGGAGCGTTGGGAGCTGCATCATCACTTCCCTCGGCAATGGTGGAAGCCCAACGGTCCGGACAGCATTCCGTTCGGACCGGGGGCCAAGAAATTCTTCGACAAGCAGTTGATCCTGATTCCGAAGAGTCAGCATTGGGGTACGCTGCACAGCAAGTACAATGAGGCCGTTGGAGAAGCGTTGAAGATCTACCTGGCAGGTAAGAGCCAGGCTGACATCGAGAACATGGACGAAATCGAGGCCAAAAAATGCTTCGACGAAGTGATAGAAATGGTACGAGAGCGGGGCAGTGCCGAAGCCAAAGAGTTTTTAAAGAACATAGGAAGATTTGAGCCGAAGAATGACAATACTCCCCGGATTCAATAGGTGACGTGATGACGAATGCCCAAGATGAAGATCAGATGGCGCGAGAACTTCGCCTGGTTTCTCCAGATATCGGCGGCGTGGGTGCGCTGGGGAAGGTGGATGGTACGCAGTTGTTCTCTCTCCGGCTCGCTCGCATGCTCACCACTGACGAAATTGTGGCCGTATGCCGCCTCATGGCGGCAGAAATCCGAGCCACTATTCCCGAAAGACCAGATGGGTGGGCCGCAGCCATCCGTTTCTGGCAACATGGTGGCTCCTTCATACAACCGATGGGTAACTATTTCCTCGGATGGGCAGGACGGGCGGATGAGTGGTCTGTGTACGAAGGCCAGGACCGGAAAGACACGGCTCACGCTGACTGGCTGGCCTTGCGCGAGCGCCTGAGGGCGGCGCTGGCCGCGCTCGGGACCGAGGGAGAAGCAAATCGCCATACTGGCGACTTCGCCCTGATGAAAGGTGAAACATTCCCGCGCGAACACTGGGTATACATCTGCCGAGCCGAGTTCCTGACGAGGGACGTGATCACCGCCATTCAAGATGTGCTCAGAAACGGCTACAGCGAATGGATGGTTGATATCACATTCGCCCTTCCCCCTCCCTTCGACGACCTCCTGCGGGGCATCGAGATCCGAGCCAACGGCGTCAAGGAGATATGGGACAGGGACGAAGTTGAAAGAGTACTTGGCGACCGCCTGAAGATATAGGCAAGAAAGACGCGCCAGTGGCCGGCGCGTTGACGCCGCCCCCGGTTGAACCTCATGTGGACCGCGCACAGGCGATCAGGTATCCGCCAGCGCCTTCAGCATCCGATCGCGCGCCGCGAAGTCGCCCTCGTCGTGCACCGGCTGCACGCAGACATGCGTCGCGCCGGCGGTGAAGTGGGCGCGCAGGCCGTGCTTGATGGTCTCGGCGTCGCCCCACAGGCACATGGCGTCGATGAAGCGGTCGCTGCCGCCGTTCGACAGGTCGTCCTCGGTGAAGCCCTCGCGCAGCCAGTTGTTGCGGTAGTTGGGCAGCACCATGTAGCGCGCCAGTTCCTTGCGGCCCAACGCCCTCGCCTTCGCCGGATCGGTCTCGATCGTGACCTTCTGCTCGACGGCGAGGATCTTGCCCGCGCCGAGGATCTTCGCGGCCTGCGCCGTGTGCTTGGGCGTGACGTTGTAGGGCACGGCGCCCATCGACTTCTCGCCGCTCAGCGCCAGCATCTTGGGCCCGAGCGCGGCGACCACCACCGGCTGGCCCTCGCCGTCCTTGTTGATGCCCTCGAGATAGGCGCGCATGGCGCCCAGCGGCTTGTCGTAGCGATGGCCGCGCAGGCCCTCGACCATCGGGATGTGGCTGACGCCGAGGCCCAGGATGAATCGATCGCCGTGCAGCGCGTTGAGCGACACCGTGGCACGGCGCGCGGTGAAGGCGTCGCGGGCGTAGATGTTGGCGATCGAGCTGCCGATCACCAGCTTCTCGCTGGCGCCCAGCAGGAAGTCGGCCAGCGACATCGATTCGTAGCCGCGCGACTCCGGGTACCAGAAGGCCGCGTAGCCGTTGCCCTCGACCGTGCGCATCAGCGCGCGCAGGCCCGGCCCGTCGAGCCGGTCGGTCGGATACCATACACCCAGGCGTCCAAGCTTCATCACGCGGCCCTCCCGAGGATCGTGCGTCGCACCGGCTCCAGGCTGCGTCCCTGGATGTCCTGCGCCAGGCCGCGCAGGATGTCCTTGTCCCTCGCGCTCTTCACCGCGATCGAGAACTCGCAATGCGTCACCACCTTGCCGTAACGCTCGGCGAGCTTCCTGGCGATCTGGTCGTAGGTGGCGACGGTGACGTAGTTGTGCAGCACGTCGTCGCTGATGTGCTGCGCCATCTCCTCCCAGCGCTGGGCGCGCGAGAGCAGCTTGAGTTTGTCGGCGAGATCGCCGAGGCCGAGATGCTCGAAGGCGGCGCGGTATTGCGGCGTGGAGGCGTAGAAGGAGATGCGGGCGCGCGCATCCTCCACCCTGGGCGCCAGCTCGGCCTCGGTGGCGGCGGTCACCACCAGCGGCTTCATGCAGACCTGGAAATTGTCCAGCGATCGGCCCGTGCGCTGGGCGCCTTCGCGGATCGCCGGCAGCATTACCTGCTCGATATACGAGGGCGTGCACACCGGATGGGCGCGCACGCCGTCGGCGACCTCGCCGCAGATACGGCTCATGATCGAGTTCACCGCGGCGATGTGGATCGGGATGTCGGGATGCTCGATCGGGCCGGGATTGAACAGCGGCACCATCAGGTTGATGGTGTAGTGCTCGCCCTGCACGTCGAGCTTCGTGCCGTTCTGCCAGTGGTCCCACACCGCGCGCACCGCGCGCACGTATTCGCGGATCCACGGGCCGGCGGGCGAGGCCTTCATGCCGAAGCGCCGCTCGATATGGGCGCGCACCTGCGTGCCCAGGCCCAGCACGTGGCG
This sequence comes from Alphaproteobacteria bacterium, assembly GCA_019635875.1. Classification (NCBI taxonomy): domain Bacteria; kingdom Pseudomonadati; phylum Pseudomonadota; class Alphaproteobacteria; species Alphaproteobacteria bacterium. Next base: position 65,772 of record JAHBYP010000011.1, read on the forward strand.
CCCGCGCGACAGCTTCTGCAGGGTCCAGGCGCTCATCGCCATCACCGTCGGGCTGCGCGGAAAGGCGATGGCCACCGAGGTGCCGAGCTTCAGCCTCTTCGTGCTCTGCGCCGCCAGCGCCAGCAGGATGAACGGGTCGTCCTTGGTCTCCTCGACCACCAGCCCGTCATAGCCGAGCTCCTCCAGCAGCGCGGCCTGCGCGGCGATGCTGTGCAGATCGAGCGGGATCTCCGGTGCGCGCAGTCCGGGGTCGACCTTGCCCAGCGGCAGCAGGGTTTCGAGCAGCATGTTCGGGCTCCACCATCACGCTGTCATTCCGAGCGCAGCGAGGAATCCAGCGAGATCGACTGGATTCCTCGCTGCGCTCGGAATGACAGGAACTCTACGCCGGCAGGCGTGTCGACTGCCAGGTGGTCATCTGCCATTTGCCGTCGCGGTTGGCGTAGGCCAGCATGAAGCGGATGGCGAAGGCGTTGGGCGTGCCGTTGGACGTCACCTTGATCTGCGCCTTGCCGGTCAGCACCACGGCGCTGCCGAGATCCTGCGCCACCACCTCCGACGGCTCGACGGCGGAGTAGACGGTGGCGCCCGACTCCATGTTGCCGATGAGGCTCGCCTTGGTGTCGATGCGCGCCGAGGAATGGGTGTAGATCAGGTCGTCGGCGATCAGCTCCCGGAGCGTCGCGATGTCCTTGCTGCCCATCGCCGCCATGCGCCGGGCATCGAGGTCGATGATCATCTGTCCGCTGCCGGCCATGGCTGTCTCCTCTTGTCTTCGCTTTCCCTTCCCCCGGAGGGGGAAGGCAAGGATCAGTTGTAGTTCAGCTTCAGGCCGGGCTCCGGCCATTGCATGACGCCGAGCTGGCCCTGGTCCGACAGCGTGATGTACGCCGTCTTCATGTCGGGGCCGCCGAAGCAGATGTTGGTGGGATAGATGTCCGGCATCTTGACCGCGCGCACGATCTCGCCCTTGGGCGAGATCTCGGTGATGAAGCCGGTGGTCAGCGTGGCGACGCAGATGTTGCCGCTGGCCATGACGGCGAGGCTGTCGAAGCGCGCCTTGCCGGGCAGGCCCATGATCATGCGCCCGCCATGCGGCGCGTGGCCCGAGGGCTTGCGCACGACGCCGGGCGCCTCGATGTCGAAGGCCCACAGCCGCGCGCCCTCGGTGTCGGCGACGTAGAGGGTCTTCTCGTCGGGCGAGAGTCCGCAGCCATTGGGACTGAGGATCGGATAGGCGAGACAGGCGATCTTCGAGCCGTCGGGCTGCGCGTAGTACAGCCCGCCGTGATCGCGATGGCGCGCGTAGCGCTTGCCGAGGTCGGTGAAGTAGAAGCCGCCCGCCCTGTCGAACACCAGGTCGTTGGGCGCCGACAGCTTGTGGCCGTCGCAGTCGCTGTAGAGCAGCCTGGCGACGCCCGTGTCGCGCTCGATTCGCTGGATCGAGCCGCCCACATAGTCGGGATGCGGCCCCTGTCCCATCGAGACGCCTTCGACGTAGCGGCTGCCGCCGTTGTTGCAGAGATAGAGCGCGCCGTCGGGGCCGACCGCCAGCCCGTTGGGCCCGCCGCCGGCGGCGGAGAACAGCGAGACCTTGCCGTCGGGCGTCACGCGCGAGCAGCGCTGGTTGCGGATTTCCGTGACGATCACCGAGCCGTCGGGCATCGCCACCGGCCCCTCGGGAAAGCCCAGGCCGGTGGCCAGGATCTGCACGTCGGTCATGGTTCTCCTCAGATGCTGATGTCGAGCAGGTTGTAGTCCTTGATCGAGGCCTTCGCTGCCGCGTCCCAGGTGTAGCGCTCGCCCGACTGCACATGCGGCTGGTAGGCGAAGGGCGTCTCGTGCGGGAAGCGCTGGCGGCGCGCGTCGATGGCGTAGCCCAGCATCTTCGAGCGCTCGCGGATATGGCCCGCGTCATAGACCGTCGGCTTGGCGTGGATGCCGCCGCCCCGCACGTCGAGCACAGATCTGCGGCGATGGAAGCCGAAGTTCAGCGTGACGCGCCAGTCCTTGCTGGTGTTGGCGAAGGAGCCGTGCACGGCCTGCCGATTGGTGATCGCCACGTCGCCGGGCTTGCAGATGATCGGCACCGCGTCGGGCAGCCGATCGCTGCCGGCCTTCGCCATCATGGCCTTGATGTCGACCTTGTTGAGCTTGTGCGAGCCGGGGATCACCCACACGCCGTTGGCCGGCGTGCAGCCATAGAGCTGGGCCATGAAGTTGAAGCCGTGCGTGCCCTGGTCCCATTCGGGATGGTCCCAGTGCGTCACGCCATCGCGATGCCAGGCGACCGAGGCGCCCAGCCCCGGCTCCTTGATGAAGATCGCCTCGTTGAACGGCGTGAAGTCGGGACCGTTGATCGCCGCGGCCACGGCCAGCAGCTGCGGATGGCCGTAGACGCGCAGATGGGCTTCGGAGAACTGCAGCGAGCCCAGGATGAGATAGACGATCTCCTTCGGCGCGTCGGCGGCGGCCCTAGGCTCGAACATCTTGGCGGGATGCCGCCCGTTGGCCAGCGTGGTGCCGCCGAAGGGATCGCCCAGCGGCTTCGACCACAGGAGGTTCGGCGCCTCGCAGTCGGCGGCCAGCGCCGGCCGGCCCTTGGCGTCGACCGGCGAGCCCTTCTCGCTCGGCAGGCGATCTAGGATATCCCGGAAGTCGGCCTCGATGTCGGCGAGCTCGTCTTCCTTCAGCACGCCCTCGAAGACGTAGAAGCCGCAGCGCCAATAGGCGTCGATAATCGCCGGATCGAGCTTGCCGTCGGCTGCGAGGCGGATCGGCCCGCGATTGCCCAGCGCGAAGGCTCGCGTCTCGCCCGCCTTCAGGTAGGCCTGCATGGCCGCTTCCTCGGGGCCGTAATCCACGGCCAGCGCCGGCTGGGTCATGCCGCGTCCTCCGTTTCCTCCGACTTTGGCCGAAGGATAGGGCCGCGCGGCGGCGCCTGACAATCGGCGCAGCTTGCCTTCCCCGGCAAGGCAGGCATGATGGCCGGCAAGAACGAGTACAGACGCCTGCGGGAGGCGACGTCATGCGTGGTCGAGTGCTATCTCTCCCTCTCCCCGCCTGCGGGGAGAGGGTCGGGGTGAGGGGTAGATTGGGGTTGCGCACGATGGCGGTGCGCCACTCCTTGCGGCCCCTCAACCCAACCCTCTCCCCGCAGGCGGGGAGAGGGAGGAAGACGGCATATGCGAACGCCCTGCCCCACCGGGGGAAGGTAGATGTATAGCTACATCGCGCGGCGTCTGGCATTTGGCGCGGTGACCGTGCTCTTCGTGTCGATCATCGTCTTCGTGATCATGCGCATCCTGCCGGGCGACCCGCTGGTGGCGATCTTCGGCCCCGAGGGCATGAGCAAGCTGACCGAGGCGCAGCGCGCGCACTACATGGCCGAACTGGGCCTGAGCGATCCGCTCTGGGTGCAGTACCTCGACTGGGTCAAGGCCATCATCGCCGGCGATTTCGGCCGCTCCTTCTTCCGCTCCGAGAGCGTCGCCGAGATGATCGTCAGGCGCGGCGCCCTCACGGCCGAGATCGCGATCCTCTCGGTCCTCATCTCGTGGATCGTCGGCATCCCGGTTGCCATCGTCAGCGCGCGGAAGCCCAACAGCGTCGCCGACGGCGTCGTGCGCTTCTTCAGCATCCTGTTCCTCGCGGTGCCCGGCTTCTGGGTCGGCATGCTGATCGTGCTGGCGCTGCTGTTCTGGTTCGGCTACCGCGCGCCGATGGCCGGCGCCTCGCTGTTCGCCGATCCGCTCGCCAACTTCCAGCTGGTGATCGGCCCGGCCGTGGTGCTCGGCCTGGGCCAGGCCGCCTATATCGCGCGCATGGGCCGCTCGGCCCTGCTCGAGGTGATCCGCGAGGACTACGTGCGCACCGCGCGCGCCAAGGGACTGAACAACAGGCTGGTGATCGCGCTCCACGCGCTGCCCAACGCGCTGCTGCCGGTCATCACGCTGTCGGGCGTGCTGCTGGGACTCGTGCTGGCCGGCTCGATCCCGGTCGAGCGCGCCTTCGGCACGCCGGGCCTGGGCAACTCGATGTTCCAGGCCGTCAGCGAGCGCGATGTCTTCGTCATGCAGAACCTGGTGTTCCTCTACGCCGTGGTCTTCGTGGCGATCAACATCGCGGTCGACGTGACCATAGCCCTGCTCGATCCGAGGATCCGCTACCGATGACCGTGACCTCGGCCGACCCCAACGCGCCCGCCGCGGCCGCGCCGCGCCGGCGCTCGATCCTGAGCGGCGTCATCACGCTGGCGCGCCGCTCGCCGATCTCGGCCTTCTGGGGCGTGGTCGCGGCCCTGATCGTGCTGATATCGATCAGCGCCGATATCGTGGCCCCGCACCCGCCGCTGCAATCGAACTTCCGCGCCATGCAGAAGCCGCCCGGCGAGGCGCACTGGTTCGGCACCGACCAGGTCGGCCGCGACACGCTCTCGCGCGTGATCCATGGCAGCCAGACCTCGCTCACCGTGGCGGTCGGCGCCGTGCTGTTCGGCACGACGCTGGGTGCGCTGTGGGGCCTGGCCTGCGGCTATTTCGGCGGCCGCTTCGACATGATCAGCCAGCGCATCATCGAGTTCCTGCAATCCTTCCCCGATCTCATATTGGCGATGGCCATCGCCATGGCGCTCGGCGGCGGGCTGGGCACGGTGATCGTCGCCATCGCCATCACGCGAATACCCTTCGGCGGCCGCGTCATCCGGTCCGTCGTGCTGTCGCTGAAGGAGATGCAGTACGTCGAGGCGGCGCGCGGGCTGGGTGCCTCCCACGCGCGCCTGATGTTCCGCCACATCCTGCCGCAATGCGTGGCGCCCTACCTGATCCTGGCCACGACGCATCTGGGCGTCGCCATCGTCATCGAGGCCTCGCTCGGCTTCCTCGGCGTCGGTATCCCGCCGCCGAATCCGACCTGGGGCAACATGCTGGCCGATGCGCTGAACGCCGGCCTGGTGCCGCCGTGGTGGTTGGTCTTCTTCCCCGGCGCCGCGATCACGCTCACCGTGCTCGCCTTCAACCTGCTGGGCGACGGCATCCGCGACCTGCTCGATCCCAGGCTGCGCGGGGCGGTCTAGGAAGCACGCCCCAGCACCCGCAGGCTCGCGCGCGTCGCCTCGGCGAGGACCGCGTCGATCTGTGCCGTCGAGGCGTTCTTCGCACCGGTGAAGTAGACCACGATGCGGATCGGTGCGCCGCCGCCGGGTGGCCAGACGATGCCGATGTCGTTGTGCGTCGCCCGGGCTCCGGTCCCGGTCTTGTGCGCGACGCGCGAGCCCGACGGCACGCCCGCCTTGATGCGGCCCGCGCCGGTGGGCGTGTCGATCATCCACTTGGTCAGCAGCCGGAGATGATCGGGCGACAGGCGCGTGCCCTGCAGGACGGTCTTCAGGTTGTCGACGTACTGAGCCGGCGTGGTGGTATCGCGCGGATCGTCCGGCAGCGCGGTATTGAGATCGGTCTCCAGTCGATCGACGCGCGTGAGCCGATCGCCGATCGACCTGTACCAGGCCCGCCACGCCTCGATGCCGCCCATCTCGCGGATCAGGATATTGGCCGCGGGATTGTCGCTGACTTCGACCGCCGCCTTGCAGAGCCGCTCCACTGTCAAGGTCGAGCCCACCGCCGGCTCGGTGACCGGCGCGTGCGCCACCATGTCGCCCCGGGAGATCGCTATCGGACGATCGAGCGTCTCGAGACCGCGCTGCACGCGTTCGAGAACGCAGGCCGCGAGAAACAGCTTGAATGTCGAGCAATAGGCGAAGCGCTCGTCCGCACGCCAGGCGACGCGCCGGTCGCCGTCGTCGGCGCAGAGTCCGATCCGCCCGCCGTGCCGGACCTCCAGCGCCGCGAGGTTCAGCGCGGTGGCGGGCTGGGCCCGCGCAATTGATGGCAGGAACCCGGCGGCGCCCAGGGCTGAGATGAGGGTTCGGCGATTCATTCTGGTTTCCTTTCAGTGAGGGGACAGCGGCCGGAATACGGGCAAGCCGAGCCCTAGCCAAATGATCGTTCGTCAGCTTAGACATGAGTCGGATCGAGCCTCAGGAAACCCGCGATGGATGTCTCCCGCCTGCCCCTCAACGCACTGCGCGCCTTCGAGGCCTCGGCGCGGCTGGGCAGCTTCACCAGGGCCGGCATGGAGCTGCGCGTCGGCCAGACCGCGATCAGCCATCAGGTGAAGGCGCTCGAGAAGGCGCTCGATGTCACGCTGTTCAAGCGCCTGCCGCGCGGCATCGCGCTGACCGAGGAGGCGCAGGCGCTGCTGCCGGTGCTGACCGATGCCTTCCGTCGCATGAGCGAGAAGCTGCATCAGCTGAGCGACGGCAACTTCCGGGAGATCCTCACCGTGGGCGTGGTCGGCACGTTCGCGACCGGCTGGCTGATCCAGCGACTCCCGGGCTTCACCGCAGGCCATCCCGACATCGATCTGCGCATCAAGACCAACAACAACACGGCCGACACCCTGCTCGACGGCCTGGACTTCTTCATTCGCTTCGGCGACGGGGCATGGCACGGCACCGATGTCGTGCACCTCATGGACGCACCGCTGTCCCCTGTCTGCGCGCCGTCGCTCGCCAGGGGCATCCGCCGGCCGAAGGACCTGCTGGGCATGCATCTGCTGCGCTCATACCGGCGCGACGATTGGCCGTTGTGGTGTCGATCCGCCGGCATCACCCCGCCCAGCCTGCGCGGCTGGATGTTCGACTCCTCGCTCGCGCTCGTCGAAGCCGCCGCCCAGGGCGCCGGAATTGCCCTGGTCCCGGTCGCCATGTTCCGCCGCGACCTCGCCAGCAAACGCATCGTCCAGCCGCTCAAGGCGGCCACGCCGGCCGGAAGCTACTGGCTGACCCACCTCAAGACCCGTCAGGAGACGGCGTCGATGAAGGCGTTCAGAACCTGGATCCTCGCCGAGCTCAAAGCGGCGTAAGCCTCAGAACGCGCGTGAGCTATAGAATCCCTTTCTACAGCTCTTACTCGATCACGCTGCGGCGCCGTTGCCCAGCGGCACCTTCACGCCGTCGTCGTGCAGGTGGCAGGAGGCGAAGTGGCCGGGCACGACCTCGCGCAGCGTCGGCACGTCGACCCGGCAGCGTGCCATCGCGTACGGGCACCGCGTGTGGAAGTGGCAGCCCGGGGGCGGGTTGATCGGGCTCGGCACGTCGCCGGTCAGGATCACGCGCTTGCGGCCGCGGGCGCTGGCCTTTGGGATCGGGACCGCCGACAGAAGAGCCTCGGTGTAGGGATGCAGCGGCATCTCGAACAGGCTGGTCTTGTCGGTCATCTCGACGATGCGGCCGAGATACATCACGGCGACCCGGTGGCTGATGTGCTCGACCACCGCCAGGTCGTGCGCGACGAAGAGATAGGAGAGGTTGAACTCCTCCTGCAGGTCCATCAGCAGGTTGATGATCTGCGCCTGGATCGACACGTCGAGCGCCGAGACCGGCTCGTCGCCGACGATCAGGTCGGGATTGAGCGCCAGCGCGCGGGCGATGCCGATGCGCTGGCGCTGGCCGCCGGAGAACTCGTGCGGGAAGTTGCCGATCGCCTCGGGCCGCAGGCCGACGCGATCGAACAGCGCCGCCACCTTCTCCTTGCGCTCCTGCGGCGTGCCGATCTCGTGGATGGTCATCGGCTCGCCGACGATCTCGCCGGCGCTCATGCGCGGATTCAGCGAGGCGTAGGGGTCCTGGTAGATCATCTGCATGCGCCGGCGATAGGGCAGCAGCTCGGCGCGATCCAGATGGGTGATGTCCTCGCCACCGATGCGGATCGAGCCGTCGGTCGGCTCGAGCAGGCGCAGGAGCGTTCGCCCGACCGTCGACTTGCCGCAGCCGCTCTCGCCCACCAGGCCCAGGGTCTCGCCGCGCCTGATCTCGAAGGACACGCCGTCGACCGCGTAGACATGGCCCGAGACGCGCGAGAAGACCCCGCGCGTGATCGGGAAGTGCTTCTTGAGGTCCTTGACCTCGAGCAGGGTCTCGCTCATGGCGCGACACCCGCCAGGATCTTGTCGGCGTGCCAGCAGGCGATGTGATGGCCGGGCCTGTGCTCGGCAAGCGGCGGCACCACGCGCGCGCACTGGTCGGTGGCCCAGGCGCAGCGCGGCGCGAAGCTGCAGCCCGGCGGCAGGCGGAACAGCGAGGGCACCATGCCCTTGATCTCGTTCAGCCGCGGGCGCGCCCTCGTCTTGCTCGCGGCGACGTCGAGCTGAGGGATCGAGCCCAGCAGGCCCTTGGTGTAGGGATGGCCGGGGTTGTCGAACAGCTCCGCGGCCGGCGCCTCCTCGACCTTGCGGCCGGCGTACATCACCACCACGCGGTCGGCGTTCTCGGCCACCACGCCCATGTCGTGGGTGATCAGGATGATCGCCGTGCCGAAGGTCTCCTGCAGCTCGCGCATCAGATCGAGGATCTGCGCCTGGATGGTGACGTCGAGCGCCGTGGTCGGCTCGTCGGCGATCAGCACCTTGGGATTGCACGACAGCGCCATGGCGATCATGACGCGCTGGCGCATGCCGCCCGACATCTGGTGCGGATAGGCATGCGCGCGCCTCTCCGGCTCGGGGATCGACACGCGCCGCAGCATCTCGACCGCACGATCCCACGCATCCTTGCGCGAGAGGCCCTGGTGCAGCGCCACGGCCTCGGCGATCTGCTTGCCCACCGTGTAGAGCGGGTTGAGCGACGTCATCGGCTCCTGGAAGATCATCGAGATCTCGTTGCCGCGGATGCGCTCCATCTCGGCGTTGCTGAGCTCCAGCAGGTTGCGGCCTTCAAAGCGCACCGCGCCGCCGACGATCCGGCCCGGCGGATTGGCGACCAGGCGCAGGATGGAAAGCGCCGTGACGCTCTTGCCGCAGCCCGACTCGCCCACCACGCCCAGGGTCTCGCCCGCCTTCAGCGCGTAGGACACGCCATCGACGGCGCGCACCTGACCGATGGCGGTGAAGAAATGGGTCTGCAGGTCCTCGACCTGCAGGACCGTCTGGGCCGGCGTTTCCGTCACGCCGGCCGACACTACCGACGCCGACTCGGGAGGATTCAACGCGAGACTCCCTCAAAATTATCATGTTAGCCTTGGCCCACAAATGAGATGGGCGAAGCCATCTGAGCACAATGTGTGTGGTCTGCAAAAGACCAAATGGGAGGACGGAAACCATGGGCAAGGGATCCAAGCCAACGCATCCGAATCGTCGTCAGTTCGTGAAAGGTGCCGCCGCGCTCGGCGGCATCAGCGTCTACGGTCTGCCCTGGGGCGCCTGGGCGCAGGGCGTGCCCAACGAATTCGACGGCTCGAAGTTCCAGCTTGCCGCGCCGGAGCCGAACCCGAAGAAGGGCGGCGTGCTGCGCTACGGCATCACCATGCGCGCGCCGCACTTCGACTTCCACCAGTCGGGCACGATCAACAATCTGGGCAGCCAGGGCTGCATGTTCGACAACCTGGTGCGCCGCGATCCGCGCGATTCGGGCAAGACCATCATCCCCGATCTCGCCCATAGCTGGGAGATCGGCAAGGACGGCAAGACCTTCACCTTCCACCTGCGCAAGGGCGTGCAGTTCCACGACGGCGCCGAGCTGACCTCGGAAGACGTCAAGGCCACCTTCGACCGCATCGCCAAGCCGCCGCAGGGCATCTCGATCTCGCGCAGCACGCTGTTCGCCGCGGTCAGCGAGATCACCGCGCCCGACAAGCACGTCGTGCAGTTCAAGCTCTCGGCGCCCAGGCCGGCCGCCTTCATCATGGGCGCCATCGCCAGCGGCTGGAACGGCATCGTGCGCAAGAAGACGCTGGAGGACAACCAGTACAACCTGCGCCGCGTTCAGGACATCCCCGGCACCGGCCCGTTCAAGAGCAAGCGACGGGTCGAGAACGAAGTCTGGGCGATGGAGCGGCACCCGAACTACTGGAACAAGGGCCTGCCCTATCTCGACGGCGTCGAGTTCTATCATTCGCTGCCCTTCTCGCCCGAGCTGGGCTCCGCCCTGCTGTCGGGCCGCACCGACTATGCGCGACTGCTCGATCCCGGCTCGCTGCGCCGCGTGAAGGCGACGGCCGGCATGTCGGGCACCGACTTCTACCAGTCGGTCATCCAGGCGACCTGGATGAACAACAGGAAGAAGCCGATGGACGACCCGCGGGTGCGCCGCGCCTTCCACCTCGTGCTCGACAAGCCGGTGCTGGTCGACGTGGTGAAGGACATCGCGCCGATGATGGTCGGCGGCTTCATCTATCCATTCTCGGACTTCGCCACGCCCAAGGCCGAGCTCGAGAAGCGGCTGGGCTACCAGCCCAACCCCGACGCGGCGATCAAGGAAGCCAGGGCGCTGATGAAGGCGGCGGGCCACGAGAAGGGTATCACCGGCCTCGACTATCTCGTGCGCGAGGTGGCGAGCTTCAAGCTGTGGTCACAGGCCATCCAGGCCATGCTGCAGCAGACGCTCAACGTGCAGAGCAACATCCGCACGGCGGTGGAATCGGTGTGGTTCGACGACGTGCGCACCGGCAAGTTCGACCTCGCCATCGGCGCCATCGTCTCGACCCTGCTCGACCCCAGCGACTACTTCAACGCCTGGTACAAGAAGGACGGCCCGCAGAACTACTCGAACTGGGACAATCCCAAGTTCAACGCGCTGCTGCCGCAGATCGACGCCGAGGTCGACGCCGCCAAGCGCCTCGCGCTCATCCGCCAGGCCGAGATGATCATGGAGGAGGATCCGCCGCTCCTGCCGATGTCGTGGGAAAAGATCAACGACGGCTGGTACAACTACGTGAAGGGCCACCGGCCGAACGACTATTTCGGCATCTACGACGTGGTGCGCCTCGACACGTTCTGGCTCGACAAGTAGCGAGGTGAATGCCTTCCCCCGGAGGGGGAAGGTGCCCGAAGGGCGGATGGGGGATGTCGAAGACGGACTCCGAGTGTGTTGAGACATCCCCCATCCGTCGCGCTGCGCGCGCCACCTTCCCCCTCCGGGGGAAGGTAAGATGGCAATGAACGACATCGACGTACTGATCGCAGGCGGTGGTCCGGTCGGACTCACCGCCTCGATTCTGCTCTCGCGGCACGGCGTGCGCTCACTGCTGGTCGAGCGCCACCCCGGCACGGCCATCGTGCCGAAGTCGCGCGGCATCAACGCGCGCACCATGGAGATGTACCGCCAGTGCGGGCTGGACGACGCGATCCGTGCCGCCGGCTTGGACTCGGAGCGCACCGGCCTGGTCGTCTGGGCCGAGAGTCTCGCGGGCAAGGAGATCGAGCGTCGCGTGCCCGGACGCGCCACCGCCGCCAGCATGGCGATGACGCCGGTGCGCAACTGCCTGTGCGCGCAGGACGACCTCGAGCCGGTGCTGCGGCGTTTCGCGGAGGACTCGAAGCTCGCCGAGCTGCGCTTCAGCACCGAGCTGACCGCGCTCAGCTACGACGACAGCGGCGTCCGCGCTGTGCTGCTCGATCGCACCGCCAATACCGAGAGCGCGATCCGCGCCCGCTACCTGATCGCCGCCGACGGCGCGCAGAGCCGTATCCGCCGCCAGCTCGGCGTTCGCATGATCGGCGAAGAACGCGTCTACGACAGCGTCAACATCCTGTTCCACGCCGATCTCGGTCAATGGGTCGAGCACCGGCCGGCGGCGCTGTACTTCATCGAGCAGCCCGAACTGCGCGGCACTTTCCTCACCATCAACGGCACCGACCGCTGGGGCTTTCTGATTCACAGCCTCAGCCAATACGGCTTCAAGCCCGAGGACTTCACGCCCGAGCTCTGCACGCGACTGGTGCGCCAGGCCGTGGGCGCGCCCGACCTGCCGATCTCGATCCTCGGCGCCTCGCCCTGGGAGGCCTCGGCGATCGTCGCCGACCGCTACCGGGATGGCCCGGTGTTCCTCGCCGGCGACGCCGCGCACGAGATGCCGCCGACCGGCGGCTTCGGCCTGAACACCGGCGTGCAGGACGTGCACAACCTCGCCTGGAAGCTGGCCGCCGTGCTGCGCGGCAACGCCGACCCGGCCCTGCTGGACAGCTACCACGCCGAGCGCCGGCCGCTGGCCGAGACCATCACCCGCGCCAGCCTCGCCAACGCGTTGTCGATGGGTCGCACCTCGCGCGCCACCTCGGCCGTGCTGCCGCGCCGCGAGTTCCTCAACGAGTAGGGTCTGATCTTCGGCATCGCCTACACGTCGAGCGCCGTGATCCCCGACGGCACGCCGCCGGTGACGGTCGCCGATCCCACCACCGCGTACGTCCCGAACGCCCGCCCCGGCAGCCGCGCCCCGCATGTCTGGCTGCAACGCGGCGAGAAACGCCTGTCGACCATCGACCTCTTCCGCACGCAGTTCACCCTGCTCGCCGGGCGCGACGGCGCCGCCTGGGTCGATGCCGCGCGCAAGTCCGCGTGGCCGTCATGGCCGCCCCTGCTCGCCTATCGTATTGGCGCGGACTTCACCGATCCCGACGACGACTGGCATACGATCCACGGCGTGCAGCCCGACGGCGCGGTGCTGGTGCGCCCCGACGGCTACGTCGCCTGGCGCAGCGCCTCGGCTGTGCGTGATCCGCAACAGTGTTTGTCCGACGTCGCGGCACGGCTGCTCGGTCGCGCGTTGCAGCCGGTGCCGTCCGGCGCCTAGCATGCGCGCCGCAACCATTGGAAGGACCACGCCATGAAGATCGCCTTCTCCCCCGCCTCGCCCTACGTGCGCAAGTGCACGGCCTGCGCCATCGCCCGCGGCATCGACAGCCAGATCGAGCGCTGGAAGGTGGGCACGACCGATCCGGCGCTGCTCGATCTCAACCCGCTGTCGAAGGTGCCGACCTTCATCACTGGCGATGGCATGGTGCTCTACGACAGCCCGGTGATCTGCGAGTATCTCGACAGTGTCGGCGATGCGCCCAGGCTGTTCCCGCATGCCGGTCCGGCGCGCTGGACGGCGCTGCGCCAGATGGCGCTGGGCGACGGCATCCTCGACGCCACCCAGCCGCGCCGGCGCGAGCTCACCCTGCCGCAGGACGACGGCCGCAAGGCCTATATCGCCACCCAGCAGGCCAAGGTGAAGCACGCGCTCGCCGTGCTGGAGAAAGAGGCCGGCACCCTGGGCGCGCTGACGACGATCGGCGAGATCACCATCGGCTGCGCGCTGGGCTACCTCGACTTCCGCTACGCCAACGAGCCGTGGCGCGACGGCCATCCGAAGCTCACCGCCTGGTACGAGCGCGTGGTCAAGCTGCCGCCGCTGGCGCAGACGATGCCGGTGGGGTGAGGCTGCACTCTACCGGCGCAAGGCGGTTGCATTGGGGCTTCGGCCGGAAGGGAAGAGGGTGACGATGGAGTCCCCGTCACCTACTTGCATTTGATCTCTTGCTTGTATTCCCCGCTGCTCGAGCGCTCGCGCTTCACCTCACAATGGCCGTCCTTGTACTCCTCTTTCCATGCGCCATCGCTTGCACGCTCGCGCTTGTATTGCCGTGATCTGTCCTTGTACTCTTCCTTCCATGCGCCGCCGCTTGAGTATTCGCGCTTGTATTCCCGCGATCCGCGCTTGTACTCCTCTTTCCAGTCGACACTGCTTGCGGATTCACGCCTGAACTCGCTGAACGCGCCGCCATATCGCGCGCTTGCCGTATCCGGCGCGACCAGGAGGATCAAGGCGACTGCCATCACGGGGACTCGCACGGCTTTCCCTTCCCTGGTTGACCATCACCGAAAACGGCCGACATGGTTCCCGGTTCCAGGCCCGTTTGGGCCTTTGGGAAATCGACCATGCGATAACGGCGACGAAGAGACGGAGGTGAGGAAGTCTCGAGACAATGTGTCGTAGCGCGTGGCAACGCGTCGCAAGTACCTGGTACGGCAGAAGCAGTTCTCGATGCAGTTCGACCTGGAACGACCCTGGATCCCTTGCCACGCGCGGGATTGGTGGGTGCCGTCTAGGCTGGCGCACCCATCACGTAGGGTTTCAGCGCCGCGTACATCAGCGCGTGCGTCGGCGTCGGCACGCCGAGCCTGCGGCCCATCTCGACCACCTTGCCGCCGAGCCACGGCAGCTCGATGCGATTGCCGCGCTCGAGGTCGAGCGCCATCGACGCCTTCATGGTCGGCGGCGCGTTCCGGTTGAAGCCCAGCATGCGATCCAGCGTATCGGCCGGCAGCGACGCGCCGCTGGCGCGGCCGACATCGATCACCTCCTGGTAGGCGGCGATGAAATGCGGGTGCATGTCGGGGTCGTCGCGCAGCTCGCCAATGGGGCGACGGGTGAGCGCCATGACGCTGGCGTTGGTCGCCAGCAGGATGAACTTCAGCCACAGCTCGGTGACGATCTGATCTGTCAGGATCGTCTCGAAGTTCGCATTCTTCGCCAGCGCCAGGAACGCCTCGGCGCGCGGCGACCGCCTGCCGTCGAGCTCGCCGAAGATGATGCGCATGAAGGTGCCGACCTGGCGGATCACGCCGGGTGCGGCGATCGAGGCGCTGATCTGCGCCACGCCGCCCATGACAGCGTCGGGCCCGAGGATCGGCGCCAGGCGTTCGGCGGCGTCGATGCCGTTCTGCAGCGGAATCACCGCGGTGTCGCGGCCGATCAGCGGCCTGATCCGTTCACCGGCGCTCTCGACATCCCACATCTTGACGCAGAACAGCACGATGTCGACCGGACCGACCGCGGCGGGATCGTCGCTCGCCTGCGTCGGCACGATGTGCGTGTCGCCGCGCCCGCCTTCGAGCCGCAGGCCCTTCTCCTTCATCGCCTGCATGTGCGCACCGCGCGCGATGAACGTCACATCGGCGCCCGCCTTGGCCAAGGCGGCACCGAATCCCCCACCCACGCCGCCGGCGCCGACAACCGCTACTTTCATACGTGTCTCCGCGTTCTGATATCTGGACAGTAGGCAGTCCCAGCGTTCGCCAACAGCGATAGACGCGACAGAAAGCCGGTGTCGTGACAATCACGGAACCACAGAGGCCTGCGTCGATGCCGTCACGCGCAACCCAGCCCCAATCAGAGACCAGGCAACGTCAGCTCGAACTCCCTCGAGACCATGCCGGCACGAGCCTCCTCGTCCCTAAGTGGCGTCCAATCCTGCTTCAGGCGCGCAACGGGAGCCTCGACATGGACCTCGACGGCGTCGCCAAGCTTCCCAACACCCAGCAGGGTGAGCGCGCGTACCTCAACGAACTGGAACAGAATCGGTGGGTGCTCATAGCATAGGCGCGTCCTCTCCTTCGCTCTGCCGATGGCGAGCGCGAGCTCGAATGCGGCATCGAAATCGGCGGCGCTCACCAGGTGCACGTAGTCAACGATACCGCTGCATCCCTTTCCTTCGACGACGAACGCCATGCGCAGTTGCACGCTGAACCAGGCAAGCGTCTCGGTCGTGTTGGTCGGGCTCTGCACGGACATCAGGCGCCGGCGAACGGGAGAAGAACGCTCCGGGTGGAATGTTGCCCGCAAAGGAAATCGGCTGCGGTCCTCGTCGCCAAGCGCGAGCCAGGCACGATGGACTTCCATGCCATCCAGATTATCACCATCGGCCGCGACTTGAATCCCGTCGGTTTCCGGGAATTCCACGCGCAAGTCCGCCGCACCCTCGCCTCCAGCCAGGCGCGCAAGCATGAACGCTTGTTCCTGGGGCCGGCCATAGTCCGACCGGAACAGGAAGACATGATCGGCGACTGCTTCATCGCGATGGGGGTCGCCAATGCGCCTCGTCCGCGCCCTCATGCTGTGCCAGCCGGGAACAATCCTATCGATGAACAGCCGATGTTCCCGATCGGTAAGGTATTGGGTATAGCCGACATATTCATCGAGAGCTGTCATGTGGTCGTAGGCGTCCCTGAGGATCATCTCGAAATGGCTGATGTCGTCCTCGATCATGACTGCGGGGCGGTTCTCGCCATCGTACCAGGTCAGACGCCCGACGCCGTCGCAATCGAGCAGATAGAGCTTGCCCTCAGGGTTGTTGGAGAGATCGAAGTCCAGGCTGAAACGGCGATGATCGTCCCACAGCTCGATCCACCACGCTTCCTCGTCCGGCCAGTCCTTGAGCCATAGACTCTCATCCCACCATTTGATGAACTCGGCGGCCGACAGCGCACAGAACGATCCACCCGCGCGATGGCCGGTCTTGTGGATTCCGGCGTCACGCATGTGACTTAGCGTGCGACTCAGATATTCCCACCCATAACCGACCGTCCGCTTGCTGGAGATCCAATAGAAGAAGAACCCGATAACCCAGCGCGGGCCGCTCGTTGTCGGGTCATGCATCACCTCGACCGCGAAGCGGGACTTGTCACCGAATACTCTGCTCAAAAGCATTTGCACTCCACCGTCAGCCATCCTCGCACATGAGCCGCTCGTGCCGCCTTCTAGAGTAAAGTGTACGCGTCCTCCATATACTGAAAGTGGTGTTTATCCAGCTATGTGGCGTCGAAAGCGCAATCCACCTGTGGCAGGCCTGATCATCGCTCAAGCCGTTCGAGCGTGGGTTTTGCCGCTTCCCCGAAGTACTACTGGATCTGCGCCCTGGTGAGATATCCCTGGAAGTGCACGTTCCCTGTGTTGTCATCCTGGTACTTGTAGTAGACGCCGTGCTCGTTGCGGCCGATCCAGGTGTTCTTGTCGGCCCGTACCGAGTTCTCTTCGTAGACCTGCTCCGCATCTGGCGGGATTGGTGTCTTCCGCACCTCATCCTCACGCTGGTACTTTTTCAGCACCTCATGGCCGTCGCGGTGGGCTGGATTCTTCACATAGGGAAGCCTGCCCCTCTGGAACTCTTCATACTCCTCATTGGTGAACGGCCTGCCATCGGGGTGATACTGCCATTTCTCGTACTCATAGATCATCGGTGGCCTGAACTCGGGCGGCGAGTAGCCCTCCCGCCACGGCGGTAGCTCGGGCGGCACAAGCCCCGGCAGAGGCAGCGGCGGTGGGACGGGCGTGTATCCCTCGGGTGGCTGCGCCGGTACGGCCTGCGGGAACGTCTCGGGTTTCTTCAGTTCCTCCACGAGATCGGCCGGCAGCATATCGCGGCGATCCGACGGTTCGGCCCGACTATCGACCTCCGGTACGTTGGGAACCGAGGTCATCCTCTCCGATGGCCAGCCATCGACCGGTGGCGGCGGCACCGGCATATGGGATCGGCCCGGGGGCCATGTTTCCTGATCTTTTTTCAGGCCAATCGTGATGCCCCTCAGAAGTAACCATAGGAGCTGGAGCAATTCGATTGCCTGCTGTTCCATGCGCCTTGGTACCGGTAGCCTGGCCGGGTGTAGGGGTGGGTTGCTTTGAGGGTCGAACGGAAACCTGATGCTGTAGATCGACGCCGGAGGGAGCGAACGTTCCACCATATCCCGGATGGCGCCGTCGTCCGGGCTCGTGCCGTTGACCCTTCGTGACGTGTCGATCTCCTCGACCAACATCGCACGATAGTTGGTGACGCTGTCGGACGTGTCCGTGGGCAGCAGCTTCGCGGCGAGTTGCAAGCCGCGCTTGATGGCGTAGAGCTGGTCCTCGGTTGTGGGATCGTTGCGCCGGATGCCGGCCTGCCAGTCGCGGAAGCGCCGCCACTGCGGCAGCGGCAGATGCGCGACAGCGGGGACGAGGTCGCGGCGCACGAAGGCGTGCGGCGCCTCGGTCATCTCGGTCGCCAGCTCGTCGACCAGAGCAGGGTTTGGCGCCGGCTCGGTGCCGCGTGCGTTGTGGTCGAGGCGGGTCTCGATCGCCTGGCGATGGTCGGCGTCGAGTTTCACCCAGTCACGGATCGGGATCTGCGTCGGGTCGGTCAGATCGTCCTGCAGCACGCGTGCCAGCACCTGATCGGCCAGGGTCCGGGCGTGCGCCGCGTCGGCCGCGGCGGCGCTGTGCAGGGTGCGGATGGTGGCGGCGCGCACCGCCGGATCGGCGATCGCCTCGGCCTGCCGCAGGCGCCACTGTGGCACCGACGATTCGCCGTCCGGAGGCGTGGCGTTCAGGATTGCCGCGCTCGCCTGGCGGGTGTGCTCGCGCGTCTGCGCTTCGGCAAGCAACGCGTCGAGGGCGGCTCGGTCTGATGCCTCGATATGCTGTTCGTAGCGCGTGTGCAGGGAGCGCGCGCGTTCAGGGTCGCGCTCGACCGCCGCCTCGATCGCCGCCACCAGCGTGCGACTGGTCTGCCGGCGCAGCGTCGCCTCGGTCAGTGCGGAGTCCCAGCCATGGCGCTCGGCCTGCTCGCGCACCTCCGCGCGCGTCGTGCCCAGGGCGCGGCGCAGCATGGCGTCGTCGCTCCAGTGCAGACGGGCGTCGGCCTGCATCTGCGCGATGCGCCGTTCGCCGGCCTCGTCGTACCAGCGGATGCGCTCGGCGGCGCTGTGGCGCTCGACCTGGGTGCTGAAGCTCGCCAGCCGGCGCTCGCTGAGGTCGTGCAGCATCTGGCGCTGGTCGTCGTCGGACATCGTCGCCATCTCGCGTGCCTGCGCCTCGCGGTAGGCGTCGATGACAGCCGGCGCCTGCGTCAGCGCGTCCTGGCCTTGCAGGTTGAGGTAGCCGCTGGTCGGATCGAACAGCAGCGCCTGCTCGGTCTCGCCCAGGCGCGCATCGGCGCCCTTGACGATGGCTTCGTTGTCGCCGGCGAGGTGCTCGGACAGCACGGTAGCGACGCCGGCGGCGCCTTCGGCGGCCTGCAGGCCGAATTGCAGCATCGGCGAGGGGCCGAACTGGCCGGCGATGGCGTCGATGGCGAGGTAGCCGCCGCCCGGCACGGCCTGCGTGCTCACGCCAAGCGGCTTGTAGGGTGGGATCCGGATTCTGCCGGCCATGCGCGTTCCGCTTCATCGGGGCACGGCGCGGCGCCGTGGATCGAGCGCGCAAGACTCGCCGTGCCCCAGCGGGAAGGCTATGACAGGGCGTGTGGGAAGCCGATTTGAACCCCTACGAGTGTCGCCGACGGGGCTTTGGTCCTACGGAGAGAGGCAGTATTTCCACCCCTACGCGTGTCGTCACGGCGTCCACCAGTAGCGCGTGATGTGGAAGAAGATCGGGGCGGCGAAGATCACCGAATCGAGCCGGTCGAGGATGCCGCCGTGGCCCTCGATCAGGTTGCCCCAGTCCTTGACGCCGAGGTCGCGCTTGATCGCCGACATCACCAGGCCGCCGCAGAAGCCCATCAGGCAGATGATCAAGGCCAGCAGCCCGGCGTCGAACACGCTGAACGGCGTGATCCACCACAGCGCGCCACCGAGCGCGGTGGCGCTGGCGACGCCGCCCAGGAAGCCCTCGACGGTCTTCGACGGCGACAGCGAAGGCGCGATCTTGCGGCGGCCGAACAGCTTGCCCCAGACGTATTGCAGCACGTCGCTCGACTGCACGACGATCACCAGGAAGGCGACCAGCAGGAACTGGCGGCCCTCGTAGCCGGGGATCGGCAGCATCATGATCGCCGGCACGTGGGAGATGCAGTAGACGCAGACCATCATGCTCCACTGCGTCTCCGAGATGCGCTCGAGGAAACGCGTGGTATCGCCGCGCAGCACGGCGATGATCGGCGCGACGAGGAAGGCGTAGACCGGGATGAAGATCGAGTAGAGCCCGTACCAGTCGATGGCGATCAGCACGTACTGCGCCGGCAACACGATGAAGAAGATGCCGGCCAGCACGAAGTGATCGGCGTGGCGCGTCTGGACGAGCGTCAGCATCTCGCGCAGCGCCAGGAACGAGCAGATCGCCACCAGCACGATGATGGCGATGCTGCCCAGCAGCACGGCGACACCCATGAACGCCACCATCACCCACCAGGCGCGGATGCGGGCGTTGAGGTTCTCGATCGTCGGGCTGACGACACCGCGTGCGTACGCGCGGCGGTCGAGCACCATGCCGACCGCCGTGGCGATCAGCAGCAGGACGCCGACGCCGAGGAACAGAACGACGGTGTGCTCGGTGGCGCTCACGGCGCGCTCTCCACCGCCGCGCCCGAGCCCGAGCCGAGATGGCGCGGCGCCAGCGACAGCAGCGCCTCGCGGGCGCGCGCGAGGAAGGCCTCGCGCGTCTCCTCGGGCCGCAACGTCAGCGGCGCGCCGAAGGTGACGGTGCAGAGCAGCGGGATGGGCAGGAACTCGCCCTTGGGCAGCACACGGTTGAGGTTGGCGATCCACACCGGCACGCATTCGACGTCCGGCCGCATATGCGCCAGCCAGAACAGGCCGTTGCGCAGCGGCAGCAGCTTCTGGTCGGTCATGTTGCGGGTGCCCTCGGGGAAGACGATCAGCGAGGAGCCCTCCTCGAGCGCCGCGCGCATGCGCTCGACCGCCTCGCGCCCGCCGCCCGTCCGCGGGATGGTGACGGCGCGGAAGACGCGGTCGACCACCCAGCGCCGCGCCTTCGTGGCGTACCAGTAATCCTCGCCGGCGATCGGCCGCGTCGTGCGCCGGATGGCGCGCGGCAGCGAGGCCCACAGCAGCACGAAATCGCCATGGCTGGTATGGTTGGCGAAATAGACGCGCTGGCGGATCTCCGGCGCGCAGCCCTGCCACAGCGGCCGCGCGCCGGTGGCCAGTCGCGCCGCCTCGATGACCAGCGTGGCGGCGGCTTCTTCGAGGAACGTGCGCTGCATCAGATCGCCGCCATCCACCCGGCGCCGAGCAGCGCCGCGACCTGCAGTATGGCGGCGACCGCCTGCAGGCGCAGCAGGCGCAGGCAGCCTCTGGAGCGATCGGCCATCGGCCGGCCGGCGCGCTCCGCCCCCGCCAGGCCCAGGGCCGCGAGCGCCGCGTCGAAACGCGAGGCGCCGTCCTGGTGACCGGCCATGCGGCGCAGGGCGGCAGCGTCGAAGCCCACGCGCAGCGCCAGCAGCGTCTCGGCCAGGCCGAGCGCGACGGAGACCGAGATGGCCACGAGCACGATGGCCGGCGGCTTCGACAGCAGCGACAGGACGGGCACGGCGATCGCGCCCGCCACGGTGAGCGGTCCGGCGATGCCGTGGATCAGGCGGCCCTGGTCGAGCAGGTCGGCCAGCGTCTCCTCGCTCATGGCGCCGCCACGGCCGGCACGAACGCGCCGGCATCGAGCATGATGCGCGGCTTGGCGGCGCGCACCATCGCCACCGCCTGGGCCGCGTCGGCGGCGCGGCCGCTTTGCAGCAGCCAGGCGGCGATCGCGGCGGCGCTGCGGCCATAGCCCAGGGCGCAGACCACCAGCACCGGACCGTCGCGGCGCAGCGCCTCGATCGCCGCCGCCGCCCGCTCCAGCGCCGCGCGCTCGAGCGGCACGAGATCGAGGGTGGGATGGGCGTGGACGATTTCCAGCCCGCGCGGTGCCGGCAGCTCGGCGCAGAGATCGACGACGCGCCGCGTCGGCAGCGCCGCGAGCTCGTGCCGAAGCGGCATGCGGCCGATCCAGACGCCGTCGGCGACATGCACCGCCGGAGGATCGCGCCGCGTCCACAGACGCGCGTTGATCCAGGCGCCGACGCGATAGGGCAGGAAGAGCAGCCACGCCGCCACGCCCTGCCGGCCGTCGCCGCCCTTCTGGAAGGCCGCGGCGCCGAGCAGGGCGTAGGCGGCGCCGACGAGGGCGAGCGACAGGGCCGGCCACAGCAGCCAGTATCCCGCGCCGCCCAGCGCCAGCGCCGCGGCAGCGGTGGCGATGGCCGCGAGCGAGTAGCGCAGCGCCAGCACGCGGCGGCGCGGGATCGGCGTGAGGACCGGGCGATGCAGCGGCGAGCGCGCGTGCCACGGCCAGAGCCACAGGACCAGCACGCCCAGCAGCGCGCCGGTCGGCAGGTCGATGAAGTGATGCTGCCAGGTCGTCAGCACCGAGGCCGCGACGATCGCGAACCACAGATGGATCAGCCAGCGCCAGCGCGGGCCGACATGGCGGGCGTAGAAATCGGCCAGCACCACCGACAGCGCGACGTGCAGCGAGGGCGCCTGGTTGAACGGCTTGTCGAAGCCGCCCAGCACCTCGAACAGGAAGCCGGGCACGCCGTCGACCAGCGGCCGCTCGAAGGTCATGCGCAGCGGGAAGAGCACGAAGCAGAGCACCGCGACGATCTGCGCCGTCAGCAGGCGGCGCACCTGGATGGCGAGTTCCTCCTCGTCGCGGCAGACGAAGAACGAGGCGGCGTAGAAGGCGTTGATCGACCAGTACGGCAGGATGCTCCAGGCGAGGAACGGGATGTGGCGCTCCCAGTCGAGCACGACAAAGCCGACATCGCTGCGCCGGCTGGCGAGCCAATTGGCGCCGCCATAGCTGGCGTAGAAGAACACCGCCGTGATCGCCAGCCACAGCAGCGCCTTGCGCCAGGGACGGGTGGTCATCATGAACCTGCCTTCCCCCGGAGGGGGAAGGTGCCCGAAGGGCGGAAGGGGGATGTCGAAGACGGACACCGATTTCGTTGCGGCATCCCCCTTCCGTCGCGCTGCGCGCGCCACCTTCCCCCTCCGGGGGAAGGATGAGTTGTGTCCCCACTCACGCCGCACCCCGCCTGCGCGCGAGGCTGACGGTGAAGATGCCCCAGCCGTCGATGCGCTGGTCGATCTTCTCGAAGCCGGCCTCGGCGACGAGCTGGTCCATCTCCTCCTGGGTGCGGCGGCGCATCACCCAGGCCTGACCCTGGCGATGGCTGGTCAGCGCACGCGCGATCAGCTCGAGCTGCGGATGCCAGGGCTGGCCGGTGTAGACGAGATAGCCGCCCTCGGGGATGGCGCTGGCCATGCCGGCCAGCGAGCGGCGCACCAGCTCGTTCTCGGGGAACAGTTCGTAGAGACCCGAAACGATGCCCAGGGTCGGCGCCGGGTCGATACCCTGGAAGCTGGCGGTCGAGAACGCGTCGGCCTGCACGAAACGGGCGACGTCCTGCAATGCTTTGCTATGGATGAGCTTCTGACCCGCCTCGACATTGATCGGGCTGTAGTCGCGCAGCAGGATCGAGTCCGGACGCTGCACGCCCTCGGTCAGCGCCTCCAGCACGTAGCGGCCGTGGCCGGCGGCGATGTCGAGGATGTGCACCGGACGGCCCTGCTCGCGCAGCCTGGCCATGGCCGCGCGGATCATCTCCTCGGCATGCACCTTGCGCTGGCGGATGCCGCGCCACCCGATCGAGTACAGGTAGATCCTGTCGACCAGCCGGCCGATCGGCCCCAGCCCTTCCGGCGTATTGCGATAGACATAGTCGAGGCTCGAGCCGGAATCGAAGCCGGTCCGGTGGCCGACCTTGATGCCGCGCGAGAACAGCCCGCCGACCTTCAGCCAGAAGCGCGTCATCGCCCAGTAGATGCCGCGCGCGGTGCCCAGCGACAGCGGCGTCGCGAGACGATCGGCCTCGTCGCGCGTGTGGCCCCACCGATCAGCCTCGAGCAGCGACGGGCGGCCGGGCTTCTCGAAGAAGCGATCGAGGATGAAGCGGCGCGCATGGCCCACGGCCGAGGAGCGGTCCCGCTCGCCCAGGGTGTCGTGATAGAAGCCAGGCAGCACGCGGCGCTCCTTGGTTGGCGTGCCGAGCTCCTCGAAGAATTTGTGCTGCGGTCCGGCATGCACCACCCAGTCGGCGCCGGAGATCAGCACCTGTGTCGGCACGGTGATGGCACGGGCGTCGGCCACCACGCGCTCGGCCGCCTCGTAGAGCTGGGTGAGGATCTTCACCGAGATGGCGCGCGTCACCAGCTCGTCGGTCTCGTAGGACGCGATGCGCTCGGGATCGTGGGTCAGCAGCCTGGGCTTGACGTAGCTGTTGACGAAGCGGCCCGGCCACAGGCTCTCCAGCAGCTTCAGCGCCGGGCGCGCGAAGGGCACGTAGAGCTTTACCTTGAACGCGGGCGACGCCAGCACCATGCAGCGGATGCGCGGCGCGTAGTCGTGCGCCCAGGTCGCCGCCAGCACGGCGCCGACGCTCTGCGCCACCACCGCCATGTCCTGCGCGGCGATGCCGTAGGTCGCCGCGATATGCTCGACGAAGACCTGCAGGTCGCGCACCGAGGCCGCGAAGCTCGGGCTGTCGCCGCGCGCACCCGGCGAACAGCCGTGGCCGCGCGCGTCCCAGGCGAAGAAGGCGAAGTCCTGGAGGTCGAGCTCGTCGGCCAAGTGCGCGACGCGGCCGGAATGCTCGTGCCCGCGATGCAGCAGGATGACGGCACCGCGCGGCGTGCCCTCCGCCGGCCAGTGGCGGTAGAACAGCGCGACGCCGTCATGGGTGGCAAACGTCTTTTCCTGCGCGATGCGCATGGTGGCCTCGGGCACTTTCTATCGTTGGCTATGGTTTCGCCGATGCCAGGCCGGCTCGGACGCGGTTGACGATGTTCCAGGCAATCAGCACCGAGACCACCGCCCATAGCAATCCGAGCCAGTCCGGCGTCGCGCCGCCCAGCCCGACCCAGGCGCCCAGCGCGCCGAAGACCAGCGCGCGGTCGCTCTTGCCCATCGGCCCGTCGTAGCGGCGCTCGCCGCCCACCATGGTGCCCAGCACACCGGCGAACTCGCTCATTGTGGCGAGGAAGACGACCGCGCCGACGCCCGGCAGCCCCCATGGAATGCCATGGATGAACGGGATGTAGAGCGCGGCGTCGGCCACGACATCGCAAAGCTCGTTGAGATAGGCGCCCAGCGCGCTCTTCTGCCCGAACTCGCGCGCCAGCATGCCGTCGGCGGCGTTCAGCGCCATGCGGACCAGGAACCAGGCCGGGATCAGCAGGAAGAGCCAGGGCATCGCCCTGCCCCACACGAGCGCCATGACGCCCACGGCGATCGAGCCCAGCGCCGCCGCCACGGTCACCTGATTGGCGCGCACCCCCGCCCGCGCCAGCCCGCCGACCATCGGCCGCAGCAGCGCCTGGAAGCGCGGCTTGAGCGCGTACAGCGAGGTCATAATTTAACACCGTTCATAATGAGTGAGCACATACTCTTTTTCCTGTGTTCGGACAAGCGGGGATTTTTTCAGGACGCAGTACGGGGGGCTCCGGATGGGGACATATCCGGAGCCTAACGGCTTGAATTCACCTGTCCATTTCCGCCCCTACGGTTGGCAGGGCGCAGCGCGACGCGCTCACGGAAAGGAATGTTAAAGGCGAAGGTAGGAGTCCGTCATCGACATCCCCCTTCCGCCCTTCGGGCACCTTCCCCCTCCGGGGGAAGGAATTGAAGCATCAGATGATCTTGCGCGCCTTCAGATCGGCGATCTGCTCCTTGCTGTAGCCGATCGCGAGCAGCGCCTGCTCGTTGTGCTCGCCCAACTCGGGAGCGATGCCGGGCCTGGCCGGCGTCTCGGAGAACTGCCAGGGCGTGCCGTGCACCTTCAGGCTCTTGCCGAGCTTGGGGTACTCGACATGCGTGACGTAGCCGTTGGCGATCACGTCGGGGTCGTTCGACGCCTCGAGCAAGGTGTTGATCGGCGCCGAGACGATGTCTGCGTCGCGCAGCTTCTTGACCCAGACGTCGCGCGAGCCGGTGGCGAACAGGCTGTCGAGCAGCGCGAGCAGCTCGATGCGCTTGTCGTCGTTGTCGATGATGACGCCGAGATTCTCGAAGCCGGCCTCCTTGATGCGCTCGTGGAATCCCAGGCCCTTCATCGCGTCGGCCCAGTTCTCCGGCCCGGTGAGCTGGAAGACCAGCGGCTTGCCGTCCTTGTCGTTGAAGCTGGCGCTGATGCCGGGCCGCGCCGGCGTGCCGGTGATGCGCGCCTGGCCGGTGACCGGATTCTGATTGCGCCACATCGTCGTAGTGAAGGTCCAGCCCATCAGGCGGATCACCGCGCCGAGCAGCGACAGCTCGATCTTCTGCCCCTGCCCCGTGGCGCGCGCATGCGTCAGCGCCGCCAGCGCGCCGCCGAAGGCCAGCATGGCGCAGCTCTCGTCGGCCACCGAGGCGATGCCGGTGCGCATCGGCAGGCCGGGCATCGAGTAGGCCTCGGCGATGCCGCCCAGCGCCTGCGCCATCGAATCGGTGCCGGGCAGATGGCCGTTCGGGCCCTTGGTGCCGTAACCGGAGATCGAGACGTAGACCAGCCTCGGGTTGATCTTGCGCAGCTCCTCGTAGCCGAAGCCGTTGCGCTCGGCCGCGCTGGGCCGGAAGTTCTGGCCGAAGATGTCGGCCTCGGCGACCAGCTTGTGCAGGATGGCGCGGCCCTCGGGCTCCTTGAGGTTCAGGGTGACGCTCTTCACGCCGCGATTGTTGGTCTCGAAGAAGGTGCTGGCCATGCCGGGCAGCACGGTCATGCGCCGCGAGCCGTCGCCGCCGTCGGGCGTCTCGATCTTGATCACGTCGGCGCCGAGATCGGCCATCAGCATGTAGGGCACGGTTCCCGCCTGTGCCGTCGAGCACGACACGACCTTGACGCCCTGCAACGGACCATGCGGCATACGGATACTCCTCCCCTTCTGTCATTCCGAGCGTAGCGAAGGATCCTGAAAGGTTCCTCGCTACGCTCGGAATGACAGCTAGTACAAATGACAGGCCACGGCGTGGCCGCGCGTGACGTCGCGCAGCGGCGGCTCCTCCTGCGAGCAGCGCGGCATGACGTAGGGACAGCGCGTGTGGAAGCGGCAGCCCGAGGGCGGATTGAGCGGCGACGGCACCTCGCCCTTCAGCTCGATCTCCTCGTCCTGCTGGTTGGCGCGCGCGATCAGCACGGCGGAGAACAGCGCCTTGGTGTAGGGATGGCGCACGTCGTCGAACAGGTCGGGCGTCGGCGCCTTCTCGACGATCTTGCCGAGATACATCACCACCGTGTGGTCGGACATGTGCCGGACCGTGGCGAGATCGTGCGCCACCAGCAGGTAGGCGACGTTGCCCTCGGCCTGGATGTCCTTCAGCAGGTTCATCATCTGCGCGCGGATCGACACGTCGAGCGCCGAGACCGGCTCGTCGAGCACGATCAGCTTGGGCGACGAGGCCAGCGCCGCCGCCAGCGCCACGCGCTGGCGCTGCCCGCCGGAGAATTCGTGCGGGTATTGCTGCGCCTGGTCGGGCCGCAGGCCGACCTGTTTCAGGAGCTCGGCGACGCGCGCGGCGATCTTCTCCTTGTCGCCCCATCTGGTGACGATCAGCGACTCGGCGATGATGCGGCCGGCCGTCATGCGCGGGTTGAGCGACGACCACGGGTCCTGGAACACCGCCTGCACCTTGGTGCGATAGGATCTCAGGTCGTTGCCCCGCAGGCCGTGGATCGGCTCGCCCTCGAGCAGGATCCGGCCCTCGGTCGGCTCCTCGAGGTTGAGGATCATGCGCGAGGTCGTGGTCTTGCCGCAGCCGGATTCACCCACGAGACCCAAAGTCTCGCCGGCCCGGATGTCGAAGGAGATGTCGTCCACCGCCTTCACATGGCCCAGCGTCCGCGACAGCAGGATGCCCTTGGTGAAGGCGAAGTGCTTGCGCACGTTCTCGACACGCAGCAGCGGTTCAGCGCTCATGACGACGAAGAGTGCAGCGAATCGGCATGGCTGTCGACCTCAACGGACGCCTGTCAGCACTGCATCGGGCAGCCAGGTGACGATCCTGGGCTGCCAGACCAGCAGGGTGATGACCAGCAGCTGGATGCCGATGAAGGGCCAGATGCCGAAATACATGTGGCGCAGGGTGATTTCCGGCGGCGCAATGCCGCGCAGGTAGAAGATCGACGGCGCCATCGGCGGCGTGAGGTAGCCGGTCTGCAGCATCACCAGGAACAGCACGCAGAACCACACCTTGTCGAAGCCCGCCGCCTCGATCAGTGGCGCGGTGATCGGCACCACCATCAGGATGACCACCAGCGGCTCGAGCATGAAGCCGGCGACGAAGACGATGAACATGACGAGGAACAGCAGGCCCCACTTGCCGACGGCGAACTCCGCCAGGAACTCCTGCAGGATGATCAGCCCGCCCGAGCCGACGAAGACGGCGGCGAACATCTGGCCGCAGACGACGATGGTCAGGATCATCGCCGTGATGCGCACGGTGCGCATGGTGGAGTCGACCAGCACCGTCCAGGACAGCCGCCTGTAGGCCACCGCCAGCAGCACGGTGCCCAGCGCGCCCGTCGCGGATGCCTCGGTCGGCGTGGCGATGCCGGCCATCATCGAGCCGAGCACGGCGACGATCACCACCACCGGCGGTACCAGCACCTTGCCGGTGAGCAGCAGCTTGGCGCCCAGCGGGGGCTCGTCGGCCGCTTTCGGCAGGCGCGGGCCGTATTCCGGCTTCAGGGTGCACAGGATCACGATGTATATGATGTAGGCCAGCGCCAGCATGAAGCCGGGCACGAACATGCCCAGCATGATGTTGCCGACCGAGGCGCTGGCGACCGGGCCGATGACCACGGCCAGCACCGAGGGCGGGATGATGGTGCCGAGCGAGCCGCCGGCGCAGATCGTGCCCGAGATCAGGCTCTTCGAGTAGCCGTAGCGCAGCATCGCCGGGATCGCCAGCAGGCCGACCACCGTCTCGGTGGCGCCGACCACGCCCGAGGTGGCGGCGAAGATCACGCACATCAGCACGGTGCCCACGGCCATGCCGCCGGGCACGCGCCGCGTCCACATGTGGATGGCGTCGAACAGGCGCGAGGCGATGCCCGAAGCCTGGAACATCGCGCCCATGAAGATGAACAGCGGCACGGCGGCCAGCACCTGCGCCGTCGCTGTCTCCTCGATCTTCTGGATGAACTGGTACTGCAGGCCCTCGAGACCGAACGACTGCACGCCGAAGATCACCGCCAGCGACATCATGGCCAGCGCCACCGGGAAGCCGGTGAGGATGGCGGCGATCAGCGCCGGGAACATCCACAGCGAGCTCATGCGACGCCGCTCAACGGCCGCCTGTCATCCCGAGCGCAGCGAGGGATCCTTGCGGCCATGAAAGATCCCTCGCTGCGCTCGGGATGACAGGAGGATCTAAACGCCATGCCCATCCGCGGCCTCCTCCGGCGGCTCGAAGGGCTTGCCGGAGAGCGAGGCGATCCGCTTGATGATCTCGGCGAGGATCTGCAGCGTGAAGATCGCGAAGCCGACGAACATCACGAGCTTGAATGGCCAGGTGATGGGGTTCCAGCCGCCCGTGCCGGAGCGCTCGCCGCTCTTCAGTGCGCTCAGGAAATGGTCGTACAGGCCCCACGAGAGGAAGGCCACGGTCGGCAGCACGATCAGCGTCAGCCCGGCCAGGTCGAAGTAGCGGATGCGCGGCCGCGTGCGGCGGTCGTACAGCAGGTCGACGCGCACGTGGCTGTCGGTCGACATGGCGTAGGCGATCGACAGCACGAACGAGGCGCCCATCAGCCAGGTGTTGAGGTCGTTGCCCCAGATCGTCGGCGCGTCGAAGACGTAGCGCATCACCACGTCGTAGAGCATCAGCACGACGAGGACGATCACCAGCAGCGCCGCCAGCGCCCCGAAGAAGCGACTCAGGCCGTCGACCGTCCGCACCAATGCACGCATGCCGGGCTGTCCTCCCCGCGCTCACTTCTTCCCCCGGAGGGGGAAGGTGGCGCGCGCAGCGCGACGGAAGGGGGATGTCTCGACGAAACCGGTGTCCGGCTTCGACATCCCCCTTCCGCCCTTCGGGCACCTTCCCCCTCCGGGGGAAGGCAAGAGCGACGGGTCCTACCGGAACTCCGTCCGGTACTGCGTCGAGGGCTTCCACCGCGCCATGAAGGCGCGCTGGTGCTCGACGACCTTCTTGAACCAGCCGCCGTCGGCGGCGATGTACTTGTCCTCCCACTCGCGCGTCGCCTTGGCGACGCCGTCGAGGTAGGACTGCTCGACGCGGATGATCTCGACGCCCTCGGTCTTGTATTTCTCGAGCGCGTCGGCATCCATCATGTTGATGTTCATCCACGACTCGATGGTCGACATCTTGGCCGCCGCCTCGAGCTGGCGCCTTGTGTTGGCGTCAAAGCCCTCCCACAGCGCCTTGTCGAAGACGCACTCGAGGACGGCGCCGGGCTGATGCACGCCCGGCAGGATGATGTACTTGGCGACCTTGTGGAAGCCGAGGCTGTGGTTGATGCCCGGCGTGGCCCACTCGATGGCGTCGACGACGCCGCGCTCGAGCGCCGGATAGACCTCGCCGCCGGGCAGGATCACCGTCGAGGCGCCCAGCATGGTGGCAACTTCGGCCCACGCCCCCGAGGTGCGCAGCTTCAGGCCCTTGAGGTCCTCGATCGTGCGGACCGGCTTGCGCGAGTGCATGTGGATCTCGTCGGAGTGCGACCCGCAGGGCAGCGCGACGATGCCGAACTTCTCCATGCGCCACTGCTTCCACAGGTCGATGCCGCCGCCGGCATAGATCCAGTGCAGCAGCGCCTCGGCAGGCGGCGAGCCGACATAGCCGCCGAAGATCGCCGCGGCCTTGTCGATGCCCCAGTCGTAGCCCGACCAGGTGTGACCGGCCGGCGCCACCTTCTTCTGCACCGACTCGGTGATCTTCAGCGGGCTGCCGATGGTGCCGGCGGGAAAGATCTGGAACTTCACCTTGCCGCCGGTCAGCGCGTCGGCCTGCTTGGCGAAGCCCTGCGCGAACTGCTCGAGATGCGGTCCGCCCGGCCACGACGTCGCCGTGCGCACGGTCTGCTGGGCGCCGGCCACGCCGATCCCCAGCGACAGCGTCGCGGCGACGGCAAGTGTTGCCACCCTCATGTGTTCCTCCCTTTGATGTTCTGGCTACTACGCAGGGACACGACGCGTACGCTTACCCGGACGGCAGACTGCAACCCACCGAGCGCCTTGGCAAGGATGGCTCCGGTCTCTTCCTCCCTCTCCCCGCTCGCGGGGAGAGGGTTGGGGTGAGGGGTCGATTGTGGTTGAGCACGACGGTCGTGCGCCACTCGATGCAGCCCCTCACCCCGACCCTCTCCCCGCAAGCGGGGAGAGGGAGTGGCAACCCACGCCATTCAGATCGAGCCGATCTTCCAGCAGTCGGCGGTGTGGTCGGCGCCGATCCGTGTAGTGCCGGGATACTCTTCCAGGCAGCGCCGCTCGACATGGGCGCAGCGCGAGGCGAAGCGGCAGCCCACCGGCAGGTCCATCAGCGAGGGCGGCTGGCCGTCGATCGCGGTGAGCCTGCCGCGGGCGCCGGTCATCTTGGGCACCGAGGCGATCAGCGCGCGGGTATAGGGATGCTGCGGCGCCTCGAAGATCTGCCGCACCGGCCCGCATTCGACGATGCGTCCGGCGTACATGACGGCGACGCGGTCGCACATGCGCGCCACGACGCCGAAATCGTGGGTGATGAACAGGATCGCCATGCCGTTCTCGCGCTGCAGGCGCTTGAGCAGCTTGAGGTACTGCAGCTGGATGGTGACGTCGAGCGCCGTGGTCGGCTCGTCGGCGATCAGCACCTCGGGCTCGCCGGAGATGGCGATGGCGCCCACCACGCGCTGCTTCATGCCGCCCGACATCTGGTGCGGATACTGGCCGATGCGCTCCTCGGGCGCGGCGATGTCGACGCGGCGCAGGGCGGCGACGGCCTGCTTCATCACCTCCTTCAGCTTCGCCGGCGCGCGGCGCACGATCGCCTCGCGCAGCTGGTCGCCGACGGAGAACACCGGATTGAGCGAGGTCTGCGGGTCCTGCAACACCATCGAGATCTTGCGCCCGCGGATCTCGCGCATCTGCGCCGGCGTGCGCTTCAGGATGTTCTCGCCGTCGAGGATGATCTCGCCCTGCACGGTGCGCGCGGCGCCCTTGGGCAGCAGGCGCATCAGCGACAGCGCGGTCAGGCTCTTGCCGCAGCCCGATTCGCCCACCAGCCCCAGCACCTCGCCGCGCCGCAGGGTGAAGCTCACACCGTCGACGGCCTTCACCACGCCGCGGCGGAGAAAGAAGTGGGTGTGCAGGTCGCGGACGTCGAGGATGGTCTGCGCACGGCCCCTGCTCATAGCTGACGCAACCTCGGATCCAGCCTGTCGCGCAGCCAGTCGCCGAAGAGGTTCACCGACAGCACCAGCAGCGTGATGGCGATGCCGGGGATCAGCGCCACCCACCATGCCTCGGCGATGCGCCCGCGCCCCTCGGAGATCATCAGCCCCCAGGTCGGCGTCGGCGGCGGGATGCCGGCGCCGAGGAACGACAGCGACGCCTCGGCGATGATCACCACGCCGATGTTGAGCGTCACCAGCACCATGAAGGTGTTGAGCACGTTGGGCAGGATGTGGGTGAGCATGATGCGCAGCGAGGAGCATCCACGCACCTTGGCGAGCGCCACGAAGTCGCGTTGCCGCAGCGCCAGCACCTCGCCGCGGATGACGCGCGCGAAGCTCGCCCACAGGAGCAGCGAGATCGCCGCCACCAGCGTGCCCAGCCCCTGCCCCATGGTCACCGCGAGCAGCAGCGCGAAGAGGATCGCCGGGAAGGTGAAGGCGGCGTCGACCAGGCGCATGAGGACGGCGTCGACCTTGCCGCCGACATAGCCCGATACGATGCCGATCAGCAGGCCGACCCCGCCGCCCGCCGTCAGCGCCAGCAGCGCCACGAGCAGGCTGACCCGCGCGCCGTGGATCAGGCGGCTCAGGATGTCGCGGCCGAAATGGTCGGTGCCCAGCAGGTACTTGTCCTTGCCGCCCTCCATCCAGACCGGCGGCAGCATCTTGTCGCGCAATGTCTGGTCGATCGGCGAATGCGGCGCCAGCAGCGGCGCGAAGAGCGCCATGATGACGATGACCGAGATGATGACGATCGGGATCCACGGCACCCGCGCCGTGCGCCGCACGCCGGCGCCGCCGCGCAAGGTCAGCAGCGAGCGCCAGAACGGCCGCGGCGCGTCGGCCGCGGGTGCCGCGACGTCCTGCGGACGGTCGATCACGGCCATGGGAATTCTCCTCCGTCGTCCTGGGCGCAGCGAGGGACCTCGCGGTGCTGCGAACGGACACGGCGCATCGATCCGACCGCAATACCGCGAGATCCTTCGATTCGCTCAGGATGACGAAGTGGACTCATGCCAGCCGGATCCTCGGATCCACATAGGCGTAGAGGATGTCGACGCCGAGGTTGATGGAGAGGATGAGGATGGACTTCAGGATGATCACCGCCTGCAGCAGCGGAAAGTCGCGGTAGATCACGGCCTCGTAGGTCAGCCGCCCGATGCCCGGCCAGGCGAACACCGTCTCGGTGACGATGGCGCCGGTGATCAGGTTGCCGACGAACACGCCCCACAGGGTCAGCACCGGGATCAGCGCGTTGCGCAGGCAGTGCTTCCAGATCACCACGGACTCGGCCAGGCCCTTGATGCGCGCCAGCTTGACGAACTCGCTCTCCATGACCTCGAGCATCGCCGAGCGGGTGATGCGCATGAAGCCGGCGACCAGGAAGGTGCCCAGCGTGATCACCGGCAGCACGAAGTGCTCCGGCCCGCCCATGCGGCTCGACGGCAGCCAGCCGAGCTCGACGCTGAAGACGTAGATCAGCAGCACGCCCAGCCAGAAGCTGGGCATGGCGACGCCCAGCACCGCGACCGTTCCGGCGAATCTGTCGAGCAGGCCGCCGCGATTGAGCGCCGCCAGCACGCCCAGCGGTATGCCGGCCACCATGCCCAGCAGCAGCGCCCACGGGATGATGATCAGCGTGTTGGGCAGGCGGTCGAAGAACGCCTGGACCGCCGGCTGCTTCATGCGGATCGAGTTGCCGAGATCGCCCTGGACCGCCTTGACGACGAAGACGACGAACTGGTCGAGCAGCGAGCCGTCCAGCCCCAGCGTCTTGATCAGCGCCTCGCGGTCCTCCGCGGTGGCGTCCTCGGGCAGCATCAGGTCGACCGGGTTGCCGGTCAGCCGCCCGAGGAAGAACACAATCGTCGCGACCATCACCAGCAGGACCACGCCCTGCATCAGCCGTCGCGCGATGAACCGCTTCATCGCCTGAGCCCGTGCCTCAGTTTGCAGGCTGTCATCCCGAGCGCAGCGAGGGATCTAGGCCGCCCTTGGATCCCTCGCTGCGCTCGGGATGACAGAGCAGCTCGAAACACCCTCCGGTTCACTTCTTCGTCCACGCCTTCTGCTCCGGGCGCGGGATGCGCTCGAAGACGTCGCCCAGCTCGTGGCGGCCGGCGATGGCCTCGAACTGGCCGACCATCTTGGTGTTGATGGCGTAGTAGCCCATGCCCTCGATGATCGGAATCACCGTCCAGGTGTTGGAGACCAGCTCGACCATCTTGTCGGTCAGCGCCGTGCGCTTGTCCCTGTCGAGCTCGTCGGTCAGCGCCTTGTAGGTCTTGACGAACTCCTGGCAGGTCGCGTCGCACTGGTCCTTGGTGCCCAGCAGGCGCTGCGTGCTCTCGGGCGAGAAGGCGCCGTTGTAGCGCCACGGCGCGTCGGGCCGGCCGGCCGTGCGGTACATCGAGGCCCAGCCGATCAGCGGCGCCTGGTCGCCGCGCTCCATCGGCGGGAAGGCGCCCCACTCGTAGTGCTTGAGCGTCACCTTGACGCCGACCTTGGTCCACATGTCGGCGATGGCGGTGCCGATGTCGATCATGAACTGCGTGCCGGGCAACGCGACGTTGGCGAACTTCAGCTCGAAGCCGTCGGGATAGCCTTCCTCGGCGAGGATCTTCTTCGCCAGGTCGGGGTCGTAACGGAAGGCCTCGGCCGCCCACTTGCCCCAGCGGTCGGCGCTGAAGAAGTCGGTGTAGGCGAAGGTCGCGAACGGATGCGGCATGCGCGCCTTGCCGTTCATGACGTGCTCGATCACCTGCTTGCGGTCGATCGCCAGCGACAGCGCCTGGCGCACCCGCGGCTTGGCGATCGGCGAATCCTTCACCTCCGGCTTGTAGGTGCCGTAGAATTGGAAGATCGCCTGCATGGTGCCGGGCACAGCCAGCACCTCCAGGCCGGCGCGCGAGGCGCTCAGCATGGTCTCGGGCCCGATCGAGGCGATCGCCGCCTCGCCCGTACGCACCATGGCCACGCGCGTGCTCTCCTCCGGCACCAGCAGGATGTGCAGCTCCTTGAAGTGCGGCCGGCCGCGCCAGTGGTTGTGGGTCACCGCCTCGAACTCGATGCGGTCGCCCGCCACGTTGCGCTTGAACTTCCACGGCCCGCTGCCGATCGGCTTCTTGCGGTACTCCTCGTCGCCGACCTTCTCGATGTAGTTCTTGGGCATGATCGCGCCCTCGGGCGCCACGGCGCGCGACAGGCCGGCGGGCAGGCCGATCTGCGGCGAGTTGGTGTTCACCTTGACGGTGAGATCGTTGACCACCTCGATGCTCTTGATCGTGCGCCGCATGGTGGCGGCGGCGGCGGCCAGCGAGCCCGGGCTCATCTGCCGCTCGAGGCTGAACTTCACGTCGTGCGCCGTCAGCTTGTCGCCGTTGTGGAACACCTGGCCGGGCCGGATGAAGAAGGTCCAGGTCATGCCGTCGGGCGACAGCTCCCAGCGTTCGGCGACGCCGGGGCCGACGCCGCCCTTCTCGAAGTTGAACCCCAGAAGCGAATCGTACATCGCCGCCTGGTAGACGGCGTTGCCGGGGCGGCCCTCGAGAATCGGGTCGAGCGTCTGCGCGCCCAACGACTCGACGGCGAAGATCAGCGTGCCCTTCTGTTCCTGGGCGGTGGTTGGCAAGGCGGCGGCGACGATCAGGCCCAAGGCCAGAGTCGCAATTCGGGCGACACCACGAATCATCGTTTCCTCCCAAAACACGCCCAATGTTCTTTGCAATGGGCTGTTGATTTCAGGATGCTGACTATCGGGCGCGCGTCGAAGCGTTGTCAATGCGTGTCGGCCTGCCGGCACGCAGGGCTGCCTCCACCGCGCAGGTCAGGCTTTCACCGCCTTGCGCTGGGGCATGCGGTAGCGGTCCTGCGGGTCCTTCCAGCCCTTGAAGTTCGGCTTGCGCTTCTCGGCAAAGGCGGCGCGCGATTCCATCAGGTCGGTCTTGTCGCCGTGCTCGTGCAGCGCGTCGGCCAGCACCTTCATGTCGGGGGCCGGCTCGGGGCGCATCTGGCGCATCATGTAGACGGTGTTGACGCGCGAGGCCGGCGGCAGGGTGAGCAGATGCTCGGCCATGCCCATCGCCTCCGGCATCAGCTGCTCGGCCTCGACCAGGCGGTTGACGAAGCCGATCTGGTGGAAGCGCTCGGCGCTGAAGCGGAAGCCCAGCGCCATCTCCATCGCCACCGGATACGGCAGATTGGCGACGTGGCCGTGGTTGTAGCCGCCGAGCAGCCAGCGCTTGGCCTCGGAGACCTCGAACACGGCGCTGCGCACGGCGACGCGCAGGTCGGTGCGCTCGACCAGCATGAAGCCGCCACCCATGGCGAAGCCGTTGATCGCGGCGATCACCGGCTTCTCCAGCTTGCCCGACATGAAGGGATCCTCGATCTCGGGCCGCCTGCCGCCGGGCGCGCCGTCCTTCAGCGACTCCTTCATGTCCTCGCCGGCGCAGAAGCCGCGGCCGGCGCCGGTGAAGATCGCCACCTCCAGCCCATCGTCGTGGCGGAAGGCGGTCCAGGCCCTGGCCAGCTCGGTGCGCATCTCGTGATTGAGCGCGTTCAGCCGATCCGGCCGGTTCATGCGCACGACGAAGATCTGGCCGTGGCGTTCGGTCTCGACGACGGACATGCATTCCTCCCAACGGTTCGGCGTGATTGATCGGCCGCCCGGCACGGTCCAACATCGCCCGCCTGACCGCCAGCGAAAAACACCAGCACTGAAGGAGTGCCAGCCATGAAGATCGGAGTCTTCGCCACCTTCATGTCGCCCCAGGCGACGCCCGCCATGATCAGGGATTTCGGCAAGCGCGCCGAAGGCATGGGTCTCGATTCGATCTGGATGGGCGAGCACGTGGCGCTGTTCGACAAGAACACCTACGGCTATCCCGGCTCCAAGGACGGCCGCATCCCGGTGCCCGAGGGCGGCGGCATGCTCGACGTCACCGCGACCTTCGGCTACCTCGCCGCCGTCACCAGCAGGGTGCGCTTCGGCACCGGCGTGGCGCTGGTGCCGCAGCGCAACCCGATCTACACCGCCAAGGAAGTCGTGACGCTCGACTGGCTGAGCGACGGCCGCTTCGACTTCGGCATCGGCGTCGGCTGGAACAAGGAGGAGGTCGAGGGTTGCGGCTATCGCTGGGAGGATCGCGGCGCGCGTTGCGACGAGTTCCTCACGGTGATGCGCAAGCTGTGGACCGAGCCGGTGGTCGACTTCAAGGGCAAGTGGGTGCAGTTCGAGACCATGCGGCTGGATCCCAAGCCGATCCAGAAGCCGCACGTGCCGATCATCGTCGGCGGCTACGCCGACGCCGCCTTCCGCAGGGCCGTGCGTTTCGGCGCCGGCTGGTACGGCTTCAACCTCGATCCCGAGCGGACGAAGGGCATGCTCGCCAAGCTCGACGCCGCCTTCGCCAGGGAAGGCCGCAAGCGCTCACCCGACTACCAGATCATCATCACGCCGCCGATGAGCATGGCGGCCGACGCGATGCAGGGCTACGCCGAGCTCGGCGTGCACCGCCTGGTGCTGAACCTCGGCAGCCAGAAGGCCGAGCGCGTCGACGTACGCCTGCCGGAGATCGCCAGCCTGGTGAAGAAGGCGGCGTAGATCAGCGTGTGGTTGTTCGAACGCGACTGTCATCCCGGTCGTAGCGAGGGATGACAGGGTACCCTCGTCAGCGAACGGCGATGGCCGTCTGCAGTGCGTCGACAAAGGCGTCTGCATTCTCGATCGACACCGTCACACACCGGGCGTTCTTGCGCCTGACCGGTCCCCAGACATTCAGCTCGCACGGTTCCGCCAGGCGTATCTCCACCACATCGCTAGTGCTGCCGACATAGGAGACGCCACCTTTGGGGCCGAGCTTCGGACCGAGGCCATAAAAGAACGGCCAATTGCGCCGCGATGCGCCTGCGATCTTCTGCAATGGAATTGACTCTTTCGCGGTGCCGAAGCTCACCACGAGGCTTTGGTCGTCCAGCTCGACATATGAAGACTCCGGCCGAAAGCCGAATAGTGCGAAAAGCGGCCGCCATGCCGTGGCTATCCGGATCGCGAAACGCATCGGCCCCCTCCGGCTTTCGACAGTCAGGGTGAACGGTGCAGCGGCGCCGACGATATCGCCGATCGAGGCGCATTGTCGACGGTGGCGATTCGCGGCGGCGAGAGCGGCCATGGCGCACGGCTCCCGCCCGCACAGTGCGCTTGACGCGCCAGCCATTGCTCGGCGCACAATCCGCCGGCGGTTGGGGAAGGAGTAGCAAGCATGAAGATCGGCGGGGTGATGTTCTTTACCACGGACTCGATGCAGCCGGCGCCGCTGGCCAAGGCGCTGGAGGAGCGCGGCTTCGAATCGCTGTGGGTGCCCGAGCACACCCACATCCCCTCCTCGCGCAAGTCCGAGTATCCCTCGGGCGGGCCGCTGATCCGGCCCTACTACGACATCATGGACCCCTTCCTCGTGCTCAACACCGCGGCGACGGTGACGACGACGCTCAAGATCGGCACCGGCATCGCGCTCTTGACGCAGCGCGATCCGATAATCACCGCCAAGATGGTCTCGTCGATCGACCAGCTGTCGAACGGCCGCTTCCTGTTCGGCGTCGGCAATGGCTGGAACCAGGACGAGATCGAGAATCACGGCACCGTCTTCGAGTCGCGCCACAAGCTGGCGCGCGAACGCCTCGAGGCGATGAAGACGATCTGGACCAACGACGAGCCGGAGTATCACGGCGAGTTCGTGCGCTTCGACAAGATGAAGCAGTGGCCCAAGCCGAAGCAGAAGCCGTATCCACCGATCATCGTCGGCGGCGCCTTCCCCTACGCCGCGCGCCGCGCCATCCGCTACGGCGACGGCTGGATCCCGCGTGCCGACCGACTCGAGCAGAGCGGCATCGGCCAGACCTTGGAGAAGTTCCGCGTGCTGGCAAAGGAAGCCGGGCGCGACCCCGCCTCGCTGCCGATCACCATCTTCCGCGTCCCCGACGACATCGAGAAGCTGCATTATGTGCGCTCGATCGGCGTCGATCGCGTCACCTTCAGCCTGCCGGCGGAGAAGGAGGACAAGCTCATGCCGATCCTCGACCGCTGGGCCGATCTGCAGCGCCAGCTGGCGAAAGGCTGAATGCGCGCCGTCGTCCTGAGCGACAGCGAAGGACCCGGCGGTGTTGCGGTCAGACCCGCGTGGTGTAGGTTCGCACGACCGCAAGGTCCTTCGCTGCGCTCAGGACGACAGGTTCCATGACATCATCCACCATGCCCCGCCGCAGGATCGGCAAGACGGCGCTGGAAGTCACCGAGCTGGGCCTCGGCGGCGCGCCGCTGGGCGGCTTCCGCGCCACCATTCCCGATGCCGACGCCGCCGCCCTCGTCGCCGCGGGCTACGATGCCGGCATCAATCTCTTCGACACCTCGCCCTATTACGGCTATGGCCGCAGCGAGCTGCGCTTCGGCGCGGCGCTGCGCGAGAAGCCGCGCGAGAGCTACGTCCTGTCGACCAAGATCGGTCGCATCCTGCACGCGCAGAAGCCCGGCGAGACGCCGCCGCCGGAGTTCCGGGAAAACGGCCTGCCCGGCTTCCTGCCGACCTTCGACTACTCTTACGACGGCGTGATGCGCTCGCTCGAGCACTCGCACCTGCGGCTGGGCATCGCGCGCATCGACGTGGTGCTGGTGCACGACGTCGATTTCTGGACGACGCAGGATCGCGACGTGCTGGAGCAGCGCTTCCGCCAGGTGATGGACAGCGGCTTGCGCGCGCTCGACGAGCTGCGCCGCGCCGGCATCGTCGGCGCCATCGGCGTCGGCCTGAACGAGGCCGACATGAGCCTGCGCTTTCTGAAGGCCGGCGATTTCGACTGCGTGCTGCTGGCCGGCCGCTACACCCTGCTCGAGCAGGGCGCGCTGGCCGAGTTCATGCCGGAATGCGTCAAGCGCAACGCCTCGGTGATCCTCGGCGGGCCGTTGAACTCGGGCATCCTGGCCGGCGGCGACACCTACAACTACGTCGCCGCGCCGCCCGGGATGGTCGAGCGCGCGCGCCGCATCAAGGCGGTGTGCGATCGCCACGACGTGCCGCTGACCGCGGCGGCATTGCAGTTCCCGCTGGCGCACGAGGCGGTGTGCTCGGTGATCCCCGGCGCGCTCAGCGCCGCGGAGGTCGCCGACAACGTCGCCCACATGCGCCGCCGTATCCCGGTCGATCTGTGGGCCGAGCTGGTGCGCGAAGGCCTGCTCGATCCCGCCGCGCCGGTGCCGACGCAATAGGATATACCTTCCCCCGGAGGGGGAAGGTGCCCGAAGGGCGGATGGGGGATGTCGAAGACGGACTCCTGCGTTCGTCGTCGACATCCCCCATCCGGCGCTGCGCGCCACCTTCCCCCTCCGGGGGAAGGTAGAATTGAAAGGAGTACCCCATGCCCCGCATGACCGGCGGCGACGCCATCGTCGATTCCCTGCTCAGGCACGGCGTCGAGACCATCTACGGCCTGCCCGGCGTGCAGATGTACGGGCTGTTCGACGCCTTCGCGCGCAATGCCAACCGCATGCAGGTGATCAACGCGCGCCACGAGCAGACCACCGCCTACATGGCGCTGGGCTCTGCGCTCTCGACCGGCAAGCCCTCGGCCTACACCGTCGTGCCCGGCCCCGGCGTGATGAACACCATGGGCGCGCTGACCACGGCGTGGGGCGTCAACGCGCCGGTCATGTGCATCACCGGCCAGGTGCCCAGCGCCATGATCGGCCGCGGCCGCGGCCAGCTGCACGAGATGCCCGACCAGCTCGCCACGCTCAAGACGCTGGTGAAGTTCGCCGAACGCATCGAGCATCCCACCGAGGCGCCGCACGTCATGGCGCGCGCCTTCCAGGCGATGCTGTCGGGCCGTCCCGGTCCGGTGGCCGTCGAGATGCCCTGGGACATGTTCTCGGCCAGCGCCGACGTCACGCCGGTCGAGCCGCTGGGCAAGCGTGCCAACCCGGTGCCCGATTCCGACAAGATCGTCGCGCTCGCCAAGCTGATCGGCGAGGCCAGGGCGCCGATGATCTGGGTCGGCGGCGGCGCCGTCGACGCCGGCAAGGAGGTGCTCGAGCTGGCCGAGAAGATCGGCGCGCCCGTCGTGTCGTTCCGCACCGGCAAGGGCGTCGTCGATTCGCGCCATGACCTTTCGCTCAACACGGTCCAGGGCTTTCATCTCTGGGACAAGACCGACCTCTTGATCGGCATCGGCACGCGGCTCGACGTGCCACTGTCGCGCTGGGTGCCCTCGCCCGCCGGGCTGAAGGTGGCGCGCATCGACATCGACCCGGCCGAGCACCGCAGGCTGGCGGTGAATGTCGCGATCGTCGCCGACGCCGCCGAAGGCACGCGCGCGCTGATCGAGGCGCTGTCGAGGAAGGCCGACGGCAAGGCGTGGCGCGACGAGATCGCCGGCGCGCGCGCGGCCGGCCTGGCGCAGATCGGCAAGGCGCAGCCGCAATACGGCATGGTCGAGGCGATCCGCGAGGCGCTGGGCGAGGACGGCATCGTCGTCGACGAGGTGACGCAGGTCGCCTACATCGTGTGGTACGGCTACCCGGTGTACCGGCCGCGCACGCTGATCTCCTCGGGCTTCTCCGGCACGCTGGGCTACGGCTTCCCGACGGCGCTGGGCGTGAAGGCGGCGAACCCCGACCGCAAGGTCGTGTCGGTCACAGGCGACGGCGGCTTCCTGTTCGGCGGCTCCGATCTGGCCACCGCGGTGCAGTTCGGCATCAACCTGGTCACCGTGGTGGTCAACAATGCGAGCTACGGCAACGTGCTGCGCGACCAGCAGCGGCTCTATGACGGCCGCCACTCAGGCTCGGTGCTGACCAACCCCGACTTCCAGGGCTACGCGAAAGCATTCGGCGTGCCGTCATGGCAGGTCAAGGACGCCGCCGGCCTGAAGGGCGCGCTCAAGGAAGCGCTGGCCGCCGACGCGCCGGCGATCGTCGAGGTGGTGTCGGACATCAAGGCCGACTATCCGCCGTACGAGTTCCACCAGCCGCGGGTGAAGGTCGCGGCGCGCTGACGGTGATGGCGCAGCACTGCGTCGTCTGCGGCGCATCGAGCCTGCAGCCGGTCACGAAGTTCGCCCGGTTGCGACGGGTGACGTCCGATTGCCGGCCCTTCGACAGCGGCGGAGAGCTTGGCCAGTGCGCGCGTTGCGGCGCCGTCCAGAAGCCGGATACGCTGCGATGGCGCGCGGACTGCGCGCGGATCTACGCAGCCTATGACAGCTATGGCCTGAGCGGCGGAGCCGAGCAGGCCGTGCGCAGCGGCGACGGCAGCGCGTTTGCACCGCGCTCGGAGATCGTCCTGCGCCGCTACCGGGCATCGGTCGCGGCGCCGGCGCGCGGGCGCATCCTCGATTTCGGCTGCGGCAAGGGGCCGACGAGCCTGGCGGCATCGCGCGTGCTTTCGGGCTGGACGATCGACGGCTTCGACCAGGACGATCGCGCGCTGCCCGTGCTGTCGACGATCCCCGGCTTCGATCGGCTTTACACCGACGATCCCGCCGGCCTGCCGTCCGGTCGCTACGACCTCATCGTCCTGATGCATGCGCTCGAGCATGTCCCCACGCCCATCGACATGCTCGCGCTGCTGGCCGGCAAGCTCGCGCCCGGCGGCCATATCCTGATCGAGGTGCCGGATCGCGAGGCGAATCCCTACGATCTTCTGGTCGCCGACCATCTGCTGCACTTCGACCGCCAGGCCCTGCGAACGGTCGGTGCGAAGGCCGGCCTGGTGCCGGTTTCGGTCAGCCAGCGCTGGGTTGCCAAGGAGCTCAGCATGCTGCTCGCCTGCCAAGGAGTCGCAGAATCGCCCGAGCCTGCGCCCGATCTGCTCGATGCGAGCCGCCAGGTCGACTGGCTGTTCGCGGTGGCCGACATCTGCAGGGAAGCAGCGCGAAACCGGCCGCTCTGCATCTTCGGCTCCTCGATCGTGGGCACCTGGATCGCGAGCGAGCTGCCCACTTCGCCTGACTGCTACATCGACGAGGACCCCGGCAAGACCGGCCGCAGCCTCGACGGCGTGCCGATCGTCGCGCCGCGCGACGCGCCAGCGGGTGCGACTGTCATTCTCGCGGTCGCGCCCGCCGTCGCGGCCACCATCGCCGCGAGGCTCGCACCGCTGGGCTTCGCCTTCGTCACCGTGCCCACCTACCCGCAGAGCTGATATAGGGTGGATCGATGATGCAGGACCGCTCGAAGCTGCTCCCGGCCTTCCCGCCCGGCACCTCGGCGATCGCGATTTCGCGTCTCGCCGACAGCGCGCTCCTGGCCGAGCTCCAGGCCGTCACCGGCTACTTCTTCGCCCAGCCGACGGGGCACTATGTCGACATGGCCGCCGACGTGTACCGCGCGCTGGTGGCCGAGGCGCAGGACGAGCTCAACCGCCGCCAGATGGCGCGACGGCTGGCGGACGACCGCCGCGCCGAGCTGGCGGCGATCCTCGGCACCGACGCGATCCTGATCCAGACCAATCTCTATCTGCGCGCCACGCGGCCGAGGAGCGCCAGCGGCCAGGAGCATATCGGCTGGCACCGCGAGAGCTTCTACGGCCCCGACATGGATGCGTCGGTCAATTTCTGGGTGCCGATCCGCAACGTGTCGGTCGACAACGCCATGCGCTACGTCCCCGACAGCCATCTGATCCCCGACGACGCGATCCAGACGGTCCAGGAAGACAGCGCCGACGTGGCGCGGTACTCCGTCGGTCATTGGATCGGACTCCTCTACGCGCCCAAGCGGATCGTCGGCGGCGTCGAGCTGTCGTCCAGCCGCCCGCTGGTGGCGACGTCGGGTGAAGCCGCCATCTTCTCCGGCGCCCTCATCCACGGCGCAGCGGAGAACCGCACCGAGCAGATCCGGTTCAGCGTCGACTTCCGCGCCATCGCGCAGTGCAACCTGGCGACCGACAAGCACCACTACACGAGCGGCAAGTCGTATTTCGAGCGGCTTTGAGTGGGACCCCAATCTATTGCCTGCATTTATTGAGTCGCCTGACAACCGCCAGCGTGACAATGCTGAGTTCACTTCTCATTCAGCATATGCTCCTAGAGCGGATTCCGATTGACAGGAACGTAGCCAGCGTTGGCGAAGAAGTTGGCACATTCGACGGAGGAGAAGCGCAGCAGAAGAAGGCCGACGCCAGCCCAGAGAGACTCAAGAGAGCGAGCGGCAAGTTGGCGCAGGATGGCCTCGAGCTTGGCGAAGACCTGCTCGACGGGATTGAAGTTGGGTCTGTAGGCAGGCAGGAACAGAAGGCGTGCGCCAACAGTTCGATGGCGGCCAGCACCGCGGGGCCTTTGTGGGAACCGAGATTGTCCATGACGACGATGTCGCCGGGCGCTAAGGTCGGGACGAAGAACTGTTCGACTCAAGCGAGGAAAGTCTCACCGTTGATGGGCCCATCGATGACGTATGGTGCAGTGATGGCGTTGTGGCGCAGAGCGGCGAGGAAGGTGCTGGTTGCCAGTGGCCATGCGGGACGCGACCGATGAGGCGCTGACCGCGTGGGGCGCGACCCCGGAGGCGCGCCATGTTGGTCTTTGATCCAGGTTTCATCGGCGAAGATGAGCTTCGCCGGGTCGAGTTGCGCCCGGCTCTCAGTCCAGCCTTGCCGGTTCGCGGCGACGTCGGGCCGATCCCGCTCGGCAGCCTGGAGCGACTTATTTGGAGCGTCAGGCTCAGTGACTGCAGGTAACGATTGACTGAGCTGCGGCCAACGGCAACGCCCTGCGCCACCAAGGCCGCCCGCAACTCATCGAGCGTCATGTCCGGCTGAGCCCTCACGAGCGCGCGAACCAGTTCCTCACGGCCTGCCAATGCATAGGGCTTGCGCCGTGTCGGCTTCTTGGGCTCCAGGCTGCCGGTGCGCCGATGATGCTGCACCAGCTTGACCATACTGCTCGCGCTGACGTCGAAGCGCACCGCCACGGCTTGGCGCGACAGACCCGCCACGAAGGCTGACATCATTCGCTCGCGAATATCCACGGAAAGGTCGCCCCATCGCCGCTGACCTCCTCACGCCCAGCCAGCAGTCTGAATCAC
Source organism: Alphaproteobacteria bacterium (assembly GCA_019635875.1). Taxonomy (NCBI): domain Bacteria; kingdom Pseudomonadati; phylum Pseudomonadota; class Alphaproteobacteria; species Alphaproteobacteria bacterium. The sequence continues at coordinate 110,683 of JAHBYP010000011.1, forward strand.
ACTTCAGCCTTTCCGGGAATCCCCTACCGATTCCTGACTTTCGGAATAGGCTCAAGCTAGCTAGCGACGCCCATGGGGGCATCAAGGCGGCCGCCAGCAAGATCTTCACCGCCACCTGGCAGCGCTGTCGGGTCCACTTCATGCGCAATGCCCTGGCGCACGCCGGCAGGAGCGGGCGGCGTGTAGTCTCGGCCTTCATCGCCACCGCCTTCGCCCAGGACGACACCAAGGCCGCCAAGCAGCAGTGGCGCCGCGTCGCCGATCAGCTCAAGCCCAAGCTCCCCAAGCTCGCCGTCTTGATGGACCACGCCGAGCCCGACGTGCTGGCCTACATGAGCTTCGCCGCCCAGCATCGCGCCAAGCTGCACTCGACCAATCCCATCGAGCGGCTGATCGGCGAGATCAAGCGCCGCACCGACGTCGTCGGCATCTTCCCCAACGAGGACGCCATCACCCGCCTCGTCGGTGCCATCCTGCTCGAGCAGAGCGACGAGTGGGCCGTCCAGCGCGCCCACTACATCACTCTGGAAAGCATCGCGCCCGTCAGCGATGATCCCATCATCGGGCTGCCCGCCGTGGCCGCCTGATTGATCCGGCTCCGGCCTGGATGCGCCGCTCTGACCTTCCGTCAGCTACACCACGGCTCGGGACATGATCTTTCTCACTGACGACCCTCAGCTCGTCCGATCCATCGGTTATCGCCCTTGGGCATGCGTCAGTATCTAACTGGGCTGGTGTAACCGTGCTGCCAAGAGGCTTAGCGTGCCCTGCGCACGCAAACCCGTCGCTGACTTACTCGCATAGCGTCGACCACGCGGCATTGTGCTGGCGCACCTGCGTCACCGTCTCAGCCGAGTCGCTGGCAGCGCTGTAGGTGATCGGCTGGAACGCCGTGCACGCCGTGTCGACGGTCCCGGTGCAGGCTGCCAGTAGCAGACTAGCGACGATCGCGATTGAAGGGATCCGCATTCATCGCTCCTTGGTCGTTGGGCTTCACCTTCGCTCGGGCTCTGGCCGCAGCCGCCGTCCGCTCCAGCGCCGCAGCCGTGGCCGCAGCAGCCGCGGCCGTCTTGCCCTCACCATAAGCCCACAGCAGCACCAGGCCGATCGCCAGGGCCACCGCGCCGCCGATCAGGGCGCACTGACCCAGCCGCGATCCGAGGAAGGTCCAGATGAGGGTCATGTGCTCACCGCCTCGCCGTTGAGCAGCTTCCGCCCGTAGCGCCACAGCACGTAGGCGAGGCAGGCGACCACCAGCACGCCCAGCCCGATCTCCGTCCACGGCGACGGCAGGAAGGTGCCGAGGAAGCCCTTGGAAGCATCGGCCAGGGTGCGCACCTCGCCGACCCTGGTGACGGCGTCGGCAACGGTAATGGTTGAGGCCACCGCGCCGGTCACGGCGACGGCGCCCGTCTTCCCAGTCACCACCTGCTTGGCCGCCTCGGTCGGCGTCGCCGGCGCCGGCTTCGGTTCGGTTGCCTGCAGCACCTTCAGCGCACGCGCAAAGTGCGCCTGGTGGGCGGTGAACTCTTTCAGGCCGCTGTTCATCACGCGCATGGCGCCGAGGAAGTCCCCCCGGTCCATGCGCTCGTTGTTGCCGGCGGCCTTCCAATAGTGCCCGAAGGCCTCGGCGCCGCGCGCCGGGTCGAGCAGCAGGTCGGGGTCGCTGTCCTCGGGCAGCCCCATGCGCCGGAACACGGCGCGATAGTTGCGCTTGCCGGTGATCTGGCCCGGGCCGCGGCCGCGATAGCGGTAGCCGTCACCCGGCCGGTCATTGCCCAGCGACAGGCCGCCGCGATTGGCGTCGTCGTAGACCCAGTTGAAGAACGCGACGTCGAAGCGCTCGCGGCCGAAGGACTTCCACAGCGCGAGTTGCGCCGGGGTGGGCGCGGCGATGCCGAAGAGCCCGACGATGCGTTCGTGCGGCGTGCTGAAGTAGCTCGCCTCGGCCGTGGCGTTGAGCTGGCCGGTCTCGTTCGCCACCGAGGCGAGGAAGCCGGCCATGCGCTCGATCGTGTCGATGGCGTTGGCCGCCATGGCCTCGCGCAGCGGGCCGATCCAGGCGGCGATGGCGGCGGGCCGGGCCGCCGGCATGATGGCACGCAGCTGCATTTCGGTGAGCATGTCCGGTCTCCTATTGGCGCTTCGTTTGCCGGCGCTGGTCCTCGATCAGCGCATTGATCCGTTCGACCAGCACCGCCACTTGCACGGTGATCTGCGTCACTTTGTCTGTCAGCATGTCGATCTTCGCGTCCTGGTCGCGCAGCCGGTCGGACTGTGTCATCTGGCGGCCCTCCAGCGGCACCAGTCGCTGGTTGACGCGCGCCTCGAGCACGACGAGCTGGTCGGGCACGCGCTGCACCGCCGACTGCGTCTCCACCGTCGTCTTGAGGTTCCACCCGCCCAGCGCGCAGGTGCCGACCATGGCGGCGCGCGCGAACAGCGTCAGGACCGCATTGTGCGCCAGCTTCTCGGCCTTGGAAGGGAGGGCTGCCATCAATCCCAGCCCCTGGTGACGTCGATCGCCGCCAACACGTCGGTATCCGATGCGGCGAGAACGCGGTCCTTCAGCGCCCGTGCCCTGAGCCGACGGGCAATCACCACCTCGGATGCGGCATTGGCGAACGCAACGTACCCGGCCGCCGTAAACGGCACGCCGCTGTTGTCGTGCGCGATGAAGACGAAGTCCTCGGCCCAGGTCGCTCCCGGCACAGCCAACAGCACCATGGTCGCCTTGGTCACGAGCGCGGTGATACGGGCTTGGCTGGCCTCGTCGAGCTGGTAGACGACGCCCCCGTAGGTGAACCCCTGGGCGTTGCGGCGCGTCAGCTCGGCACGAACCTCAGCGAGGCGCAACGCCTTCGCATCATCGAGCGGCAGCGCCCAGCCGTCGCCCGACCAGCGATGCAGCGGAGTGGGAGGTCCCTCGGGTGTCTCGTCCTCGCCGATCGATCCGGGCGCCTCGATCACACGCGCGGCACCGGTCGCCTTGTCGTAGACCGTTAAACCGCGATGATCGTCGACCACCGACCAAGTGCCGGTGTGTAGCACCGCGACCTTGCCGGTTTGCGGCACTGGCGGCGCCTTCGTGGTGGCACCCTCGGGGATCAGCCACACCTCGCCCTCGTCAGCGGGCGAGCGGCGCGCTGTGGACGTGGCGCCATTGAAGGCGCCGAAGCGATCGACGTGAAACAGGATGGGTGCGCTCACGACCTTGATCCTCACTGGTATTTGATAATCGGCAGGTATGCGCGGTTCCTAGGCCGCGTCTCAGTGCCGCCAGAGGATTGTGTGGCAACCGAAGCATTGTTGGCCTGGTTGATGGCATTGCCACCCACACCGCCAGCGAGAACGGCTGCTTGATAGTCGACAAGGTGTGAATGCGCCTTGTTGTCGTCCGCCTGGTAGGATGCGATCGCGCGGCCGCTGGCGGCCTTACCCCGCACAAAGACATCGCGATCGTCCGGCAACTTGAACGTCGTCGAGCCGTCACCCAGACCAAACAGCGATCGCATGTAGGTATGCGAGCCGCTCTGGCCGCCCGACGTGTTGACGGCGGTTCCCGCGGCCGCGTTCGCCTCCGTCGTCGCCAGCCGGAACGTATCGGCATTGATGAAAATCACGAAGAAGTCGTCCGTCGTGTTCAGCCCGGTCGGCAGCGCCCCGGTCGTCGACAGCCGCAGTCGCTCGCCGCCGGTGAAGCCGTGCCCCACCTTGGTGACCACTCCGGGCGAAGCGATCGTGACCGCGAACGTCTGGCCGGTGTAACCCGATGTCGTCACCAGCACGGCGAAGAGGGCTGCATATGTCGTGCGGCTGATCAGCGATCCGTCACGCACCAGGTAGCCGGCCGGCGGCGTCTCTGTCGGCCACCACAGTGGCGTGCCGACCGGCATCGCCGCCAGCGCTGCGGCGGCCGCCGCCACCGACGCGATACTCTCCGCCTGCTGCTTCGGCACTGCCTCCAGCGGGTTGCTGGCATTGCCCGGCAGCGTTTGCGCCCCTGTGAAGCTGTTGGCGCCCAGGCCGGGCACGACCAGGGCGGCACGCGCCAGCGCCAGCGAGGCCGCGGTGACCACCGGCTGCATCGCCGAAGATACCGCCTGGGCGGCCAGGCCCGTGAACAGTGTCGGCGAGCCCGTCGGGCCGAAGCCGAGGAAGGTATTGGCGCGCGCCGCGTCGGTTGCTTCCAGCTCGCCGATCGCCGATTGCGAGGGCGACAGCTTCAACGCGCGCGCCAGCTGCTCGCGCAGCTGCTGCACCTGCATCACCATCAGGTCGATGCCCCGCTCCAGCACCTCGGGGAAGAAGCCGCCCTGGTTCTTGAGGTCGATCGCCTGGGTGTAGGGCACGCTGCGCAAGATGGTGAGCTTGGTGCCGCCGGCGATCGCCGGGCCGTAGGTCACCGTGCCGCCGGGGCTGGAATCCTGGTCGGCGTTCAGGCTCACGCCGTAGTCGCCGGGCTCCAGCGTGGTCTCGTCGCCGCCGGCGTCGGTGTAGGTGACGACGAGGTGTTCGGGATCGAAGACCTTGAACGAGAACGGCCACGACGTCGTGACGCCGTTGCCATTGCCGATGATCTTGTTCGTGCTGCTCGAGACGGTCATGGGTATCTCCGTCCCGGCAAGATAGAGACGGCGCCGCGCCGACGCGATTTCAACCTCTAGCGGTGCTCGACAGGGGCAAGTGATGCTACGCGCACAGGCGTTATTTCCACCCCTACGCGTGTCGAGGCGGCCACTTGCGGGCTAGGCGGGCTTCCACTGCGCCCCGGAACAGGAAGCAGGACCCGACGAACGCGACTCGCAAATCCTCCACTTATTTGTTAGCTTGCCTGATTAACTTTATGATATATATAGTAAACTTTTGTGCTTCAAAGTGGACCTTCCTGGTATTGACCGAGTTGCGTGGTGAACGCAATAAGACGATCAACTGACCCATTGAGGATTCACCGCGCCGGTCGCGCGGACATCCGGCCGGCTACGGTGTGACGCCAACGTGCTGTGTTCCTGCCTGATCTGCCGCTCCATACAGGATGCCAGCACCGGGTTGCTGGACCCCGCCTCTATCCCGCCACCCTACGACGCGGCCGTCGGCACGACACTGGGCGGCACGCCGACCTCGCCGGCCAACGGCGTGCTGAGCAGCTACAAGTGGTCGGGTCCGGTCACCTACAGCTTCCCCACCCTGGCCAGCAACTATGAAGCCGGTTATGGCGAGGTCAGCAGCGGCTTTGCCGCCATCTCGAACGCGCAGCGCCAGGCCGTGCGCTACATCCTTGAGGGCACCAGCTCGCAGGCCGGCGGGCCGGTGTTCCGCTATGGCTCCTTCGAATCGGTCATCGCGGTGTCGATCAGCGAGGTCGCGAACCCGTCAAACGGCGCGCTGAACACCGCCGACATCCGGGTGGCGCAGTCGTCCTGGGCCAATCCCACGGCCTACGCCTACTACCCGGCGCCCGGCGCGGGCGGCTATGCCGGCGACATCTGGTTCGGCAACGCCTACGACTACCGCAGCCCCGTGGTCGGCACCTATGTGTGGTCGACCCACATCCATGAGCTCGGTCACGCGATGGGCCTGAGCCACGGCCACGAGGCTTCGCCCTATGGCGCGCTTCCCGCCGACCGCGACGGCCTCGAGTTCTCGGTCATGACCTACCGCAGCTATGTCGGCGGTCCCGCGGACTATTATCGGGTCGAGACCTATGGCGGCCCGCAGACGCTGATGATGTATGACATCGCCGCTCTGCAGTACCTCTACGGCGCCGATTTCACGACCAACGCCACGGACACGGTCTATCGCTGGAACCCCCTGACCGGCGAGATGAGCGTCAACGGCGTCGGCCAGGGCGCGCCGGGCGGCGGCATCGGCGGCGCCGCCAACCGCGTGCTGATGACCATCTGGGACGGCGGCGGCGTCGACACCTATGACCTGTCCAACTATGCCGGCGGCGTCTCGGTCGACCTGCGGCCCGGGCAATGGTCGATCACCTCGCAGGCACAGCGCTCCGATCTCGATGTGCTCAATCCCGGCCAGCACTATGCCGCCGGCAACGTCTACAACGCCCTGCTCTACAACGGCGACGCACGCTCCTACATCGAGAACGCGATCGGCGGCGCCGGCGCCGACACGATTGTCGGCAACGACATCGCCAACACCCTGCTTGGCGGCGGCGGCGCGGATCAGCTGTTCGGCGGCCTCGGCAACGACCGGCTCGAGGGCGAGGGCGGCAACGACACGTTGTTCGGCGGTCTGGGCGACGACATCCTGGTCGGCGGCCCGGGCAACGACTTCATCGATGGCGGCGAAGGTTTCGACGTCGCTGTCTACAGCGGGCTGCGCGCCCAGTACGCCATCACGAGCCTCTCGGACGGCTCCCGCCAGGTTCTCGACCTGCGGGCGGGTGCACCGGATGGCCTCGATATCCTCCTGAACGTCGAGTTCCTGCAGTTTGCGGATGGAACAATGGGTCTGTTCCAGACCATCGAGGCGAACGGCGCGACGCACCTGGTCGAGGCCGCCGGTCGCTACTTCCTGCACGACAGCGGCGGCAACGGCCCGTCGCTGAAGTTCGGCGGCGCCGACTTCGTCGTCGGCCAGTTCGGCGTGCCGTGGATGCCGATCGCCGCCGAGGCCGTGGCCGGCGGCGGCTACAGGGTCGCCTGGAAGGTCACCGGCGCCGACCAGTACACCGTGTGGAACGTCGCCAGCGACGGCAACTACGTCGCCTCGGCGATCCCCGTCGTCGGCGCCACCGACTTCAGCCTGCAATCCTACGAGACCGCGTTCCAGCAGGACCTCAACGGCGACGGCCAGATCGGCATCGCTTCGGCGGCGCCACTGGCAGGTGCGGCCGATGGCCTGGACAAGCTTCTCAATGCCGATGCCGCAACACACGGGCTCGACGCCGATGCCCTGGTCGGGGCGGTCACGCACGTCGATCTGGCGACTGCGCTGGACTTGATCTACCCGGATCATCTGTCGATCGTCGTCCCCGACGATCAGGGCTCGCATTTCATCTGAGAGCGTCGCCGCTGGCCACCAGCGGGTCGGCGCATCGGGCGCCGCAGGGCGGCAACGGAGCATCGACATCGACATGCCGGGTTGGTTCGCCGGATTGTGGCCATGGCGCGACAGGCCCGACCCGGCCATCGACCCCCATGCCCCGCTGGCCGCCGAGCGCGCGGCGGCGCGGCGCGGCGATGTCGCGGCCGCCCTGCCCGGCTACGTCGCCCTGTTGCGCCACTACGCCGGCACGGGCGACACCTCGCCGTCGGGCCGGCCGAGGCCGACGGCCCTGCTGCTCGAGCAGATCGGGCACGACGAGTCGGCGGCCGACGGCCTGCCGATCGAGGCCGCCACCATGCTGGCGGAAGACCTGGTCAACATCGATTGCGACTTCGCCAGCGCCATGACCGTGCTGCGCCACAAGGTGGTGCTGCAGGCGCAATGGCAGCGGCGCCACGGCGCCAGCGCGGACCTGCTGCTGGGCGAGGAATGGACCCGCAACATCGGCCATATCGGTCTCATCCAGTATCCGGTCAAGCTGAAGCGGCTGGGCCTCGCGGCGTGGGATCGCATCGTCGTGGTGGCGCGCGCCGGGGCGGTGGCCAACGCCGCCCTGCTGCGGCAATACGCCGGCGAGATCGCGATCGAGACCGACCCCGATCGCGTGGCCGGCCTGGCGCCGATGGTCTGCGGCACCGGCCTGCGCAACTTCGACCTGCTGTCGTGGCCCGGCCAGGACACCATCTTCGCCCGCGAGGCCTGCAACGTCATCGAGGGGCTGTGGCGGATGCGTCACGGCGAGAGGCCGCTGCTCGGCCTCGACGAGGCGCAGATCGCGGCAGGTCGCGCCGGGGCGCGCGCCATCGGCCTGCCAGAGGACGCGTCCTTCGTCTGCCTGCACGTGCGCGAGAGCGGCTATCACGGCGACGTCGAGCATCGGCAGCGCGCCTTCGGCATCGCCGACTACCTGCCGGCGATCCACGCCGTCACGGCGCGCGGCGACTGGATCGTGCGCCTGGGCGATCCGTCGATGACGCCGCTGCCGCCGATGGACCGTGTCATCGACTACGCGCTCAGCCCGGCGCGCGCGGCGGCGCTCGACGTCTGGCTGGCGGCGCGCTGCCGCTTCTACATCGGCACCAATTCCGGCCCGATGTTCATGCCGCATCTGTTCGGCAGGCCGGCGCTGATCACCAACTACGCCTTCCTGTTCGGCGCGCCGCCGCTGGGGCCGAGCTCGCGCTTTCTGCCGCGGCCGCTGAAGCGGCGTGGACGGACGTTGCGCTTCGCCGCGGCGATGGCCGACGAGGCCATGAAATCCACCCACAACGAGCGCGCCTTCGGCCTGCGCGGCTTCTCCTCGATCGGCAACACACCGCAGGAGATCCTGCAGGCCACGATGGAGATGTACGCGCCGGGCCCCGCCGACGCGCTGCAACGCCGCTTCGCCGACCTCGCGCCGGCCGCGCACCGCGCCGGCAACGCCCTGGTCGGCGCCCGGTTCATCGCCGACCACATGGCGCTCCTGTAGCGGGTTCCGCGGCAGCGCTCATGAGAGGTCGCATTGCTTGAACGCCATCCATTCAGTCATCGACCAGCGGCAAGTTCTCCTGCCGATGGAAGATGAACTTCCCCCAATTTGGAAACGGCTCCGGAAAGCCCAGGCGATGGACCGCGTGGGTCACAGGATGCGTCACCGGAGGCCCGCGACACCCCGCAACTTTGCGGCGAACGGGCTCACACCAGCGGGGCGTCTGGTTGGACCCGTACCGCAGCGAACTCAGACGCCGGTCGAACGCGGCTTCGATCGCTCAGGATGAAACACCGTGTCGAATGGGACACGGTCGGTGTCCTGCATTGGGGCCGGCTCGCTGTGGACGTCGATGGCGTCGCCCAATTCACCCGAGCCGAGCAGGTTCAATGACAGGATCTGGGCCAGCCGCCATTGCGCGCGTTGGTCATTCCAATTCACGAAGCTCGACTCCTCCGCTCGACCAAGCCTGATCGCTCTGGCGTGCGCGGCATCGAAATCCGTCGACCGGAACGTGTGCACCTGGTCGTCGAACATGTCGTCAACCGGCGCGTCGATCATGCGGACCATGCGGAGCTTGGCGCTGTACCAGCACGAGCTATCGTCGATCGCGCCGTCGTTCCGGAGGGTCACCAATCGCCGCCGAATCGGCAGCGAGGTTTCCGGCCGGAAGGTCGTGCCAAAAGAGCTTCCCTTCCCGTCGATCCACTCGGAATAAACTTCAGCACCGTCAGGGTTCTGGTTTCGCAGCACGTCGAGCGTCAAGACCTCGACCAGTCGCCATTCGACGAGTTGGGTGCCGGTCTCCCGTCGTCCCAGGTCTCGTTCCAAGGCCCGCCCGATCTCAAGGACCAGCGACAGTTCTGGGAAGAAGGGTGCGTAGAACAGGACGATATGATCGACCAGCGCCTCGCAGCCACGCGAATGGACCATCCTGGCCATCCGCAGGCGAGTGCTGGCCCATCTCATGTCGACGGCATCGCCCGGCTGGTCCGTCTTACTCATGCCAGTGTCCCCCGACCAACGGTCCAATATCCGTCCGCCCCGCCGATGTCATCCGATCAATGGCATGGGTCATTTGTCGAACCTTTCTTGCATGAGCAACTTTCGCATCCTTCGCCCTTCCGTGGGATGATCAAGCGCGTGTCGTACAGAGCGCCCTTTTGCGCGAAGCCCCGTATCGACTTCTGCACGTATCGAGCCCTTTTTGAACTTCGAGATGAAGTCCTCCAGATCCATATCCAGATTGTCGATGGCCTGGCGTGCCCTCTGGCTCTCGGCTTTCCAGTCATATTTCTTGGCAAGCTCACTGTATTTCTCTTCCGCCAGCCCTTCGGCTTCGGCCCTTGCCACTGCTTCCTTGTCTTTCCGCGCCTTTTCTTCCGGATCTTCGGGCGGAAGTTCGGGCGGCAACAGGTCCTCGGCCACGCCGTTCGCCCTCAGTATCTCCCGATCTCTTTGGCGCGCCCGCACTTTCTCCTGCCACTTCTTCTCCTCCGGCGTCATCGCCACGGCGTGCGGGAAGAACTGCCTCAGCGGCGGATCGGGGTACCGTTCCTCCAGCGTGCGGTCGCGGAATCCCTGCCAGTTCAGGTTCGCGTCGAACAATTCCCAGGCGCCTGGCGTCCTGGGATCGATCGCGCGAACGATATGCTCGCCGGTGCTTGGATTGACGAAGACCTGCCGGCCCTGCGCGTCGATGGGTGCGGCATCCGTCGGCACGAAGCCGAGCCGCGCGGCCTCGGCGATCTCGTTCTTCTGCGCAATCCGCGGCGGGAAGCGTTGCCCGGAGAAGGCATAGCCCCAGTCAGCCATCGCTGCCCTGAGGTCGGCTTCCCACTCCCGGAGCTCGGCATGTTCCCTGGCGGTGGCCTCCAAAGCCCTGTTTGCCGCCTGCAACGCCTGCACAGCGACGCTCATCGCGGCCGCATTGCTCGAAGGGATGGCCTGGAGCGCGGCGCGGGCGTTGGCGGCGCGAGTCATGGCGGCGGCGAGCTCACGTTGGGCGGCGATTGTGGCGCGTTCAGCAATCACTGTGAGCGCACGCAACTCTGCCAGAGTGCCGGCGCTTGGTGCGGTCGCGCGATTCGCCTGAACGCGATGGATACCCGGCCGATCGCCTGGAGGCGGAAGAGACGGAACGAAGCTCAGCGGCGTGCTTTCGATTGTACTTCGCCGATTCCATTCGAGCGTCTGCGTTGAGCGCGGCTCGGTCGGAACATGCCGCGCGACCGTATCGGCGATGTCGGCGTCGTCGGGACGCTTGCCGGCGATGCGGTGCTTTGTATCGATCTCTTCGACCAGTTCGGCGCGGGCGTTCGTAGCCTCGTCAGCCCCGCTTGCCGGCAGCATCTTCTCTGCGATTCGCAGGCCGCGCTTGATGGCGTAGAGCTGATCTTCAGTTGCGGGGTCATTGCGCCTGATGCCGGCCTGCCAGTCGTGGAAGCGTTGCCATTGCGGCAGTGGCAGGCGCGCGACAGCAGGAACAAGGTCGCGGCGCGCGAAGATGTGCGGCGCCTCGGTCATCTCGGTCGCCAGTTCGACGACCAACGCCGGGTTCGGTGCCGGCTCGGAGCCGCGTGCGTTGTGGCCGAGACGGGTTTCGATCGCCTGGCGGTGGTCGGCATCGAGCTTCACCCAGTCGCGCACCGGGATCTGCGAGGTGTCGGTCAGCCCGTCTTTCAGCACACGCGCCAGCACCTGCTCGGCCAGGGTCCGGGCGCGGGCCTCGTCGGCCGCGGCGGCGCTGTGCAGGGTGCGGATGGTGGCGGCGCGTGTCGCCGGATCGGCGATCGCTTCGGCCTGTCGCAGGCGCCACTGCGGCACCGACGGCTCGTTCTCCGGTGGCGTGGCGTTCAGGATATCCATGCTGGCCTGGCGGGCGTGCTCGCGCGTTTGCGCTTCGGCGAGCAGCGCGTCGAGGGCGGCTCGGTCTGATGCCTCGATGTGCTGTTCGTAGCGCGTGTGCAGGGAGCGCGCGCGTTCGGGGTCGCGCTCGACCGCCGCCTCGATCGCCGACACCAGCGTGCGGCTGGTCTGCCGGCGCAGCGTTGCCTCGGTCAGCGCGGAGTCCCAGTGGTGACGTTCGGCCTGTTCGTTGACCTCCGCGCGCGTCGTGCCCAGGGCGCGGCGCAGCAGGGCGTCGTCGCTCCAGTGCAGACGGGCGTCGGCCTGCATCTGCGCGATGCGCCGTTCGCCGGCGTGGTCGTATCAGCGCAACCGCTCGGCGGCGCTGTGGCGCTCGATCTGGGTGCTGAAGCTCGCCAGCCGGCGCTCGCTGAGGTCCTGCAGCATCTGGCGCTGGTCGTCGTCGGCCATGGTCACCATCTCGCGGGCCAGCGCCTCGCGATAGGCGTCGATGACCGTCGGCGCCTTCGTCAGCGCTTCCTGGCTCTGCAGGTTGAGGTAGCCGCTGGTCGGATCGACAGAAGTGCCTGCTCGGTCTCACCCAGGCGTACGTCGGCGCCCTTGACGATGGCTTCGTTGTCGCCGGCGAGGTGCTCGGACAGCACTGTCGCCACGCCAGCGGCGCCTTCCGCGGCCTGCAGGCCAAACTGAAGCATCGGCGAGGGGCCGAACTGGCCGGCGCTGGCGTCGATGGCGAGGTAGCCGCCGCCGGGCACGCCCCGTGTGCTCACGCCAGGCGGCCGGTACGGCGGGATCCGGATCCGGCCGGCCATCAGCGAAACGCCCGTGTCGAGCCGAAGCCGATCCCGTTCTGGATCTTGCCGCCGCCGAAGGCCGAGCCCGCCGCGCCGAGGATCGAACCGCCGGCCCTCAGATAGGTGTCCAGCATGCTGGTCCTGGCCCTGGTGTCGTGCAGCGCCGCCTGCGCGGCGTGGTTCATGGCCTGCACCTCATGCGCGTGGGCCTCGCGACGGAAATTGCCGCGCACGGTCAGCGCGTCGAGCGTGCCCATTCCCGCCGTATCCATCTGGATGTCGAGCGGCGAGCCCTCGTCGAGCGCGCTGCCCTGCCCCGCCAGGCGCGCGCGCTGCTGGCCCATGATCGAGGCGGTGCGCTGGCGCACCTTGTCCTCCTCGACCTCGCCGCGCTTGAGTGCGTCAGCGGCATTGCGCTGGGCGATGATCTGGTTGTTGCGCGCGACCTGCGCCTGATAGCCGGCCTGCGCCGCCGAGGCCTGCGCCGAGGCGATGGTGCCCGCGGCGGAGATCACCGCCGTCGCCACCGCCATCGCCGGCGCGAACCACGGGCAGAAATTGACGTCGTAGGTCGGTGGCTCGCCGGGTCGGGTGTTCCAGTACTTGAGCATCAGACGCTCCGTTCGAAGGGGTGGAAGGGCAGCCGGGCAACGCCGTAGGGCGCCGGCGGCCCGATGGTGAAGCCGAGCCAGCGCAGCCAGCGGATCGCCTGGCTGTTGCGTGCGTCGACGTGGTTGCGCAGCACGCGATAGGTCCGCAGCCAGCGCGCGACCATGGCGCGGTTGCGCCGCGCGAAGGCCACGGCGTTGCGCTCCACCAGGTCGGAGCCGAGCAGCCAGGGACAGCCCTCGCCGCCCAGCAGCGACAGAGGGCCGACGCCGAAGACGCAGGCGACCTCGCCATCGACCGTGCCGGCCCAGGCCTCGGTGCTGCGCGCCAGCGACAGCAGCAGCGCGGGCAGCGGCGCGACGCCGATCGCCGCCTCGATCTCGCGGATGTCGGCCGCCCGCATGCGCGGCGCCAGCGCGCGGGCATGCGCCTCGGTGGCGGGCACGATCGCGATCGTCCTGTTGGCGGCGCCGGCGTCGCGCCGGCACTCCTCATGAGACCGGAGCGACAAGGGCGCTTCCGGAACGGCCGCTTCAACCACCGACGTCGATCCTCGGGATGACCGCCAGCACGGTGGCCGGCAGGCCCGGCGTGGCCCGCAGGTAGACCCGCCCGCCGTCGCTCCAGCGCGGCTCGATCAGCACCTCGCGGTCGCCGGTGAACAATGCGATCGGCTCGCCCCAGGCCTCGTCGGTGCGCTCCTTCATCTCGACGAGGGCGTCCCTGTCGGGGCCGGCCTGCACGCCGCGCGAGGCCTGCAGGCGCAGGGTGACGGTACCGACCCGCTTGCGCCGGCCCTGCACCGTCGGCTGGCCGGCGTCGACGTTCAGCGTTTCGAGGTCGCAATCGTAGGGCAGGCCGACCAGGGCGCGACTGGCCGGCCGTTCCAGCATCGCCGTGCCGTTGATCACCGCCACCTCGGGCATCTTGTTGCCGTCGGCGAAGACGTCGACCGTGCGGCCCTCCAGGTGCCACAGGCCGCCGACGCTGCCCGCCAGCAGCGCCCAGTCGGCGGTGTCGGTGTCGCGCAGCGCCTCGGGCGCGTCCGTCTCGAGCCGGCCCGTCATCGTGGCGGCGTCGCCGAAGGCGGTGAGCGTGATCCGCACCGCCTCGCCGCCGGCGCGCAGCTCGTACTGGCGCCCGACCAGATCCGAGATGAACGGCGCGTGCCCGGTGGCCTGCAGCATCACCGAGGCGCCCATGTCGTAGCCGGCACCGGTGATCTTCAGCCAGGCGCCGCCCACCGTGTTGTTGCCGTCGTAGGCCAGCGCACAGTCAAGGAACCACGCGTCCCGCAGCCGCGAGAACATGCGCGACTGCATGCGCTCGACATAGCGCGCCGTGGCGCCGCCGACCGTGCGCGCGACGGTCAGGTAGAGCACGTCCTCGCTGCCCTCGCTGATGCTGCACACCGATTCGACCGTGCCGTCGGTGACGTGCCGGGCCCAGGCGTAGACCTCGTGCTCGCGCATGTAGGTGAGCGCCAGCAGCACGCCGTCGTCGCGCACCGCCCACACCACCTTGTGCGGCACCTGCGCCCAGGCCCATTCCTCGATCGCGTGGTCCTCGAAGAGGTGCGAGGCCAGCACCGACAGATCGACGCCGGTCCAGGCGTCGCTCTCTAACTGGTACTTGAGGTCGCGCACGATCGAGCCCTTCTCCTGCACGAACAGGATCGAGTCGTTGACCACGATCGGCGGCATGTGGTTGGAGCCGGCGTAGGACTGCGCGCGCAGGTTCGTGTTGGCCGGCGTCAGCACGTCGGCCTGCGCGCCCGGCCAGCACATCCACTCGGCGCCCGAGGTGAAGACGATCAGCGCGCCAACCGACACCAGGTGGCGGATCTCGTTGACCTGGCGCGAGGCGATGGTGCGGGTGATGGCGTCGTCGTCCTGCGTCGGCGTGCTGACGTTCATGTTCTTGTAGGAGCCGCTGGCGGTGGCCCAGATGGTCTGCGGCTTGTTGGCCGAGCCGCCGAAGAACTTGCGCTGCTCGTGGTAGTTGACGCAGCCCGGCCATTCGCCGGCACCGTCGAAGGGGTTGCGGCTGCCCGGCGGGGCGTCCGTGGTGTCGGCCCTGATCTTGTCGTCGACGAAGCCTGTGGGGCCATCGCCGGCGTTGCCGACGAATCCATAGATGCCGTTGCGCTGCTTGTAGACGTTGTAGGAGCCCGCGCCCGCGGCGTTGGTCCAGTGCACGCTGATGAAATCGCCCGTCGCCGCGTTCCAGTCGTGCTCCTGCTTGAACGTCGCATTGCCCGCGCTCGACGGCAGCGATTCCTCACCGCTTTCGGCGTTGATCGCGGTCACGACGTAGCTCCAGGGGGCCGAGCCGCTGACCGAGGACGGCGTCGCCGTGACGCCGGTCGGTGCCGCCTGCTCCGAGGCGAAGGTGATGGTGCTGAGCGCCCATGACGCATGGCCCGAGCGCGTCAGGTCGCGCGGCGCGTAGCCGGGATGCGTCAAGGTCAGCGTGTCGGCCGACTGCGTGAATTTCAGCGTCGGCAGGTCGGCGGCGGCGTAGGGCGTGGCGAGCGTGTAGAGCCTTGCGAAGGTGCCGCCCGAGGTGAAGGCGCCGTAGCCCGAGGTGTCCACGCCCGAAAGCTGGAAGGTATCGGTGGTGGCGCCCGCGACCGTGAAGTAGCGGCCGTTGAGCTCGGTCATGCCGCCGATGCCCGAGGCATAGACTCGGTCGCCGTTCGACCAGCCGTGCCCGGTTATCTCGATCACGCCGGAACTGGCATTCGACGCCGCGACGACGCTCTGCGCCGCTTCGGTGACATAGCCGCCATCCTTGATGACGCGCATCGTCTGGTGGCCGAACTCGAGCGCGTAGGCCTGCTCGGTGTTGAACTGGAACGGGATCAGCCGCGAGCGCACTTCGTGGTCGATGCAGGGCCCGACCCACAGCGTGCCCGGCCGGTTCTGCGCCCCGCCCTGCGCCATGATCATCCAGTTCAGGCAGGTCGCCAGGCCGATGTGGTACTTGGCGAGATCGACGCGCGCGTGCAGCGCCGGCGCGAGCTCGCCGGCGGCGAAGGACGGCTGGATCAGCGGCGTGCCCATGACTTGCTCCCCCTCAGCCCGAGTAGCCGCGCGCCTGCAGGAAGTCGGGCACCTGATGATCGGTGGTCCAGACGCCTTCGTTGGCCTCGCTCGCCATCGCCTCGGCGATCCTCGCCTGCGCGCGGCGCGCGACGGCGTCGGCCAGCGACTCCTTGTTGGTGATCGGCAGCGCGATCATCTCGGCCAGGCGCCACGACAGCGCCTGCACGAAGCTGGCGCTGAACAGCTCGGTGTTCTCGATCGCGCGCGTGTAGATGCCGGTGGCCTGCGTGGTGTTGGTGAAGATCGCCAGCGCATCGTCACCGGCGGAATCGGCGATGCTGCCCAGCGCCCAGTCGGCGGGCGCCGCACCCGGCCCGTTCCACAGGCCGCGGAAGCGCACGCAACGATTGGGCAGGCTGTAGACACGCGACCAGCCCGGCGGCGGAACCTCGCCGCGTTCGGCCAGGGTCTCGATGCGCCGCGCGAAGCTCCAGTCGAAGTCGCGCAGCAGCGCGTCGCGGCAATTGGCGTAGCCTGCCTTGCACAGCCGCGCCTCGACGCTGGCCTCGTCGATCGAGGCGATGCTGGCGCGCGTGCCCAGGCGCGACAGCGCCAGGTTGCAGATCTCGACCACGCTCATCGGCTCGGCTCCGCGACGGCGACGGCGGGCGCGGCGAGCGCGCCGGAATCGAAGGCGCCCTGCGTCAGCCGGCGCTTCACCGCCAGGGCCTGCGCGGCGGTGGTGCCGCGCGCGGCGAAGTAGGCCGCCTGGCGCCGGCGGCCCTCCTCGTCGATGGGCTCGAGCGCGGTGCCGGGATGGCCGGCATAGTCGACGAACACCGACACGGCGTCGGTCGAGGATGCGTAGTACACGTCGTCGATATAGGCGTCGGCCAGCACGCGATAGCGCGCCGGCGAGGGATGGACGGAATGGCTGGACATGATGTGCCTCGCTGGAAGGAAAGTTCGCCGCCGGCGGTTCGCGGCTTGCGCCGGGCGCCGGCGGCGGTTCGAAGGGATCAGAAGCCGGAGACGTTCAGGCCGCTGGGGTAGGCCGCCTGTGCCTGGCGATCGAGGATCAGCCCGGCGCGGATCGTGCCGGCGGTGAGGTCGGCGGTGCCGACCGTGTAGGCGAGCCGCACGTAGCGCTGCACGCCCTGCGGCAGCTTCATCTTCAGGAGCTCGTAGCCCTGCACCAGCGAGGCCTTGGCGACGGCCGCGGTCTGCGCCAGCGTCACCTTGGTGGCGAAGCTCGACTGCGTGTCGGTCTCGATCGCCGTCACCAGGGTCGAGCTGCCGGCCGACTGCGCCGCCGCCGTCATCATGGCGAAGACCTCGATCGGCGTGCCGACGCCGATGTCGCGCACGGCGCCGAGATCGATGTAGTTGGTCGAGGCCTGGCTGTTGGTGACGGCCTGGTCGTTGCTGAAGAGAGTCTGTTTGTCGAAGATCATGATGGGAAACTCCGTTGGATGGGCTTGGTCGGGGCTGTCATCCCGAGCAACGCGAGGGATCTGGGCTGGCTGGATCCCTCGCTGCGCTCGGGATGACAGGCGCTAGACGACCCGCGACTCGTTGTTGATGAGGGCGTCGCAGATCCGCACCGGGATCTTGCGGAAGGTCAGCACTTCCTCGCCGAAGACCTCGGCGTAGCGCAGGTTGACGTTGGCCTTGTCGAGCGCCTGGATGTCGAGCCAGGTGGCCACGGCGCGGTTGCAGTAGATCGCCGGCCGGCCCATGCGCGTGTTGGGCAGCTTGTGCGTGGCGCGGATCAGCAGGCTGATCAGGTCGGCCGGCGAGCTGCCGGCGAGATCGCTGACGTCGATGTTGGCGATGCGCACGACGTAGCGCCAGTCGCGCAGGCTGAGCCCCGAATCCCACTTGAAGTGGGTGCGGTAGGCCTCGAACTGGTTGCCGTCGGCGTCGAGCACCGTCTGCTGGCCCTTGTCGGTGTGCGACAGGCCGGCCTTGCTGCCCTTGGGGAAGATGCCGTGGCAGGTCTGGTCGCCCCACACCACGAGCCAGATCGAGGTGTTGTCGCTGCCCTCGCCGCCGGCGTCGATGACGTTGACGCCGTTGTCCGCCGAAAGCTGGTTGTAGCGCGACGACAGCCCCATGATGCGCTCGGGGTTGGTCGACTGGTTGCCGTAGAACAGCGTCGTGGCCATCTGCTGGTTCATGCCCTCGAGGAAGGCGCGATCCTCGGAAAGCCGGAACTCGGCGGTGTTGCCGTTGAGGTTGGCGAGCGCGCAGTCGATCTCGCTGTAGGTCTCGAGCATGCCGCAGGTGTCGGTGATCTGCGCCGTGGTGCTCTTGCCCTTGGGCACGCCGTAGTTCAGCAGGCGCCAGGTGGCCGACGGTAGCCCGGTGCGGATCGTGGTCTTGTGGCCGGTGGCGAGGTTGCCTTCGAGCCACAGCATGTCGGTAAGGATCTCGTTGGTCTGGCCGAGCATCTCGACGATCTTCGCCACCTTGCCGTTGGGATCCTGGCGCTTGGCGTGATCGGCGAGCGTCAGGCTCTGGTTGCCGATTGCAGGCATGAGTTTGCTCCTTGCGGCCGCGCGTCAGGCGGCCGTGCTGGTCTTGCTGGAATGGTCTCTTGTCGGCGGATCGGAGGCCTGGGCGGCGGCGGCTGCCGTGTGCGTCACACGATCACCGCCGGCGCCCTTGTCGGCCCCGAGTACGCTCGACATGGCGTGGAGGATAACTGCAGCCGCGGCGTTTCCCTATTTCCACCCCTACGGTTGTCGGCGACGACGATCCGTTGCAGAAAAAGAGCGGCTTTTTGGCCGCTCTTATCCGTGTCGTTCGGTTGCTTTTTTCAGTCGAGGCGGCGTTCACTCCTCGTCGCTCCGCGCCGGATACAGCACCTCGGCTGCGCTGCGCGCAGCGCCGGCGCTGGCGCCCGCGGCGGCGACGAAGCGATCCTCGGCGGTGGCCCTGCCGACACGGGCGACGAAGCGGATCACTTCAGGATGGTTGCCGGCACCGGTCATGATCAGCGCCTCGCGCAGGCCGGGCGTGCCGAAGCGGTCCATCGCGCGCGTCGCCGCGGCCACGGTCTCCTGGATGCGATCGCCGCCGATCTCGCGGTCGGTCTTGAAATCGCCGACCCACTTCTCGTTGAGCTTCACCCAGCTCTCGGCCTGGGCTTCGCCGAGCCGGCGCATCTTGCCGGCGTAGAAGTCGACCAGGCGCTGCGCCTGCTCCTGCGGCAGCTTCATCTCGCCCAGCAGGGTGCGCGCCTCGCTCAGCGTTTCGGCGTCGACCTCGACGCCTTCCGGCAGGGTGAAGTCGGCGTAGGTGAGCGGCGCTTCCCGCTGCGGCTGGACGCCGTGGCCTTTGACTTCGGGGGCTTCGACGTCGGCGGCCTTGATCTCGGCCTGGGCCGCAGCAGCATCCGGCGCATGGGGTTCCTCCTTCGCGGGCGGGGGCGTCTCGCGCGCATCGGCGAGCACGTTGGCGGGTTGGGTGGTGGGCGTACTGTCAGTCACCGGAATTCTCCTCGGTCATCGTGGCGTAGTGATCCGGGCAGGCGCGCTGCAGCTGCGCCAGCAGACGCAGGCCGATATTGCGCTCGCCCTCGTGGAAGTAGGTCATGTGCGCATCGCCGGCGCGCGCCGACATGCGATAGAGGCCGCAGGCAGACAGGTGGTCCCACACCCAGGCGCGGCCGGCCTGGTGGGACATGAAGGCCTTGATCGCCTGGTCGAGATCGCGAGTGCGGTCCTTGGCCAGACGGGCGCGGTCCTGCACCTGCTTCTGGTCGTTGGGATCGAACGGCGCGCGTGCGGGGTCGGTCATGTCATCTCCGGCGGACGGGTCCGGCGCCCCGCCGCTGAGAACGACGATGAATCGACGGCCGCCGGGCCGTCACATGCCCTGCGGCATGCGACGGCCACATTACGTGCCCGGCCGGCAGGCTCCTATTTCCACCCCTACGCGTGTCGTCCGCGCGGCTATCATGTTGAACCGCAACAGGAATGAGGACCAATGCCATGCCAAAAATCAACGGCGAGAGGCTGCTGGCCGATCTGCGACGCATCGCCGATTTCGGCCGTTACGAGACCGGCGTGCATCGCCCGCACCTCTCGCCGCAGGACGTCGAGAGCCGGCACTGGCTGGCCGCGCGCATGCGCGAGGCCGGCCTCGAGCCGGTGATCGACGGCATCGGCAACGTCATCGGCCGCAGCCCCAAGAGCGGACCGCGCCTGCTGGTGGGCTCGCACACCGACACCCAGCCGCGCGGCGGCTGGCTCGACGGCGTGATGGGCGTAATCTACGGCCTCGAGGTGGTGCGGGCGATGGCCGAGGACCCGGCGACAAGGGAGCTCGCCGTCGACGTCGCATCGTGGGCCGACGAGGAAGGCCACTGGAGCAGCATGACCGGCAGCCGCTCCTTCACCGGCCGGCTGAGCGAGGCCGACATCGACGCCGCGCGCTCGCGCGAGGATGCCACGCGCACGCTGCGCGCCGCGCTGGCCGAGGCGGGCCTCGCCGGCGCGCCGCGCGAGCAGCTCGAGGATGGCCGCTATCGCGGATACATCGAGGCGCACATCGAGCAGGGCGGCCTGCTCGAGGCGACCGGCCGGCGCATCGGCGTGGTGACGGCGATCGTCGGCATCTTCGCCTGCCGCATCGTCTTCACCGGCATCCAGAACCACGCCGGCACCACGCCGATGCCGATCCGCAAGGATGCCGGCGTCGCCATGGTGCGTCTCGCCAACGCGATCCACGACGCGTTTCCCTCGCTCGTCGCCGAGCGCAGCGTGTGGACGATCGGGCGCATGCTGATCGAGCCCGGCGCGCCGGCGATCATTCCCGGGCGCGCCGAGATGACGCTGCAGTTCCGCGACGCCGATGCCGCCGTGCTGAAGCGCCTCGAGGCGGCGGCGGTCGAGCTGGTCGCCCAGGCAGACGCCCGCGGCCCCTGCTCGGTCGAGATCGTCGGCTGGTCGCGCACCATGCCGGCGCCGATGGACGAGCGCATGCAGGACGCCATCGAGGCGGCGGCGCAGGCGCACGCGGCGGGCGCGCACATGCGCATGCCGTCGGGCGCCGGCCACGACGCGCAGATCCTGGCGCAGCGTCTGCCGGCGGCGATGATGTTCGTGCCCTCGATCGGCGGCGTCTCGCATCACTTCAGCGAGAACACCGCCGATGCCGACATCGTGCTCGGCTGCCAGGTCTTCGCCGACGCCGCGGAGAAGATCCTCAGGGGCAATTGACGGCCGGCCTCAGCCCGACGCGACCGTGCGCAGCACCTCCAGCGTCGTTTCCGGCTCCGGCCTGAAGCGGTAGTCGGGATCGGCCTGGACCAGGCGCACGATGCCGGCGCGGTCGATGATGAAGCGCGACGGGATCGGCAGGCGCCACGACGGATCGCCGTTGCGCTGGGCGAGGTCGTTGCCGAAGCCCATGTACACGGCCTTCAGATCCTCGGGCAGCGTGAAGGCCAGGCCGAAGGCCTCGGCGACCGCCGAGTTCTCGTCCCACAGGATCGGGAAGGTCAGGTTGTGCTTGCCGGCCATGTCGGCCGTGCGCTCCGGCAGCTCGGGCGAGATCACGATCAGCGACGCACCCAGCCCGACGATGTCGGCATAGACAGTCTGCAGAGCCTCCAGCTCATGCCTGCAATAGGGTCACCACGATCCTCGGAAGAACGAGACGACCATCGGGCCGGCCGCCAGCAGCTCCGTCGAGGACACCCGGCGCCCGTCGTGATTGGCGAGCTCGAAGGCCGGCGCCGGACTGCCCACCGGCACGATGCGCTCCATCGCGCCCGAGTTGCGCAGATCCTCGGTCGCGCGATGCATGATCGCCTGGCGCTCGGGCGGGATGCGTCCCGCGCTTGCCGCCCGCGTCGCTTCCAGCTTCTCCGCAAGGGTCATGGGCTCTTCCTCCTGTTCCGGTTGGTCGGGTTGTCGAGCAGGCGCAGCGCCGGACGCACCACGCTTTCGAGGACACCGCGCTCGGGCCGCGTGCGCGCCAGCACCCGCATGCCCAGCAGCACGCCCAGCAGATGGCCCGAGACCTCCGCATCGTCGAGCGTGCGCGGCGCCTGCCCTGCGGCCTGGGCGCTTCGGATGTTGCGGGCGAAGAAGGCGCGGATCTCGTCGAGATAGCCGGCGACGACCTTGCCGATATCGGCGTCGTGCGGCGCGACATCGAGCGCCGAATTGACCAGCAGGCAGCCCTTGCGCTCGCGATCGGCGAGCGAGCGATCGATGATCTCGGCGAAGAACGTGGCGATCGCCGCCTTCGGCCTGCCCAGGCGCTCCAGGCGGGCGATCCGCTCGCGCAGGGACCGCTCGGCGTAGCGCTCGAGCGAGCGGGCGAACAGCGCGCGCTTGTCGCCGAATGCGTTGTAGAGGCTGGCGCCGCCGATGCCCATGCGTTCGGCCAGGTCGCGCACCGAGCTCGCCTCGTAGCCGCGCGACCAGAAGCAATCGATCGCCGCGTCGAGCGCATCGTCCTCGTCGAAGGTGCGCGAGCGTCCCATCGCTGACTTAGAGCAGTTTTCTGGATCGACCGCTACAAAATTCGCCGACAATGCTCCCGCCGCACGAGAGTCGCGCGACGGGAGGCTTGCGCGCGCTGACTACTGGCTCGTGACGTTGCCGCGGGCGTCGACCATCACCTGCACGCTGGTCGAGCCGCGCATCGCGGTGCCCTGCCACACGCCGTTCGGGCCGCGCGACAGCGGACCGACGTTCTTGTAGCCGTCGCGCTCGATCAGGGCGCGCGCCCGGGCTTCACCCGGTCCACGCCCCGGAGCGCCGGTACCCGGCATCGCGGCGGCGGGTGGATTGGTTGCAAGCGACGGCTGCGCAGGCTCCGTCGGTGTTGGCGCTGGCTGGGCTGTCACACCGCCAGTGGCGCTGCCGGGAACGGGATCCGGATTGACTTGAGCATCCGGCGAGACGGTCGTCGGCGGGTTCACCGTGCCGCTGCCCATGCTGCTGCCCGAATCGCGCGGCATCGGGCCGGGTGCCGACGGCCCACCCGGCGGTCCGCTCGGCGCACCGACGCCGCCCGGGCTGTCGGTGCCGGTCTGCGCCAGCGCCGTGCCGGTGCCGGTGCTCAGCACGATCGCGAGCGCGACTATCGTCGATCTGTTCATCACAACTCTCCGTGAGGTCCAGGGTTCAGTCTTCGTCGGTCTGCATGCCGCTGGTCGGATGGCGATCGCCGAAGGGGCGGTTGGTGGCGGTCTGGCCGCCCTGCCCGCCGTGACCCGGCTTTCGCTCCTCGCGGTCCTGGTGCTGCTGCTGTTGCTGCTCGGCGATGCGCCGCTCTTGCTGCTGTTCCTGCCGACGCTTGGTCCTGTCGTCCTGATGGTTCGCCATTGTCCCTCCTCGCACGGCGGTGCTGCCGTGCGGGCTCAACGAACCCCTCGATGGTGGAGTTGCGGGGAGCGGCGAGGCGTCGCGCCGCGCATCGTTCCGGTTGAACGAAAGCTCCCGCCGCGCGCCGCGCGGCGGGAGTTCACTGCTTCCAACGTCCGGCGTATCGAACGCCTAGCGGGCGTAGATGCGGCCCTGCGGATCGACCGTCACACCGAGCCGCGCCGCGCCGCGGATCGCGGTACCGTGCCACGCGCCGTCGTTGCCGCGCGTCACGTCGATGGCGCGATAGCCATCGGCCTGCAGGCGGGCACGGGCGTCGGCGTCGCTGGCGACCGGGCCGGGCACGACCGCCACCGACGGCGGCGCACTGTAGACGCGCGGCGCGCCGAAGGACCTGTCGAGTTCCGGATTGCCATCGGCCAGTGCCGCGCCGGTGCTGCCGACGAGCGCGATGGCGAACGCCGCAATCATGGTCTTGCTCATAACCGATTACTCCAAAGTGACGTGGTATGGGGCCTTGTTGTTGCTTGTTGGCCGGCCGCCATCGCTGACGCGTGGAGCCGCACGCCGCGATCTGGGTGAACGCCGTTCGCTGTTCAAGGGCTGCGACGAATCAGTCTTTTGTGATCGCTCATGAGGAAGCGTGAGCACTCGGCGTGCGTCTAAATCGGCATTCATACAGGCGCCGCGAGTCGATGCGCAGTCGAGCCGATGTGCGAAACTCTCGTCGTCAGCCAGTCGTCGTTGAAGATCGCGTCGGCGATCAGCGGCCGGGCGCGATGGCAGAAGCCGATATCCTCGCCGATCGGCCGCGCGCCTTCGTAGTCGAGCCGGAATCATGGTTCGCTGAGCGCGCGAAAGACGCTCGCCTGCACCAGCAGGCAGCCGAAGGGCATCGAGAGCATGCGCGTCATGCCCTCGGGCGCGCCGCACTGGTTGGCGTCGGGCTCGCCCAGCAGGCGATGCGGCGGCGTGCGCCGCAGATACGTCGCGCCGACGACCGGCGCGTCGTGCGCCAGCAGGCGGTCGAGCGCGACCGAAGGCACGATCATGTCGCTGTCGAGCCACAGGATGTGCGTGGCCTCGTCGGCCAGCGCGTCGCGCACCAGGGCATTGCGCGATTCGGGCAGCAGCGACATGCGCTGGTTGAACAGGCTGATGCGCTCGACGCGGGTCTGGCGCAGGAGCGCGGCGAGCGACAGCGCGAAGTCTGCATGCAGCAGGTCGCCCGAGGGCACGCATACGGCGACGCGGGTCACGACGTACCGCCCATCATGCCCGACATCCGCTGCAGCGCGTTGGCGCCGCCGCCGACATCGGTCTCGCTCAGCACCTTGGCGCCCTTGGCCACGGTCATCGCCATCTCGGCCGCCTGGATCTGCTGCTGTTGCCGCGCGCGCTGCTCGCGCACTGCCGCGACCTGGTCGTTGGCCACCAGCATGTCGGGCGGCGCGTTGAGCATGTCGGCATAGACCTCGATGGCGCGATCCTGGTCGATCTTGTCGAGCACCGCGGGGTTGACCGCCGCCTGGTTGCCGACGAAGGCCAGCAGCCGCTCGATCGAGGTCAGGCCGACGGATTTCTGCGCCTGGGCCAGCGCCGAGATGTACTCGATCTGCAGCTCCGCGCCGCCCTCCAGCAGCTCGCGTGGCGGCGGCGGCAGCCGATTGCGGCGCATCAGGATGCCGACCACGCGCTTGAGGCAGCGGTCGAGCAGCTCGTCGTGCAGGCGCTCGAGCGCCGGCCCGAGCATCAGCATCTTCTCCTCGCGCCGCTCGATCACCTCGAGGTTCTGGCGCGGCTGGACGCCGTCCATCTGCGAGAGCATCAGGAACAGGTCCTCGTAGAAGGCGCGGCTGATCACCTGGCGCAGCTCCTTCTGCGCCTCGCGCACGGCGACGATGGCGGCCGGCGACACGACATAGGCCGGCTTGAACGCATCGCCGCTGTTGACCGGCAGGAAGGTCACGCCGCCGGGCAGGGCCGACATTGGCTCGTTCTTCAGCATCGCCGGCGCCTGCATCGGCGGGCGGCTCGTCTTGTCGATCAGCTCGGCCTGGCGGCGGGCAAGCAGGTGCGCCGCGCGCACCGCCGGCAGCCCGTCCATGCCGGGGCCGCGACCATAGGCGTCGTTGCCGCACGTGGTCCAGCGCGGGCACATCGCCGGGAACTCGTCGTAGCCGCGCACATCGAGCACGCCGTCGGCGGCGCCCCTCTCGAAGTAGACCGAGCGGAACGCCTTGTCCTGGCTGAGCGCGCTGCCCTCGACGCGCCGGTCGTTGGGCTCGATGGCGTGCACCACCTCGCGCTCGACGTCGAGGTCGCCGCGCCGGTGCATCGCCGCCACGTCGTCGGAGCAGCGCTCCAGCCCGAAGCGCTGCACCAGCTGCGCCACGGTCATCGGGAAGACGCGATAGAGCGTGTCGATGGCCAGCCGCGCCGAGGAGCCGAGATAGTACTCGCCCACGGTCAGCGCGTAGCAGCGGATGGCGTCCTCGTCGTCCTCGTCGATCAGCATGACGCCGGTGCCGAAGACGCCGAGTTCCTCGTAGACCGAGCCCAGCGCGTTGTAGGCGTTGGAGCGCGCGAAGGCGTCGAGCGTCACCTGGCGGACGTCGTCGAGCCAGACGCGCACCGCCTGCGACTCGCGGCGCGGATCGCGGTTGCCCAGCGTGAAGCGGAACCACGGCCGGGCCGGCGAGGTGATGCCCGACATCATGCCGGCGGCGAAGGTGCGCGCAGCGAAGGTGCCGGCCTCGTCGAGGATGGCGTTGTTGATCTTGGCGCCCCTGTCGCCCTGGTTGGGCGTCACCAGGAAGCGTCCGCGTCGCGGCAGGATGTGTCTCGACAGCTCCTGCCAGTGCGCAAACCACGAGGCGCGTTCGCGTTCGAGCGCCGCCAGGCGACGCTCGCACTGCTTGCGAAGGGATTGGATCTGCGCGGGAGAATGTTGGGTGTCGGCCATGGCGCGCAGTGTACGGGTGGGCCGGCTCCCCTCCTATTTCCACCTCTACGATGGTCGGCGACGTGGCTTTGACGCCTGTGCGCGTGGACAAACAGCCCGCGCGAATATTGTCGGGCTTGGGCCTGAACCGCGTTCACGCCACCATTGCCGGGGATGTGCTAGAGGAGCGTCATGGACACGATCCTGCGCACCGAGCGACTGATCCTGCGACGCGTACGGGCCAGCGATGCGCCGGCCATGCACGCGATCCTCAGCGATCCGGCGGCCATGCGCTACTGGTCGACCCTGCCGCACGCCGATCTCGCGCAGAGCGAGGCCTGGATCGAGGGCACGGTCGCGTCCATCTTGGCCGGGCGCAGCGACGACTTCCTGGTCGAATGCGACGGCGCGGTGATCGGCAAGGCCGGGCTGTGGAACGGCAACGAGATCGGCTTCCTGCTCGCGCCGTCGGCGTGGGGCAAGGGCTATGCGCGCGAAGCCGTCGCGGCGGTGATCGCGCGCGGCTTCGCCGTCAACGGCCACGACGAGATCCGCGCCGAGGTCGATCCGCGCAACGAGGCCTGCCTGCGCCTGCTGACGCGGCTGGGCTTTCGCGAGACGGGCCGCGCGCTGCGCACCTGGTGCATCGGCGGCGAATGGAGCGACAGCGTCTACCTGTCGCTGGCGCGGCCGGCCAGCGGCACCGCAGGCGCCTGATCGACGCGCGCGACGCGGACGTCAGGCGCCGAGCAGCGCCTTGCCCGACGTCGTGCTGGCCGGTGCGAGATCGCCCATCGGGCCGGTCAGCACGGTCGAGGCGTAGCCCTGCGCGGCGCGTGCCTTGCGGCGGGCCTGGTCGCGCGCGGCCTTCACGCCGGGATCGACATCGGAGGGCGGATCCGGCAGCGGCGGCGGAACCGGAGGGACGGAGGGAGCGGATGAGAAGCACATGGCGCGAGACTAGCGCACGGCGCCGCGCCCTCCTATTTCCACCCCTAGGATTGTCGGCAACGCACGAATATCGCCGTGGTTACGCGGTTTTTGGCACGTGTTACGCGTGCAGGCGCGGCGCAGGGTGGGCAGCATGATCGACATTTTCCCGCGGGTTGCACTTGCGGCCTTCGTCCTGGTCCTTGTCGCGGCGCCCTCGCATGCGCAGTCGCGCGACTCCACGACCGAGCCGGAACGACCGCCGAGCATCATCGTTCCGCCCAAGCCCGCGCCGGCGCCCCTGCCGCCGGCCGGCACCACCAGGCCTGCCGAGCCGCGCGCCGAATTCTGCTGCACGCCCTATGGTCGCTTCGGCCCCGTCGGCGGCGGCGGCCGGCCGGGCACGCCCTGCCAATGGACGCTGCCCGGCAGCGTCGCCCAGGGCTCGACCTGCAACTGATGGAAGGCAGAGGCAGCCTGTCCGAGCACAGCGAGCGTCTTTGGGAGCGCCGGCGTCTCGCCGGCATCCTCAAGGGCCGGCGAGACGCTGGCGCTCCCAGGAAGACTGGTACGATGGCCCGAGCGCGACTCTAGATATCGGCGAACGGATCGTAGTCGACCGCGACCTTGCCGGGCGTGGTGCCGGGCGCGAAGCCGACATGGCTGAACCAGGTGCCGCGCGCCTGCGCGGCGTAGGCGAAGGTCAGTGCCAGCGCGTCGGCCATGTCGGGCGAGGCCAGGCCGCGCTTCTTCATGTCCTCCTTGCGCTCGAGCTGGATCTGGTCGCGCACGTTGAAGCCGAACTGCGGCCCGGCGAGATCGCCGGCCAGCTCGGCGTCGTCGGGGATCGCGCCGTGCTTCAGCCAGGCGCGCATCTCGCCCCACATCTCGGCGCGCTTGTTGGCGTAGTTGGCGCGCTGTCCGTCGACGTGCCCGCCGCCATGCGAGGCGCCGCCGAACTCGACGCCGATCACGCCCGGCACGTTGAGCTGCAGCAGGCGGTCGACCACGCCGGCGCCCATGCCCATGTCGACGAAGACAGCGTCAGCGTGGTGCGCGCGCGACGCCTCGGCGACGCAGGCCGCCACCTGCATCAGGTCGGCGACGCGCAGCCTGATCGGCGGAATCGTGCGCGCGTCGCGGCCACGGCGGAAGAAGATCACCGTGCGATCATCGCCGTGGCGCGCCACGTCGACGCCGATCACCAGCGGATCGCCCAGCCGCGACGACGGCTCGCAGCGGCGCGCCGCGTCGATCACGTCGGTGCCGATGAACTGGTTGACGCCGACGCGCGGGAACTCGCCCTTCACGCGCACGCGCACGAAGTCGTCGTCCTCGCCGTAATCCTCGACCCATTGATCGAGCTGCGCCTGGTTGATGCCCGGCACGGTGCGGCTGTCGATCTGCCGCGTGATCCAGCGGTTGCGGAATCGGCCGAAGCATTCGCGGAAGCGGCCGGTGCTTTGCGTCGGGTTGCCGAAGACGACCCAGATGATCTCGGTGTCGGCGTCGGTCAGCGCGCCCTCGGCGACCTCCCAGACATTGTCGGCGATGGCGCTGGCCTCGTCGAACAGCAGCACGATGCGCCGGCGCAGATTGTGCAGCCCGGCGAAGGCTTCGGTGTTGTGTTCGCTCCACGTGACGCGATCGCCGCGCCAGGTCTTCTCGTGGCCCTTCCGGCGGCTGACGATCGCGGTCTCGCCCAGGCTGAAGCGCTCGCGGCCGGCCATCAGGTTGAACCACTTCGCCACCTGCGGCCAGGTCTTGGTCCTGAGCTGCTGGTCGGTGTTGGCGGTGATCACCGTCATGGCGTCCTCGAAGGTCGCCAGCGCCCACAGCTTGATCCACGCCATCAGCGCCGACTTGCCGACGCCGTGGCCGGAGGCGACGGCGACGCGGATCGCGTCGCTGACGCCCGCATTGGCATTGGCCTCGAGCCGCCGGCCGATCTCGCGCAGGATGTCGGCCTGCCACTCGCGCGGCCCGCTTTCCTGCGCCAGCACGGACCCCGGGCTTGCCCAGGGAAAGACCTGGCGGACGAATTCCAGCGGATCGCGCGCAAAGCGCGTGAGGTCGGCGGCGGCCGGATCGGCCGGCGGCGGAGAAAAAGTGATGTCAGGCATGGCCGGGAGACACTACCGGCCTCGTCCACACATCGCGATTTAAACCCCTACGGTTGTCGAATCAGCGCCCGAACGCCTCCCCGTCATCGCAAAACATCCCATAGAACGCGGATTTCCGGCCAGGTCCACGCCTCCCGCGACATCTCCTTAACGATGTCCGACCCGAGCCTCGTGCCGCGTCGTTCCGGCCCCCCGATGGTCGACCGGCAGGACGCGCTGTCATCGGCGGCCGATGAAACAACTCGTAGCGCAACGTGTCGTGACGGCGCCGCGCCGCCTCCCATATGCCCGATCGCCCCACTCGGCTGCATCGGGAGCCCGTCCGATGAATCTGCTGGTCGGCCATACCTGTCCGGGCTGCGGCCTGGACACGGCGGAACTGAAATGCGCGGCCTGCGACGGCGCGATCGTCTGGGACGCCTGGCAGGGCGCCCATTGCCGCGACTGCGGCAAGCCGGTCTCGTCGCTGGCCTGCGAGGAATGCGGGAGGGAATCGAGCATCTGACGCGTCACTGACCAGCAAACTTGTCCACCGTCCGCCGTCTTGACGGCGACGATGGCAATCCCAAGCTCCTCCCGTGGCGACAGACAGCAGCGGGAGACGCACGATGTCGGTCGAAACGCAATTCAGAGCCGACCTGCTGGCCTTCGCGCCGATGGCGGTCTTCCTGCTGGCGGCGCTGTTCGCGACCCTGGCAGTGATAAAGCGGCAATCCTGGCTGACATATTTCCGGCGCCTGCGCTGGATCTAGGCACCATGCCGTTGGTCGGCCCGCGATCGCGGATCGGGCCGATGATGTCGATGTCGGGCGGCTGCTCAAGAGGTCCGGCGAGCAGGCGATCGCGCAGGCTGGATGGCCGGCGTGCCGATGCGCGTCCGCCGCCTGGGGCCCCCTGCCCGAATCCGGCAGCGCGTCGGCCAACGCGTCGGGGGCGAGGGTGACGGGAGCACAGAATCCCGACAATCGAGTGCGCGGGACGGCGAAACGCGACATTCGTAGGGGTGGAAATACTGCCTCTCTCCGTAGGACGAAAGCCCCGTCGGCGACACTCGTAGGGGTTTAAATCAGCTTCCTGGCTGCCCTGTCATAGCCTTCCCGCGGGGGCACGGCGAATCTTGCGCGCCTGATCCACGGCGCCGCGCCGTGCCCCGATGAAGCGGAACGCGCATGGCCGGCAGAATCTGGATCCCACCCTACAAGCCGCTTGGCGTGAGCACGCAGGCCGTGCCGGGCGGCGGCTACCTCGCCATCGACGCCATCGCCGGCCAGTTCGGCCCCTCGCCGATGCTGCAATTCGGCCTGCAGGCCGCCGAAGGCGCCGCCGGCGTCGCCGCGGTGCTGTCCGAGCACCTCGCCGGCGACAACGAGGCGATCGTCAAGGGCGCCGACGCGCGCCTGGGCGAGACCGAGCAGGCGCTGCTGTTCGATCCGACCAGCGGCTACCTCAACCTGCAGGGCCAGGACGCGCTGACGCAGGCGCCGGCTGTCATCGACGCCTACCGCGAGGCCCAGACGCGCGAGATGGCGACTATGGTCGACGACGACCAGCGCCGGATGCTGCACGACCTCAACGAGCGACGGCTGGCGAGCTTCAGCACCCAGGTCGAGCGCCACACCGCGACCGAGCGACAACGCTGGTATGACCAGGCTGGCGAGCGCCGCATCGCGCAGATGCAGGCCGATGCCCGTCTGCACTGGAGCGACGACGCCATGCTGCGCCGCGCCCTGGGCACGACGCGCGCGGAGGTCAACGAGCAGGCCCAACGTCACCACTGGGACTCCGCGCTGACCGAGACGACCCTGCGCCGGCAGACCAGCCGCACGCTGGTGGCGGCGATCGAGATGGCGGCCGAGCGTGATCCCGAGCGCGCGCGCTCCCTGCGTTCACGCTACGAACAGCATATCGAGGCATCCGACCGAGCCTCCCTCGACGCGCTGCTCGCCGAAGCGCAGACGCGCGAGCTCGCCCGGCAGGCGAGCACGGAGATCCTGAACGCCACGCCGCCGGACGGCGAGCAGCCAACACCGCAATGGCGTCTGCGGCAGGCCGAGGCGATCACCGATTCGGCGGTACGCGCCGCCACCATCCGCACCCTGCACAGCGCCGCCGCAGCCGACGCGGCGCACGCCCGGACCCTGGCCGAGCAAGTGCTGGCAAGCGTGATGAAGGACGGCCTGACCGACTCCGCGCAGATCCCGATCCGCGAGTGGGTGGCGCTCGACGCCGACCACCGCCAGGCGATCGAGACCCGCCTCGACCACAACGCGCGCGGCACCGAGCCGGCGCCGAACCCGGCGTTGGTCGACGCCCTGGCGACCGAGATGACGCAGGCGCCGCACATCTTCGCGCGCCGCGACCTCGTCCCCGCTGTCGCGCGTCTGCCGCTGCCGCAGTGGCGGCGCTTCCGCGACTGGCAGGCCGGCCTGCGCCGCGACGATCCCGCGACGCAGGACCAGCTCTACGCCATCAAGCGTGGCCTCCAGTTCACTCAGAAGATGCTACCGGTGAACGTGGCCGATGATGAGTCCACGAACTTTCGAACTGAGATGGTCGAAAGCATCGACACCCAGCGTCGCATCACCGGCAAGAGTCCGAGCGACGTTGACATCGCCGGCATGCTTACGCGGCATATCCCGACCGAGCCAAGCACGACACACACGACCGAGTGGGAGCCGCATGTCGCGATCCAAAGCACACCGATCAGCTTCGTTCCCCCTCGCGCGCATCCAGGTGATTGGCCCAAATTTCATCGCGTTCAGGATGCGAACAAGCCCAAAGACGGCCCGGATGCATCAGGGCCGGATGATCCTTCTCCGGCCGAACGGCGGTCATGGCTCGAGCTTCTCCTTGAGCTCCTCACGCGCCCAGACCTGTCGACATACAACCCCGGGCCACCACGCGGTCACGCGCCCGTACCGCGGCAACCAATTCCGCCGTCGATTCCGCGGCGACTGCCCTCGGGGCCGGTACCGCCGTCCACAACCAAGTTGCCGCCAGCGTCGGACTCTAGGTCCGACCCACGATCAATCCAGAAGCCAACTGCGCCGACAACATCTCCTCCGACAGGTGCTGCTGCCGAAAGGTCGGTCGGTGGGGCGTCCAGCGGCATCTCGAACTCTCGACCTTTCTACCCTGGTGGGCATCACATCATCCCGCAACACATCTACAATTCCTTAGGACTGCCGGACGAAGCGCGTAAGGTCTTTGAGCGCGCCACCACCGGCCCCCTGAGGCCGGGATCCCATACCAACAATCGCCCGCATCGAGTATACAGCGCCGTCGTAGCCAAGGTCGTTGATCGTTGGATCAAGAGAAACGGAATAAACCCTAGCAAAATGACAGAGGCTGAAGCCGAACAGCTAGTTGCACATCATGCGCCATAGGCACCCAGTCATTAGGGAGTACCTCAAGCATGTCTATAACAGCAGGCAGTAGGACCGTTTGAAAAGCCCTGAAAGAAAAAGGATTGGCCCTGCAATGAGAAGAAGCGACATGAAAGCGATAGCTTCGCAAATGACAGAGCTCGCCGCCGACACTGCCCCTGTCAGAGTTGTGGTGGGATGGGAGCCTGGAGTGCGCAGCTTCTACGCGCATGTACCCGAGGGCCTTTCCGAAGACACTACGATATCGCTGTGTCGCCGCTGGGCTCACCTTATTCGGAAGTCCGAACCGGACAGACCCGACGAATGGTCGAGCCTTATCACGGTTGTCAGGCCGCAAGGCACACGGGTTGGTACATTTGAATTTGGTTGGGCCGGCCACGAGGACACCTGGGAGGCAAAGTCCGACCCGCAAATGCCGGACACGGACGTTTGGGAAGCTCTCCGCCTACGGCTCGATGCGTACCTTGCCACACATGGCAAGAGCGACAGACAGGCAAATGGTGACTACTTTCTCTTCGACGAGGAGAGCGGGTACGCGGACCACAACCTCACGGTTTATCGGCTCGAGTTCCTTACGCATGAGTTGGTGAGCGGGATACAGGACATTCTCAGAGACGGACATGCGGGCTGGATCGTGCATGTCACCTTGGACCTTCTGCCTCCCGTCGCATGGACTTCGTCCGACGGGCTGGAAATACACGCTGACCGCATTGTCGAAAAATGGGATCGAGCTCTCATAGCTAGCGTGTTGGGTGATCGGCTGAAGATCTAGGCCTGCCACTCCGGCGTGCTGTCCGAGCACCTCGCCGGCGACAACGAAGCCGTCGTCAAGGGCGCCGACGCCCGCCTGGGCGAGACCGAGCAGGCACTGCTGTTCGATCCGACCAGCGGCTACCTCAACCTGCAGGGCCAGGACGCGCTGACACAGGCGCCGGCGGTCATCGACGCCTACCGCGAGGCGCAGGCGCGCGAGATGACGACCATGGTCGACGACGACCAGCGCCAGATGCTGCAGGACCTCAACGAGCGACGGCTGGCGAGCTTCAGCACCCAGGTCGAGCGCCACAGCGCCGCCGAGCGCATCCGCTGGTACGGCGAGGCGGGCGAACGGCGCATTACGCAGATGCAGGCCGACGCCCGTCTGCACTGGAGTGACGACGCAATGCTGCGCCGCGCCTTGGGCACGACGCGCGCGGAGGTCAACGAACAGGCCGAACGTCACCATTGGGACTCCGCGCTGACCGAGGCGACGCTGCGCCGGCAGACCAGCCGCACGCTGGTGGCGGCGATCGAGATGGCGGTCGAGCGCGACCTCGAGCGTGTGCGCTCCCTGCACACGCGCTACGAACAGCATATCGAGGCATCAGACCGGGTCAGGCTCGACGCATTGCTTGCCGAAGCGCAAACGCGCGAGCACGCCCGGCAGGCGAGCGCCGAGATCCTGAACGCCACGCCGCCGGACGCCGAGCCGTCGACAGCCCAATGGCGCCTGCGGCAGGCCGACGCGATCGCCGATCCGGCGGTACGCACCGCCACCATCCGCACCCTGCACAGTGTCGCCGTGGCCGACGAGGCCCGCGCCCAGACCCTGGCCGAGCAGGTGCTGGCGCGCGTGCTGAAGGACGGGCTGACCGACCCCGCGCAGATCCCGATCCGCGAGTGGGTGGCGCTGGATGCCGACCACCGCCAGGCGATCGAGACCCGCCTCGACCTCAACGCCGCCGGCACCGAGCCGGCGCCGAACCCCGCGCTGATCGACGAACTGGCGACCGAGATGACCGAGGCGCCGACCACCTTTGCGCGCCGCGACCTCGTGCCCGCCGTCGCGCAGCTGCCGTTGCCGCAATGGCAACGCTTCCGCGACTGGCAGGCCGGCCTGCGCCGCAACGACCCCGCGGTCGAGGATCAGCTCCACGCCATCAAGCGCGGCCTGCAGCTCGCCAACAAGATGCTGCCAGCCAAGCCGCCCGACGCCGCCAATCACCGCGCCGGCCTCGTCGACGAGATCGACACCTGGCGCCGCATCAACGGCAGGAGCCCGGATGATGACGTCATCGCCGCGATGGTGGAGCGCCAGATCCCGGGCGTGCGGGCGCAGAATGTGGTCTTTCCGTTCGATCCGGGAACCCGCTCCGGACTTCGCCCCGGGGTTCATCGGATCCAGGATGCCACGACCTACGGGCCGAACCCGGCAACAGGGCGTGCCCTCGAGGCGGCGGCGCGTGCCGCCGAGGTGCTGCTCCGGATGGAAGCGGCCAGGAGCCTGGATGAGGCCCTGCGCTCGCTGCCCGGGCGGACCGACCTCGATCCAGAGACCGTCGTCCGGGCGCTGGGGATGAGCCGGGTCACGACGTATCCGGGCCGCATCAACCCCAACGGCCAGGCCGTCTACTACGACCCGCAGACAAACCGCTACGTCGTGCGCAATACGCGCGGGGGAACCGGCTATTGGGTCGAGTTCGACGCGCAGGGCCGGGTCGTCGGCACCGCCAACGAAGGGCTGATCCCCGTCGAGCGCCACGCGCAGCCTCCCGCCGACGAGCTGGAGAAGATCTGGCAGAACCCGCCACTCGTGCCGCCCCAAATGCTGCCGCCCATCCTCCCTGGACGGCCGATCGACCAGAACCAAGGGAAACCGGAAATCATCCCCGCGCCGCCACCGGTCATACCGCCGGGGCCGATCACCGAGACCTTGCCACAGATCGACGCGAAACCGGAGATCATGACCTCGGACAACGAGGCGGCCAAACCATCAACGACGCGCAATCTTCCTCGTTGTGAGGAGTGCACCAGAGCCGCTCACGAATGTCTGTCTGCGCCCAACATGACCCCAGAATTGAGGCGCGAGTGCCACAGGATCGAAGACGAGTGCAACGCGACAGTCGCCGGCGTTCGAGAAAAGCAGGGCAATGCCCCGAACGTCAGCGGCGGTGTGAAATTCCCGGATGGCACCAAAGTCATAGTTGGGCCAAAGGGGACCAGGATAAAAGTCATTGCGCCCAATGGAAAAGAACTCAGGCCCCCGGACAGGCCTACAGAGTAGAACCCATTTCGCGCGTCGCAGAGGAACTCGGTTGACCAGCTCTGGAACAATCACAGAGTACAACTTCTGGTGATCAAAGATGACTGACACAGATGATCCCATCACAAGCCATCCCATGTACGATACGCCACCATTGGACCCGGGCGTGGAACCCCGCCTGCACGAACCCGCATTCGACGCGGAATGCGTAGCCTTCTGCCAGGAATTTCTCCGCGAAGGCCAGCGGCTATGTAGCGTGCATATCGTGACGCAAACAGAAAAGTGGGGTCTGGTCTGGCGAGCAGACTATGAAAGACCCGGCTCGGAATTCCCCGACCGTGTGAACAGGATCACCTGTTGGAAATCGCCGGAGGGTGCCTTCCGCATCGAGTTCGCGATACTTCAGCTCGCCGCCCCGCTCGGCGACGCCGGCGCTACGCCTGGTGGGACAAGTGCCGGGCGCTAGGGTGGGCGCCTGCCGATCCTTGCGCTCCGAATTGCCCGTGACTGTTGATCACCCGGCCCGCGGACACCGATAGCGCCGGGATGGTTCCACGCGCTGGCAGCTTCGCCCGTTTCCCCCTAGCGATGTCGAGATGCATGCTCGCTGCCAAGCCGTCCACTTCATGCACGACACGCCTAGGGTGGAAATAATGCCTCTCTCCGTAAGACGAAAGCCCCGTCGGCGACACTCGTAGGGGTTCAAATCGGCTTCCCGCGCGCCCCGTCATAGCCTGCTCGCGGGGGCACGGTGGTCTTGCGCGCCCGATCCACGGCGCCGCGCCGTGCCCCAGAAGCGGAACGCGCATGGCCGGCAGAATCTGGATCCCACCCTACAAGCTGCTTGGCGCGAGCACGCAGGGCGTGCCGGGCGGCGGCTACCTCGCCATCGACGCCATCGCCGCAAGCTCGGTCCATCGCAGATACTGCAATTCGGCCTGCAGGCCGCCGAGGGCGCCGCCGGCGTCGCCACCGTGCTGTCCGAGCACCTCGCCGGCGCGCAGCTACCGCTGCCACAATGGCAACGCTTCAGCGACCGGCAGGAGGGCCTGCGCCGCGACGATCCCGCGACCAGCTCTACGCCATCAGTGCCTGGCCCTTCTTAGGGGGGATGAGCTCGTAGGATTCGTGGCGAGAGACTTCGACAGACAACGGCATTGACGGTGCATAGGGAGGCCGCGGTAGTTGCTCGCTGGCTGACCGGTACCGGAGGACTTGGATCGGAAACCACGGCGATCGCTGACATCGAGGTACCGGCGGGGCTTCCCGGCGTTGCGCTGTGGGCCACGCGAGGTCAACGAGCAGGCCGAGCGCCATGGCTGGGACTCCGCGCTGACCGAGGCGACATAGAGCCGGCAGACCAGCCGCACGGTGGTGCCGGCGATCGAGGCGACGATCGAGCGCGACCCTGAGCGCGCCCGCTCCCTGCGCGCACGGTACGAACAGCATATCGAGGCATCCGACCGCGCCGGGCTCGACGTGTTGCTTGCCAAAGCGCAAACGCGCGCGCCCGCGCCCTGACCGAGCAGGTGCTGGTGCGCGTGCTGAAAGACCGGCTGACCGACCCCGCGCAGATCCCGATCCGTGACTGGGTGGCGCTCGACGCCGACCACCGCCAGGCGATCGAGACCCGCCTCGACCACAACGCGCGCGGCACCGAGCCGGCTCCGAACCCTGCTCTGGTCGATGAACTGGCGACCGAGAAGACCGAGGCGCCGCACGCCTTCGTGCGCCGCGACCTCGTGCCCGCCGTCGCGCAGCTGCCACTGCAGAGCGGTTCCCTCGTGCTTTCCCGTACGCGGACCCTGCCGTGGGATAAAGCGCGGAAGTCCTGAGCGTTGTATCGTCGCCGCAAGGTTGATGGGAGATGGGGAGAAAGCATGAAGATCGCGGTTGACGGTCAGCCGGGCTGCTGGCCTTGATCATCTGCGTGTCGGGATTGCGTTATTGCGTTGTGCGATTGACGCAGCCTCGGGAGGCGCGAGTCGGCTTTCCGGAAGCAATGCAGTAACGCAAGCCTGACACCGCTTGTAGGGAAGCAGCCTGGATCCCCCTCGCTGCGCTCCGGATGACAGGTGAGCTTGGTTTTGCGCGCGTCGCTCCAATCGCGGGGATGCGGGCCGATGCGCCATCGCCTAGATTGGGGCATGGCGCCCGCCCTTACCGAGCTCGAGCGCTCCTGGCCGATCAAGCTCGCCGTTCCGATTCCTGAAGGCGGCTTCGGCTGGCGCTTTCCCTATCTGCTGCACGCCGCGCGCGATCGCGGCAGCCGGCGGCATTGGCAGGACGCGGACGCCCTGGTCTTCGCCTTCTATGATCCGGCCGATCGCGCGCGTTTCGCCGACTGGATGGTCGAGAGCGAGGTGGACTGGCGCTGCCCGCCGGAGTGGCCGCAGATCGCGCCCGCCGAGCCGCTCCCCATCGAACCTGGCATCGTCCCCGCCTCGCCTGCCGCCGCACCGCGCATCGATGCGCTGGCGATGGAGGACTGGGTGCGCGGCGCGGTGCATCGCGGTCTGGCCCGGCGGGTGATCAAGGCCTATCTCGCGCGCTATCGCCACGACGGCCAGGCGGCCGCCCTGCACGGCGCGATGGACGCGCTCGGCGCCGAACGGCCCGATCTCGCGCCGGGCGAGCTCGCCGACCGCGCCGGCGCCATCGTCCAATGGACACGCCGCCGCCATCGCGCCTGGTTCCGCGCCAAGCTGGCGGCTATGAAGCGCGACGCCGCGATGCGATGATGTTCGCCGCTACAGCAGTCCCGGCGGCATGCGCGCGTGCGGCTTGCGCCGGCGTCGCGCGGAAGCGGCCGGTTGGATCGAGCCCCGCATGGCCGCGCGATGGCCGGCCTCGGTGACGCTGAGCGAGGATCCGACGAGCGACGCCCAGCCGCGCCGCGCCAGCGACGTCAGCGCGCGGGCAACCTCGCGCGCATCGCAGCCGCGCTGATGCATCCACAGCTCGAAATCGGCCCGCCGCAAGTTCCGGCTGCCGGCCGCGGCGATCACCTCCAGCGCGATCACCGTGCAGGGCGCGAGCGGGCGCCTGGGGATGGCTTGTGTGGGCATGCGAGCAATCCGCGATCGAACGCTCTCAACGCCGGCGGCCATCGCGGGTTGCCGCGCTGGCACTTCGTCCGATTCCACACTCGCCGCGCGGGAGAGCGTGCCGACAAAGGACGATCGCATATGGAGCTCAAATAGTTGGGGGCGCGCCACTGGAGTGGCGCGCCCCCGAACAGGCAGCTTCCTTCAAGTCGTTCGGGCCGCGTCGCTCCAGCGACGCACCATGAGCGCCGCTGGAGCGGCGCGGCCCGAAGACAGCCAACACGCCATATGCGAACGCCATTCCCTGAATGGGGGAAGGACGATCGCCAGACTCCGTGAGATCGCGACTGTCCCTAGAGCATCGAGCGGTCAATCGGACCCAT
>JAHBYP010000012.1:0-95000 GCA_019635875.1 Alphaproteobacteria bacterium
AACGCCCGCCCGAAATAGGATTGCAGCGGCGCCACGTCCAGCGGGCCGGCGCGGAGCGCGCTGATGCCGGCGACGGCGGCCCGGGCGCCCGCCGCCGTCGTGTAGTAGGGAATCTTGTTCATCAGCGCCGTACGCCTGAGGCTGAAGCTGTCGGCCGTCGACTGCACGCCCTCCGTCGTGTTGAACACCAGGTGCACGCCGCCGTCCTTCATCAGGTCGACGATGTGCGGGCGGCCTTCGGAAACCTTGTTGATGCGCGTGGCCTCGACGCCGCGCGCGCTCAGGTAATCCGCCGTGCCGCCGGTGGCGATGATGCGGAAGCCGAGGTCGCGCAGGGTGCGTGCGGCCTCGACCACGCCCTGCTTGTCGCTGTCGCGCACCGAGACGAACACCGTGCCCTCGGTCGGTACCTTGGTGCCGCCGCCGAGCTGCGACTTGGCGAAGGCGCGCCCGAAATCGCTGTCGATGCCCATGACCTCGCCGGTCGAGCGCATCTCCGGGCCCAGCGTGACGTCGACGCCGGGGAAGCGCGCGAAGGGAAACACCGCTTCCTTCACCGCGACGTGGCGGCCGATGGTGGACTCGCGCAGATCGAGGTCGCCCAGCTTCTCGCCGGCCATCAGGCGCGAGGCGTACTTGGCGATCGGCAGGCCGGTTGCCTTGGCGACGAAGGGCACTGTGCGGCTGGCGCGCGGATTGACCTCGAGGATGTAGACCAGGGTCTCCTTGACCGCGTACTGCACGTTCATCAGGCCGACGACGCCCAGCGACTTGGCCAGCGCCACGGTCTGGCGCTCGATGTCGGCGACGACCTCGGCCGGCAGCGAGTACGGCGGCAGCGAGCAGGCGGAATCGCCTGAATGCACGCCGGCCTCCTCGATGTGCTCCATGATGCCGGCGACGAACACGTTGCCGTCCCCATCGGCCAGCGCGTCGACATCGACCTCGATCGCGTCGCGCAGGTAGCGGTCGAACAGCAGCGGGTTCTTGCCCAGCACAGTGTTGATCTGGCCGGTCTTGTCGTTGGGGTAGCGCGCCTTGATGTCGGGCGGAACCATCTCCGGCAGCACGCCGAACAGATAGTCGTTGAGCTGCTCCTCGTCGCGGATGATCGCCATGGCGCGACCACCCAGCACGTAGGAGGGCCGCACGACCAGCGGCAGGCCGACATCGGCGGCGACCAGTCGGGACTGCTCGATGGAATAGGCAATGCCGTTCTGGGGCTGCTTCAGCTGCAGCTTCTCCAGCAGGCGCTTGAAGCGGTCGCGATCCTCGGCGAGGTCGATCGCGTCGGGCGAGGTACCGAGGATCGGGATGCCGGCGGCCTCCAGCGGCTTGGCCAGCTTCAGCGGCGTCTGGCCGCCGAATTGCACGATCAGGCCCAGCAGTTCGCCGTTCGACTGTTCCTTGCGCACCAGCTCAACCACGTCCTCGACGGTGAGCGGCTCGAAGTACAGGCGGTCGCTGGTGTCGTAGTCGGTCGACACGGTCTCCGGATTGCAGTTGACCATGATGGTCTCGAACCCGGCGTCGCGCAGCGCGTAGGCCGCGTGCACGCAGCAATAGTCGAACTCGATGCCCTGGCCGATGCGGTTGGGACCGCCGCCGAGGATGATGACCTTGCGCCGATCGCTGACCTCGGCCTCGCACTCCGGCGCCTGCACGCCGTCGCCCTCGTAGCAGGAATAGAGATAGGGCGTGCGCGAGGCGAACTCTGCGGCGCAGGTGTCGATGCGCTTGTAGACCGGCCGCACGTCGAGCTCGAGGCGCCTGGCCGTGACGTCGCTGCCCTTGATATTGCTGCCGGCCAGCTCGGCCAGGCGCTCGTCGGAGAAGCCCAGCTTCTTCAGCCGCAGCAGACCCTGCCGGTCCTTGGGCAGCCCGTCCTTGCGCACCTCCGCCTCGATCTTCACCAGCTGCTCGATCTGGCGCAGGAACCACGGTTCGTAGCGGCAGGCGGCGGCGACCTCGTCGACCGTCAGCCCATGGCGGAAGGCCTGCGCGATGGTCAGCACGCGATCCGGCGTCGGCCGCGACAGCGCGGCATGGATCGCCGATTTCGCCGGCGCGCCCTGGATCTCGATCTCGTTCAGGCCGGTCAGCCCGGTCTCCATCGAGCGCAGCGCCTTCTGCAGCGACTCCTGGAAGTTGCGGCCGATCGACATCGCCTCGCCGACGCTCTTCATCGAGGTCGTCAGCGACGGCTCGGCGCCGGGGAACTTCTCGAAGGCGAAGCGGGGGATCTTGGTGACGACGTAGTCGATCGTCGGCTCGAAGGAGGCCGGCGTGCCGGTGATGTCGTTGACCAGTTCGTCGAGCGTGTAGCCCACCGCCAGGCGCGCGGCGACCTTGGCGATGGGAAAGCCGGTGGCCTTCGACGCCAGCGCCGAGGAGCGCGAGACGCGCGGGTTCATTTCGATCACGACCATGCGGCCGTTCTGCGGATTCACGGCGAACTGCACGTTCGATCCGCCGGTATCGACCCCGATCTCGCGCAGGCACGCGATCGAGGCGTTGCGCATGATCTGGTATTCCTTGTCGGTGAGCGTCAGCGCCGGCGCGACGGTGACCGAGTCGCCGGTGTGGATGCCCATCGGATCGACGTTCTCGATCGAGCAGATGATGATGCAGTTGTCGTGGCGATCGCGCACGACCTCCATCTCGTACTCTTTCCAGCCGAGCACCGATTCCTCGACCAGCACCTCGGTGGTCGGCGAGGCCTCGAGGCCGCCCTGCACGATCTCGAAATATTCATCCCTGTTGTAGGCGATGCCGCCGCCGGTGCCGCCGAGCGTGAACGAGGGGCGAATGATCGCCGGCAGGCCGACGAATTCCAGCGCCCTGCTCGCCTCCTCGCGATTGTGCACGACCTGGCTCTTGGGCGATTCCAGCCCGATTTTGGTCATGGCGTCGCGGAACTGCAGGCGGTCCTCGGCCTTGTCGATCGCCGCGGCATTGGCGCCGATCAGCTCGACGCCGAGTTCCTTCAACCGCCCATCGCGATGCAGCGCCATCGCCGTATTCAGCGCCGTCTGGCCACCCATCGTCGGCAGCACCGCGTCCGGCTTCTCCTTGGCGATGATGCGCGCCACCATGTCGGGCGTGATCGGCTCTATGTAGGTCGCGTCGGCGAGCCCGGGATCGGTCATGATCGTCGCCGGGTTCGAGTTCACCAGGATCACCCGGTAGCCTTCGGCCTTCAGCGCCTTGCACGCCTGCACGCCGGAGTAATCGAACTCGCAGGCTTGGCCGATGACGATCGGCCCGGCGCCGATGACGAGGATGGATTTGATGTCGGTGCGTTTGGGCATCGTCGGCCTCAGTTCTTTTTCTTGTTGGCCGCGATCAGATCGACAAAGCGGTCGAAGAGATAGTGGCTGTCTTCAGGGCCGGGCGACGCTTCGGGATGGTACTGCACCGAGAAGGCCGGCTTGTCGGTCAGCCGCAGGCCTTCGTTGACGCCGTCGAACAGCGAGACGTGCGTGACCTCGGCGTTGGCCGGCAGCGACTCGGGCA
This sequence comes from Alphaproteobacteria bacterium, assembly GCA_019635875.1. NCBI lineage: Bacteria > Pseudomonadati > Pseudomonadota > Alphaproteobacteria > Alphaproteobacteria bacterium. The sequence goes on from JAHBYP010000012.1 coordinate 3,517, forward strand.
GGACGCAGAAGCCGTGGTTCTGCGAGGTGATCTCGACCTTGCCGGTGGTGAGGTCCTTCACCGGCTGGTTGGCGCCGCGGTGGCCGCGCGTCATCTTCGCGGTCTTGCCGCCGATCGCCAGCGCCAGCATCTGGTGGCCCAGGCAAATGCCGAACAGCGGCACCTTGGCATCGAGCACGCCCTGGATCGCCGGCACGGCGTAGGTGCCCGTGGCCGCCGGATCGCCGGGGCCGTTGGACAGGAACACGCCATCCGGCTTGTGGCGCAGGATATCCTCGGCCGTGGCCGTGGCCGGCAGCACCGTCACCTTGCAGCCGGCATTGGCGAGGCAGCGCAGGATGTTGCGCTTGGCGCCGTAGTCGACGGCGACGACGTGGTACTTGGCGTCGCTCTGCTTGCCGTAGCCCTTGCCCAGCGTCCAGACGAGCTCGTCCCAGCCGTAGCTCTGCCGTGTGCTGACCTCGAGCGCGAGATCCATGCCTTCGAGGCCCGGCCAGTCAGCAGCCTTCTTGACCAGCGAGGGCACGTCGAACCTGCCGTCGGGCTGATGTGCCACGACGCCGTTGGGCGCGCCGCCGTCGCGGATGCGCCGCGTAACCTGCCGCGTGTCGATGCCGCAGACGCCGGGCAGGTTGTGCGATTTCAGCCAGGCATCGAGGTGGCGCGCCGCGCGCCAGTTGGCCGGATCGGTGATGTCCTCGCGCAGCACGACGCCACGGGCGGCCGGCGTGATGGTCTCGATGTCCTCGTCGTTGGTGCCGACGTTGCCGATATGCGGAAAGGTGAAGGTGATGATCTGCCCGGCGTAGCTGGGGTCGGTGATGATCTCCTGGTAGCCGGTCATCGATGTGTTGAAGCAGACCTCGCCCACCGCCTCGCCCGAGGCGCCGACGCCGCGGCCCCAGAACACCGAGCCGTCGGCCAGCACCAGCGCGGCGGTCGCGCCGTCGGGTTGTGTAGGCGCGACCCGAGTCGCGGCGCCCGGAACGGCGCCGGTCGAGGAGGATTGGGACATGGGTATGCGTCCGATCGCGTGGGCGCCGGCCCCAAGGGCCCGGGCAGGCGCGAAATTCGCCGTCTTGTAATGATCGGCCGGCACCGCGTCAACCCCCGGCCGTTTCCAAAATCGCTTTCTTTTCAACACGTTATTTCAATTGCCCGGGTCGGCCGCTGCGGCTATTTTGCCGCTTTCCCGCCCCGCCACAGAGGCTCCGATGCTGCGCGACCGCTTCAATGAGGCGCTGAAAGACGCTATGCGCGCCAAGGACATGGCGAGTGTTTCGACCATCCGGCTGATGATCGCCCGCCTCAAGGAATGGGACATCGAGGCGCGCGCCAAGGGCAACAGGGACGGTGTCGCCGACGCCGAGATCCTGCAGATGCTCTCGGGCATGGTGAAGCAGCGCGGCGAAAGCATCGCCGCCTACCAGCAGGGCAACCGCCAGGACCTCGCCGACAAGGAGCAGGCGGAGATCGACGTCATCCGCAGGTTCATGCCGCGGCAGCTCGATGCCGCCGGCATCGAGGTGGTGATCGCCAAGGGCATCGCCGAGACCGGCGCCTCGGGCATCAAGGGCATGGGCCCGCTGATGGCCTGGCTGAAGGCCAACTACGCCGGCCAGATGGACTTCGCCGCCGCCTCCGCCGCGGCGAAGAAGGCGCTGGGTGGCTAGGCAGATCAGTCCCCGCTTATCACAGCATCGCCGCCGCTTCGTTCGGCGGTATGCTGAGGCATGGCCTTCCCGCCGGAGTTCGTCGAGGAACTGCGCAACCGGATCACCCTCTCGGAGGTGATCGGGCGCAAGGTCGCGCTCAAGCGCAAGGGGCGGGAGTACGCGGGGCTTTGCCCGTTCCACAACGAGAAGACGCCGAGCTTCTGGGTCAACGACCAGAAGGCGTTCTTCCATTGCTTCGGCTGCGGCGCGCATGGCGATGCCATCGGCTTCACCATGCGCATCGAGGGGCTGTCATTTCCCGATGCGGTCGAGAAGTTGGCGCACGATGCCGGGCTCGCGGTGCCAGTCGCAACACCGCAAGAGCGCGAACGGGCGCAGGCGGCGGCGACCCTGCATGGAGTGGCCGCGGCGGCGGCACGCTGGTTCGAGAAGGAGCTGCGCATGCCCGGCGGCAGGACCGGGCTCGATTATCTCCACGGGCGCGGCCTGTCGGATGCCACGATCGAGCGCTTCCAGCTCGGCTTCGCGCCCGACAATAGAGAAGCATTGCAGGTCGCGCTGAAGCGCGAGAACGCCACCGAGCAGCAGTTGGTCGATTGCGGCCTGGTGATCCGGCCCGACGAGGGCGGCCGTGCGCCCTACGACCGCTTTCGCGGCCGGGTCATGTTCCCGATCCACGACCGGCGCGGCCGGGTCATCGCCTTCGGCGGCCGGGTGATCGGCCAGGGCGAGCCCAAGTACCTGAACTCGCCCGAGACCCCGCTCTTCCACAAGGGCGACAACCTCTACTGCCTGCACCTCGCCCGTGAAGCCGCCGCCAGGGACCGGCCGGTCATTGTCGCCGAGGGCTACATGGATGTGATCGCATTGCATGTCGCCGGCTTCGACGGTGCCGTGGCGCCCCTGGGGACCGCGCTCACCGAGGGGCAGCTGGCGCTGCTCTGGCGCATGGCCGACGAACCCTATCTCTGCTTCGACGGCGACAATGCCGGCCGGCGCGCCGCCCAGCGCGCGGCCGAACGCGCCCTGCCCCTGCTGGCACCCGGCAAGAGCCTGCGCTTCGTCAGCCTGCCGCCTGGCGAGGACCCTGACAGCCTGATCCGCAATGGCGGCCGGGGAGCGTTCGAGGCGGCGCTGAAGGCCGCCCGGCCGCTGGTCGACATGGTCTGGGAGATCGAGACGCTGGGCCAGCCGGACGACACGCCCGAGCGCCGGGCCGCGATCCGCGCCGCCCTGCGCCAACGTGCCGCCACCATCGCCGATCCGGCGGTGAAGGAGCAGTACCGCAACGAGCTCGACCAGCGCTTCGAGGCCGCCTGGCCCCGGTTCCGCTCGCGCGGCCAGTTCGGCCGGCCGGGCGCACCCGGACCCCGCCGTCCCCGCTTCCAGGACCGGCCCTTCCGGCGGGAGCCCTCGCTGGAGGACATCGCCTGGTTTCACAAGGGGGCGGCGCTGGCGACGGCCAACCACGACCTCGATCCCGGCCGCCGGGAGGGCCTGTTGCTGGGCGCCGTCCTGCTGCATCCGGCCTGGCTCGAGAGCCTGGCCGAGGACGTCGCCGCCCTGCCCCTGACCGGCCACGAACGCGAGCGGCTGCGCTCGGCCCTGCTCGAGGCGGCGGCCGAAGTCGACCATCCGGCGCCCGGCGAGGACGTCGCAGCGCTTGAAGCGGCGGCCATCGCTCGCCATCTCAACGCCGCAGGATTGACCGCCATGGCCGAGACCCTTCGTCAGGAGGCGATCAGGGGGTTCGGCCCGGGAACGGAGCCGGAAGTGGCCGCGCGGGAGCGCTGGCGGCGGGAGGCCGAAGGCCATCGGCTGGCGTTCGCCGAGGCCTCGGACCTGCGAGCCGCGGAGGCGAGCTTCGCCAGCGACCCGAGCGAGGCCAACTGGGAACGGCTGCAGGCCCTGCGCCACCAGTCGATCCGCAGCGCCCGCACGGGCAGCAGCGGCTAGCCGGACTGCCTGCCCTGCGGGCGGCTGGACCGTTTTTCACTGGCCGCACAGGGAGGCGGTGTCTATAAGGTAGAGGTACCTGTCGCTCCCCCGGCGACGGGTTTTATTGTCATTATCAGGCGCTTGTTCCCAGGTTTGCGACCGGCCCGCCTCGACGGGTCGCAGAACCCGCCCCCGGAACCGCGCCGCTTAGGGAAGGTGTCGCGCCGATGGCGACCAAGCTGGCAACTGCCCCGGATACGACCGAGAAGCCTGAAGACCCGATTGATTCGCCGCTGCTGGATACCCTGGGCGCGGGGCTGAAGAAGCTCCTGCAGAAGGGCAAGGAGCGCGGTTACGTCACGGTCGACGAGCTTTCCGCCGCCCTGCCCGCCGAGGAGGTCACCTCGGAGCAGATCGAGGACACCATGGCGATGATCTCCGAAATGGGGATCAACCTGGTGGACAACGAGGAGACCGAGGACGTCGGCGGCGAGGAGAAGCCGGCGGCCACCGACGGCAAGGTCGCGGTCGCCGCCTCGGAGGTCGAGGAGGAAGAGGATTACGGCCGCACCGACGATCCGGTGCGCATGTACCTGCGCGAGATGGGTTCGGTCGAGCTGCTTAGCCGCGAGGGCGAGATCGCCATCGCCAAGCGCATCGAGGCCGGCCAGGAAAAGATGATCGGCGCGATCTGCGAGAGCCCGCTGACCATCACCGCCCTGCTCGAGTGGCGCGACGCGCTCAACGACAACCGCATGCTGCTGCGCGACGTCATCGACCTCGAGGCGACCTATGGCGGCGGCCCCGATGCAGCGGCGGCCAAGGCCGACGCCAACGGCACCGTGCCGCCCGGCCCGCGCCCCTCGGTGCCGACGCCGCAGCGTCCACCGTCGATGCCCAAGCCGGTGGCGCCCAAGCCGGCCGCCGAGGCCTCGGCCGAGGGCGAGGGCGGCGAAGCCGCCGCGCCGGGCGAGGACGAGCAGAGCGAGGAAGAGGCCAACGTCTCGCTGTCGGCGATGGAGGAGAAGCTCAAGCCCGAGGTTCTCAAGACCCTGTCGAAGATCGCCAAGACCTACGGCGACATGTCGAAGGTCCAGAACCGCCGGCTGTCGACCCTGCAGCGCGGTCACAAGCCGTCGCCCGACTTCGAGCGCAAGTACGAGCATTACCGCAAGAAGATCGTCGAGCTGGTTCGGACCATCCACATCAACAACGGCCGCATCGAGCAGCTGCGCGACCAGCTCTACGACATGAACCGCAAGCTGGCGCAGCAGGAAGGCAAGATCTTCCGCCTCGCCGAGACGGTGAAGATCAAGCGCGACGAGTTCCTCGGCGCCTATATCGGCCACGAGCTCGATCCCAACTGGCTCGAGAAGGTGCAGAAGCTGCCCAACAAGGGCTGGAAGGAACTCGCCAAGCGCCGCGGTGCCGACATCACCATGATCCGCGGCGAGATCGGCGCCCTGTCGGCGTCCTCGGGCCTGCCGATCAGCGAGCTGCGCCGCATCGTGCGCACCGTCCAGGAGGGCGAGCGCGAGGCGACCCGGGCGAAGAAGGAGATGGTCGAGGCGAACCTTCGTCTCGTGATCTCGATCGCCAAGAAGTACACCAACCGCGGCCTGCAGTTCCTCGACCTGATCCAGGAAGGCAACATCGGCCTGATGAAGGCGGTCGACAAGTTCGAGTACCGCCGCGGCTACAAGTTCTCGACCTACGCCACGTGGTGGATCCGCCAGGCGATCACGCGCTCGATCGCCGACCAGGCGCGCACCATCCGCATCCCCGTGCACATGATCGAGACGATCAACAAGCTGGTGCGCACCTCGCGCCAGATGCTGCACGAGATCGGCCGCGAGCCCACCCCGGAGGAGCTGGCCGAGAAGCTCGGCATGCCGCTGGAGAAGGTGCGCAAGGTCCTGAAGATCGCCAAGGAGCCGATCAGCCTCGAGACGCCGATCGGCGACGAGGAGGATTCGCATCTCGGCGACTTCATCGAGGACAAGAACGCCGTGATCCCGCTCGACGCGGCGATCCAGTCCAACCTGCGCGAGACCACGACCAAGGTGCTGGCGACGCTGACGGCGCGCGAGGAGCGCGTGCTGCGCATGCGCTTCGGCATCGGCATGAACACCGACCACACTCTGGAAGAGGTCGGTCAGCAATTCTCGGTCACCCGCGAGCGCATCCGCCAGATCGAGGCCAAGGCGCTGCGCAAGCTGAAGCATCCCAGCCGCAGCCGCCTGCTGCGCAGCTTCCTCGACCAGGGCTGAGACGCTTCCTGTCATCCCGAGCGCAGCGAGGGATCCAGGCAGCTTCCCTGGATCCCTTGCTGCGCTCGGGATGACAGCGTGCCCCTATCGAACGGCGCCCCTTGCGGGCGCCGTTGCTGTTGATGGCGTCCGAAAACCGCGAGACTCCAGGGGGCACCGGGCGGATGATCCGGCCATGGACCTCGACGACGACGCCTGCTACCGCGCCATCCAGGTGCGCGACCGTCGCTTCGACGGCCGGCTGTTCATCGCGGTGCGCACCACCGGGATCTACTGCCGGCCGATCTGCCCGGCGCGCACGCCCAAGCGCGAGAACTCGACGTTCTACGCCACGGCCGCCGCGGCGCAGGAGGCCGGCTACCGCCCCTGCCTGCGTTGCCGGCCGGAATCCTGCCCCGACCTCGCCTTCTGGCGCGGCACGTCGAACACCGTCTCACGCGCGCTTGACCTGATCGAAGGCGGTGCGCTCGACAGTAGCGACGTCGACAGCCTCGCCGAACGGCTGGGCATGGGCGAGCGCCAGCTGCGCCGGCTGTTCAGGCAGCACCTCGGCGCCTCGCCGATCTCGGTGGCGCAGACAAGGCGCGTGCTCCTGGCCAAGAAGCTGATCCACGAGACACGGCTGCCGATGATCGAGGTGGCGATGGCCGCCGGCTTCGGCAGCGTGCGGCGCTTCAACGAGACCTTCCAGCGGCTATACCACCGCCCGCCCGGTCAGTTGCGCCGCGGCAGCGCGCCCGAGGCCTCGGCCGGCGCCACCGGCGAAGTTTCGCTGCGCCTGCCCTATCGCGAACCCTATGACTGGCCGGCCATGTTCGCCGCGCTGGCGGCGCGGGCCATCCCCGGCATCGAGACGGTCGACGAGCGCGGCTATGCGCGCACGATCGCGCTCGACGGAGCGCAGGGTACCATCCATGTCGCGCCCGGCGTCGGCGCCTTCGCCGAGGTCACCGTGCGCTTCCCGCGCCTGCGCAGCCTGCCTTCGATCATCGCCCGCATCCGTCGTGTCTTCGACTTCGCCGCCGATCCGGTCGTGATCGGCCAGCAGCTCTCGGATGACCCCCTGCTCGCCCCGCTGGTCAAGCGCCGGCCCGGCCTGCGCGTGCCCGGCGCCTGGGATGGCTTCGAGCTTGCCGTCCGCGCGGCACTGCCCGACCGGGACGCGCTCGCCGGCCTGCTTGCCGGTTGCGACACGTTTCCTGATCCCGACCAGCTCGCGGCTGCGCCGAACCTGCCCTCGGGTGTCCGTCCGCTCGTGCATGCCTTCGCCAACGGGCAGCTCGAGGAGGCCGAATCCATCGAGGCATTCGGCGTGCCGCCGGCCATCGCGCAGTACGTCGCGGCATGGCATCGACGCGAGCCCGATGCGTTCCATGCCGGCGACGCCGAGCTGGCGCGCGCGATGCGCGCCCTGGGCGGCGACAGCGGCGATCTCGCGGCGCGCGCCGAGCGCTGGCGGCCGTGGCGTGCCTATGCCGCGGCCCACATTCTCTCCAGCCATATCGAGGCCCACCATGCCCGTCGCGCAGCCTGACCGCCTGACCGTCAGCTCCTTCCCGACGCCGATCGGTGAAGCCCTGCTGATCACCGACGCGCAGGGCACGCTGCGCACCCTCGACTTCCGCGACCACGAGCCGCGCATGCGCCGCCTGCTGCGCCTGCAGTACGGCAAGGACATCGAGCTGATCGAAGGGCCCGCGCCCAAGTCCGTGCTGCGCGCCCTGAAGGCGTATTTCGACGGCGACATCGGCGCGCTCGGCGGCATCGCCTGCGAGATGGCGGGCACGCCGTTCCAGCGCTCGGTGTGGAAGCAGCTGCGCAGGATCCCGGCCGGCAAGACGACCAGCTACGGCGCGCTGGCGCGGCGCATCGGCAGGCCGGCGGCGATGCGCGCGGTGGGCGCGGCCAATGGCGCCAATCCCATCGCCATCGTCGTGCCCTGCCACCGCGTCATCGGCACCGACGGTTCGCTCACCGGCTATGGCGGCGGCCTCGACCGCAAGCGCTGGCTGCTCAAGCACGAAGGCGCCTGGGACGCGTAGTCGGGAAGGTCACGTCCGCAAACCGCCAGACCAGCAGGCGCCGCGCCTCCACTCTCCGCGCATCGACCACGGAGAGCGCGATGACCGATCACCAGGACTTCATCACCCGCTTCGCCGCCGCCTGGGCGGCGCGCGACGGCGAGGCGTTCCTCGCGCTGTGGCATTCCGACGGCCTGCTGCATTCGCCGCTCTACGACCGTCCGGTGGCCGGCCGCGAGCTCGGCCGCCTCACCGACATCATCCGCGAGGCCGCGCCCGATCAGGTCTGGCAGTTGCTCGACTGGACGGCGCGCGGCGACGTCGTGATCGTGGAGTGGCAATCGACCCGGATCGTCGGCGGCAGGCGCTTCGACTGGCGCGGCATCGACAAGTTCCGCCTCAAGGAAGGCCGCATCGTCGAAGAGCGCGTCTACATGGACACCGCGCCGCTGCGCGCCGCGCGCTCGGGTGCGACCCTCGCCCCCATCATCCCGCTATAGCGGAAGACGGATCGCGACATCGTGAGCGGCAGAATCGAGTGAACAGCGCGGGATGCGGTTGCGCCGCGAAGGCGAAAGGAGTTCCTTGCGCCGCTTGTTCACGAGGGTCCCTGATGCTCACGATCTACGGCGTTTATCGTTCGCGCGCGTCGCGCAATATCTGGCTGCTCGACGAGCTCGGCGTGCCGTTCCGCCACGTGCCGGTGATCCAGCACTACCGCCAGGCCAGCGGCCCCACCCTGCTGCACACCCGCTCGCCCGCCTTTCTCAAGATCAATCCCAATGGTCATGTGCCGACCATGGACGACGATGGCCTGGTCCTGCACGAGTCGCTGGCGATCAATCTCTACCTCGCGCGCAAGCATGGCGGGTCGCTGGCCGCGGCCAACATTGCCGAGGACGGCCAGATCGGCATGTGGACGCTATGGGCGGCGACCGAGATCGAGCCGCGCTCGATCCAGGTGCTCTACAACCGCGTCGGCAATCCCGAGGGGCCCAAGGACGAGGCGGTGGCGCAGGCGGCGATCGCCGCGCTGCGCGGACCCTTCGCCGTGCTCGACCGCCACCTGGCGACGCATGGCGGCTACGCCGTCGGCCAGCGCTTCAGCGTCGCCGACATCAACCTCGCGGAGTGCGTGCGCTACGCCAGCGTCGCGACCGAGCTGTTCGACGGCGCCCCCAAGGTGAAGGCGTGGCTCGCCGCCTGCCAGGCGCGTCCGGCCTTCCGCGCCATGTGGGCCCGGCGCGACGCCGAGCCGGCGTAGAGCGAGGTTCGTCCCGAACCGAAGGGCTTTCCTGTCATTCCGAGCGCAGCGAGGAATCCAGCGTGCCCGCTGGATTCCTCGCTGCGCTTGGAATGACACACAGCACGGAACTATCCGGACACGAGCCGCTCGCGCACATGCGGGATGTGCTCGCGGCCCCAGTAGAGATCTCCGTCGTCGAACAGGAAGCTGGGCACGCCGAAGACGCCGGCGTCCTCGGCCTCGCGCTGCAGCCGCTTCAGCTCCTCACGCCCCTCGCCGCCCAGCCACGCCGCGAAGCCCGCGGTGTCGGCACCGCATTCGCGCAGGGTGGCCGCCACCACCTCGGGATTCTCGATGTCGAGCTCGCGCTTCCAGAAGTGCTCGTAGACGATGTCGATGAAGCGGCTCTCGACCGCCTCGCCCTGCCGCTTGGCCCACAGCAGGCCGACATGCGCCAGCGACGAATCGAAGATCTTGCGCGTGCCGCGAATCACCAAGCCGCGCCGGTTGGCCTCGCGCCGGCAGTCCATGTAGCTGTACTTCACCCGCCGCCACTGATGGGCGTTGCGGCTTTCCTCGAGCACGTCGCCCGAGCCGTCGACCCTGGCGCTGCCGAGATAGGCCGGGATGTCGAGCGTGTAGGGCAGCCACTCCATCGCCGCGCCGGTCTCGCGCACGAGATCGCGCGCCGGATCCTTGGCCAGGTAGGCGTAGGGACTCTTGAAGTCGATGTAGAAGCGGATGCGGCGCATCAGTAGCGCAACGCGCCGTCGCGCATCACCGCGATGTAGTGGCAGACGGCGGCGGCGAGCACGAAGCCGTGCCAGATGGCGTTGTGATAGGGCAGACGGTGCCAAAGATGGAACACCACGCCGACGCTGTAGAGCAGGCCGCCCACCAGCAGCAGCACCAGGCTGGCGCCCGACAGCGCCTCGACCACCGGCCCCAGCACCGGCAGGATCGCCCAGCCCAGCAGCAGGTACAGCGCGATCGACAGGCGTTCGAAACGGCCGGGCAGGGTCAGCTTCATCGCCACGCCGCCCAGCGCCACGACCCACACGGCGCTCAGCAGCGCCGCGCCCCAGAACCCGCCGACGGCGATGGCGGCGAACGGCGTGTAGCTGCCGGCGATCATCAGGAAGATCGCGGCGTGGTCGAAGCGGCGCAGGATGGCCTTGGCGTGCGGCGAGGAGATCAGATTGTACGCGGCGGAGAACCCGAAGCCCGCGACCACACCGAAGACATAGAGGCCGAGCGCCGCGATCTGCGCGGCGCCGCCGGGCACGGCCACCGCCAGCAGCACCGCGCCGGCGATCACCGCCATGCCGACGCCGACGACATGCACGACGGCATCGGCGATGCGCTCGCCGCGGGTGTAGCTGGGAAAGATCAAGCTCATACACGGCCCCCAAGCTTGCGCGCCGGCTGACGCCACCCTACCCTAGCATCGTCGGAAAAGGCACGCATGCCCGTGTGGTTCAGCCGGGCGTCTTCGCGGTTCCCTGCGGAGATCCTGTCGAGCGTCGTCCCTGGCGCCCCGTCCCGCGACTGTAGCCGGCGCATCCCGCGCCAGCCAACGGCAGGATAACGAACATGCGACAGCTCATTGCACTGGTGACTCTCGGTGTCGACGATCTCGCACGCGCGCACCGCTTCTATGTCGATGGCTTCGGCTGGAAACCCGTCCTCGAGACACCGGAGATCGTCTTCTACCAGATGAACGGCCTGGTGTTCTCGACCTGGCTGCGCAAGGGCCTCGATGCCGACACGCAGCGCAGCTCGCCGGTGAAGTCCGCCGGCTTCGCCCTGGCGCACAACGTCGAGAGCCGCGGCCAGGTGCAGCCGATCATGGATCATCTCGCGAAGTATGGCGGCCGCATCCTCAGGCCGGCATCGGAGCCGCCGCATGGCGGCATGAGCGGCGTCGTCGCCGACCCCGACGAGCATGCCTGGGAGATCGCCTGGAATCCCGCCTGGCCGATCGACGCCCAGGGCCGGGTGCGCTTCGGCACCTGAGCCGGTATGCTCGACCGCAGGAGGTCGGGCATGCAGTTCGGACTGTTCGGCGGGGCGCGCACGCAGCGGCGCGACGATGGCGCGGGCGACAGCCAGGCCTATGACGATTTCATCGCCTACGTCGTCGAGGCCGAGCGGCTGGGCTTCCGCAGCGTCTTCCTCGTCGAGCACCATTTCACCGGCGTGGGCCAGCTCTCGGCGTCGCTGACCCTGCTGGCCTATCTCGCCGCGCGCACGCGCACCATCCGCCTGGGCACCGCCGTGATCGTGCTGCCCTGGCACAACCCGGTGCTGCTGGCCGAGCAGGCCGCGACGCTCGACCTGCTGTCCGGCGGCCGGCTCGATTTCGGCGTCGGCAAGGGATACCGCGCCTCGGAGTTCGCGGGCTTCCGCATCGCCATGGACGAGGCGACCGAGCGCTTCGACGAGGCGATCGAGGTGATCCGCAAGGCGTGGACCAGTCCGGGCCGCTTCTCGCACCAGGGCAGGCGCTGGGCCTTCGACGACATCGTCGTCGAGCCCGCGCCGCTGCAGCGCCCGCACCCGCCGCTGTGGCTCGCCGCCGGCAGCCCCGACTCGATCCGCCGCGCCGCGCGCGAGGGCTACAACCTGCTGCTCGACCAGCTCGGCTCGGTGGCGCTGACCATCGAGCGCGTGGCGCTGTTCCGCGAGGAGTGCACGCGCATCGGCCGCGCCTACGATCCCACCATGGTCGGCGCCACCCGCGCGCTGCAGATCGTGCGCAACGACGCCGAGCGCCAGGCGGCATACGAGACCCGCGCCCGCGTCGTGCGCACCATCGGCGATCTCGCGCGCGGCGGCGGCAAGCTCGTGCCGCCCGAGCAAGACGACGCGCCGCTGCTCGGCACGCCGGCGGAAATCGTCGCCCGCCTGCGCATCCTGCGCGACGGCGGTGTCGGCAACGTGCTGCTGATCGATCCCGGTGCGAATGTCGCCTCGCTGCGCGCCTTCGCCGCGGAGATCATGCCGTTGCTCAGCGAAGGCCGCGCTGCTGCTGAGTAGTCCTTCTCCCCGCGAAGGCGGGGAGAAGGTGCCGAGCGGTAGCGAGGCGGATGAGGGGCTTCGAATCCTCTCAGCAACGATCATGCTGATTGCAGCGCCGCGAAGCCCCTCATCCGCCCTTCGGGCACCTTCTCCCCGCCTTCGCGGGGAGAAGGATCACCTCAACTTCTCAACAACGCGGCCGAGCCGTTCCAGCGTGCGCAGCACCATCTTCTGGTCGAGGCCCGGCCACTGCACGCGCAGCAGCAGGTGGTTGGTGCCGGTGGCCTCGCCGTACCGGCCGACCTTGTCGACCACCTCGTCGGGCGAGCCGATGATGAAGCGGTCGGCGGCGAACTTGTCGAAGTCCTGGCGGATGCGGTCGGCCGGCACGAAGCCGCTGGCGCCGCCCCAGCTGGCATAGGCCTGGTACTTGAAGAACAGCGGCTCGCGCACTTCGTCGAAGCCGCCGACGTGGCATTCGCGGATCACCGGGAACTCCGTCGCCGGCGGCAGGCCCTCTGCCGCGCGCGTCTCGCGAAACAGCTTGCCGAGCCGGCCGACCGAGGACTGGCTGACCAGCGGCGACGGCATCCAGGCGTCGGCAAGCCTGGCCGCGCGCTTCACCGGCACCTCGACATCGCCCGCCATCCAGATCGGCGGACCGCCCGGCTGCATGGGCCGCACGCTGGCCTGCACGCCGCTCACGGTATGGAAGCGTCCCTTGTGCTCGACCACGGGATCGCGCCACATCTTGCGGATCACCTCGACGCCCTCGATGAAACGCGGCACGCGCTCCTTGAACGGCACGCCGATCGAATCGAACTCCTCCTGCCGATAGCCCAGCCCGAGGCCGATGATCGCCTTGCCACCGGTGAGCCAGTCGAGCGTCGCCGTCTCCTCCGCCACCACGACCGGATTGAGCAGCGGCAACAGCAGCAGGCCGGGCCCGACCTCCATGCCCTCGGCATCGGCGGCGAGCCGCGACAGCAACGGCATGGCCTGGAACATCTGCAGCGGCTTGGAGACGAAATGCTGGCCGACCATCAGCGATCTCAGCCCGCTGGCGCGCGCCACCTTCACCTGCTCGATCAGGTTCGCCAGCTCCGGCCCGAGATCCGCGCCCTCGCGCCACTGCGTGGCCATGTAGAGACCGAGCTTCATGGCGAGGATCTCAGAAGCGCCGGATCGCCGTGTTGGCGAGGCGATCGCACTCGGCCAGATCCGGACCGGCGGCGACGAAGAACACCAGGGTCCGTTCCGGCACGCAGCGGATCACCATCGAATGCTGCCCCGAAGCGCCCATGGCCGAGTAGGTCAGCGACTGCACGCGCGCGAAGCCCATCTCGTTCAGCACCGCGCGGGCGCGGGCAACGCAGGCTACGAGCTCCAGGTTGGTACTCTTGACGTGCGAGTAGAGGCTCGGCTGGGCGAACGCCGGCGCGGCCAGCAGCGAGAGCCCGAGCGCCGATGCCGCCACGCTCTTCGAGATCGTCATGCCACAGCCCCCCTTTGCCGACAGGCCGAAGCGACGACATGAGTCGCCGTCGCTGCGCACCCATCATAGGAAGAGCCGTGACCGCCGTCGAATCCCCGCGGCCGCCGCCGCCTAGTTGTAGCGCGCCAGCTTCACCTGCTCGATCAGGTTCGCCAGCTCCGGCCCGAGATCCGCGCCCTCGCGCCACGCGTGGCGATGTAGAGGCCGAGATTCATTGGGATGATCCTCTGAGCCTTCATCGACCGACGTCGCTGACGGGGATGGACACCTGCCGATCGCGGAAGGCGAATCGTACTGGAGTTGCAAAGGTGAATCGATCTCCCCGAATGCTGCGAGGCACGCCCGGCAGCGGCTGAGCTCGCCAGATCAGGCGCTGGGCTTCCTGGTCCAGTTCCTCAATGCCGGATGACTGCGCGATCATAACGGAGAGGACTTTGCCGTCCCGATTCATGACAAATCGGACCGTGACCACGCCCTGCTCCCGCCGCTCGACTGCCGCTCGCGGATACTGTCCATAATGCGAGATGTGCGTAGCCAAGCTCTGCCGCCACATGAAGCTTTCAAGCGACTCAACCTTGGTGGTGACTGGTAGCGACGCCGCTGGTGGCTGATGTCGTGCGGGTGCGGAACCACAAGCTCCGAGTATTGCCAAAACTATCGCGGCCGACGCTCGACGCGCGATGGACCCGATCAGACTCCCCGCCACCAAGGCCCCCGATCTGCCGGTTGCGCGACCGGCAGATCGTGCCCATGCGGTGGCGCGTCGTCCACCTCAGTTGTAGCGCGCCAGCTCCAGCTTGCCGATCTGGTTGCGGTGCACCTCGTCGGGTCCATCAACCAGGCGCAGGGTGCGCGCCTGGGCGTAGGCGAAGCCGAGGCCGAAATCGTTGCTGACGCCGCCGCCGCCATGCGCCTGGATCGCCATGTCGATCACCCTGGTGACCATCGCCGGCACCGCGACCTTGATCATCGCGATCTCGGCGCGCGCCGCCTTGTTGCCGACCGTGTCCATCATGTAGGCGGCCTTGAGCACCAGCAGACGCGCCTGCTCGATCATGATGCGCGCCTCGGCGATGCGCTCCAGGGTCACCGTCTGCTCGGCGATCGGCCGGCCGAAGGCCACCCGCGACTTCACCCGCTTGCACATCTTCTCCAGCGTGCGCTCGGCCGAGCCGATGGCGCGCATGCAGTGGTGGATGCGGCCCGGTCCGAGGCGGCCCTGGGCGATCTCGAAGCCGCGGCCCTCGCCCAGCAGGATGTTGCCGACAGGCACCCGCACGTTGTCGAACACCACCTCGCCATGGCCGTGCGGCGCGTCGTCGTAGCCGAACACCGGCAGGCTGCGCACGATGGTCACGCCGGGCGTCTCGCGCGGCACCAGGATCATCGACTGCTGGCGATGGCGGTCCGGGTTGCGCGGGTCGGTCTTGCCCATGACGATCAGGATCTTGCAGCGCGGATCGGGCGCGCCGCTGGTCCACCATTTGCGGCCGTTGATCACGTAGTGGTCGCCGTCGCGCACGATCGAGCATTCGATGTTGGTGGCGTCGGAGGAGGCCACCGCCGGCTCGGTCATGGCGAAGGCCGAGCGGATCCTGCCTTCGAGCAGCGGCACCAGCCACTGCTTCTTTTGCGCCTCGTTGGCGTAGAGGTGCAGCGTCTCCATGTTGCCGGTGTCGGGCGCCGAGCAGTTGAAGGGCTCCGAGCCGATCTTGGAGCGGCC
Source organism: Alphaproteobacteria bacterium (assembly GCA_019635875.1). Classification (NCBI taxonomy): domain Bacteria; kingdom Pseudomonadati; phylum Pseudomonadota; class Alphaproteobacteria; species Alphaproteobacteria bacterium. The sequence goes on from JAHBYP010000012.1 coordinate 18,907, forward strand.
CATGATCTCGCACAGCGGCGCGTACTCGAGATTGGTGAGCCCGGCTCCCTCGTGGCCCGGCAGGAAGAGGTTCCACAGCCCCGCCGCCCTGGCCTTCTGCTTGAGCTCCTCCATCACGGCGGTCGGCTGCCAGCGGCCGCCGGCCTCGAGCTCGCGCTCGTAGCGCTCCTCACCGGGATAGACGTGCTTGTCCATGAAACCGTGCAGCTTTTCCTGCAGGGCCTTCACCTTGTCGGTATAGGCGAACTCCATCGCAATCCTCCTGATCTCTTGACGGCAGGGTAGGCTTGCCCGAACAATGAATAAAATGATTGTTTGGCATGGAAATCCATCGATATGCTTCATGACAGGCGCGTCGACCTCAACCTGCTGCGCACGCTGGCGGTGATCCATTCCGAGGGCGGCGTGACGCGCGCCGCGGCGCGGCTGAACCTCACCCAGTCGGCCATCAGCCACGCGCTGGGGCGGCTGCGCGAGCTGTTCGGCGATCCGCTGTTCGTGCGCGACGGACAGCGCCTGATCGCCACCCCGTTCACACGCGGCCTGGCCCAGAGGCTGCGCGAGGCGCTGGGCTCGCTCGACGCGCTGGTCGCCGATGCCGGCGGCTTCGATCCGGCGCGCAGCACCGCGCAATACGCCATCAGCCTGCGCGATCCGACCGAGACGCTGCTGCTGCCGGATCTCTTCGGTCGGATCGCCAAAATCGCGCCCGGCATCGTCCTGCGCACGACGCAGGTGCGCCGCCGCAGTCTCGAGACCAGCCTCGCCAACGGCACCGTCGACCTGGCGATCGACGTGCCCCTGCCGCTGGCCGACAGCATCCGACGCCGGCGGCTGACCGCGGGCAAGCTCGTCGCCGTGGCGCGTCGCGGGCATCCGGCGTTGCGCGGCGGATTGACGATGGCGACCTACCTGGCGCTCGACCACGTGATGGTGACGGCGCGACGCCGCGGTCCGGGCCTCGAGGACCTCGAGCTCAGCGAGCGCGGCCTGCGGCGGCGCGTGCGCCTGCGCTGCCGCAACTATCTCGCGGCGATCCGCGTCGTCGCCGCGACCGACCTGATCATGACCATGACGGAGGACTACGCGAAGACCCTGACCGCCGGATTGCCGGTGCGGCTCGTGCCGCTGCCGTTCCGGACAGCGACGCTCGACGCCCTGCTCTACTGGCACCAATCGGTCGACGACGATGCCGGCAATGCCTGGCTGCGCGGGTTGATCATCGAGGCGTTCCGCCGGCCCGCGCCCAGGAGTTGAAGTCGTGCTATGATGATGGCCGTTTTCAGTCGGGGAGATGCCATGTTCCGCAGGACATCCACGGTGCTCGCCGCCGCGCTGCTCGGCGCCATGGTGCTGGCCGCCAACGCCGGCGCGCAGACCCTGGTCTGCTCGATCGGCCAGAAGACCTGCGGCAACCGGTGCTACTCGCCGCTCAAGGGCGAGAGCTGCAACGAAGGCAACATCGTCTGCCAGGTCGGCCAGAAGGTCTGCGGCCGGCGCTGCTACTCGCCGCTCAAGGGCGAGACCTGCAACGTCAGGACAAGGTAGCCGCCCTCACCCCTCGAAGCTCGGCAGCGCGCCGCCGACCAGCGGCACGAAGCGTACCGGCATGATCGGCTCGCGGGTGAAGCCGTCCTCGGTGCGCACGACGCGCTCGACGGTCTGATTCACCGGATCGGCGCCCACCGGCACCAGCATGATCCCGCCCACGGCCAGCTGGTCGATCAGCGCCATGGGCATCTCGCCGGCGGCCGCGGTCACCAGGATGCGGTCGAACGGCGCCTGCGGCGGCCAGCCCCGGGTGCCGTCGCCGACATGGAACACAACGTTGTGGATGCGCAGGTCGAGCAGGCGCTTCTCGGCGTCCTTGGCCAGCACCTTGTAGCGCTCGATGGTGTAGAGGCGGCGGCAGAGCCGGGCGAGGATAGCCGCCTGGTAGCCCGAACCGGTGCCGATCTCGAGCACCTTCATGCGCGGGCCGACATCGAGCGCCTGGGTCATTGCGGCGACGACCAGCGGCTGGCTGATGGTCTGGCCGAAGCCGATGGGCAGAGCCATGTTGTCGTAGGCGCGCTCGACGAAGGTCGCCGAGACGAAGACCTCGCGCGGGATCGCGGTCATCACCGCCAGCACGCGCTCGTCGTCGATGCCGCCACGCCGCAACTCGGCGATCAGGCGCTGCTTGGCGACGGTGGTCATGGCCTATCGTGGCGGCCTTCTCAGCCGCGCGCCAGAGCGTCGCGCAGGCGCCGCCACATCGTCTCGTGGGTCAGGTCGAGGTGCAGCGGGGTCACCGAGATGCGGCCCTGGCGCAGGGCGGCGGCATCGGTGCCCGACGGCGGCTCCATGTCCTCGGGGGCGTAGCCCACCCAGAAGTACTGGCCGCCGCGCAGGTCGTTGCGCGCCTCGATGAAGCCGCCGAAGCCGAGATGGCCCTGCCGCGTCAGCTCGACACCCTGGACCGAGGCGGCGTCGACGTCGGGAAAGTTGATGTTGACGAAGGCCTCCTTCGACCATTCCACCGACAGCACGTCACGGATGACGCCCGGCCCGTGATGCACGCCGGTGGCCCACTTCACGGGATGGCCGCGTGTATAGGCCTGGCTCAGCGCGATCGAGCGGATGCCCAGCAGGCAACCCTCCATCGCTCCGGCGATGGTGCCCGAATAGGTGACGTCGTCGGCGATGTTGGCGCCGTGGTTGACGCCCGACAGCACCAGGTCGGGCGGATTGTCGGCCAGCAAGTGCCTGGCGGCGAACAGCACGCAATCGGTCGGCGTGCCCTCGATGGCGAATCTGCGCTCGCCGAGCTCGCGCAGGCGCAGCGGCCTGGTCAGCGACAGCGAATGGCCGACGCCGCTCTGGTTCATCTCGGGGGCGACAATCCAGACGTCGTCGGACAGCGCGCGGGCGATCTCGGTCAGCGCCTCCAGGCCGGCCGCGTTGATGCCATCGTCGTTGGTGACGAGGATCCGCGCGCCGGTCGGATCGAGCGGCGGATAGCTCATTGCGGCGAGAGCGTCGTGACGCCGCCCATGTAGGAGCGCAGCGCGTCGGGCACGGTGACGCTGCCGTCCTGGCTCTGGAAGTTCTCGAGGATCGCCACCAGGGTGCGGCCGACAGCCAGGCCCGAGCCGTTGAGCGTGTGCACGAAGCGGTTGCCCTTGCCTTCCTTCGGGCGGTAGCGCGCGCCCATGCGGCGGGCCTGGAAATCGCCCATGTTGGAGCAGCTCGAGATCTCGCGATAGCGCCCCTGGCCCGGCAGCCAGACCTCGATGTCGTAGGTCTTGCGCGCGCCGAAGCCCATGTCGCCGGCGCACAGGGTCACGACCTGATGCGGCAGCTCGAGCTTTTTCAGCACCGACTGCGCGCAGTCGGTCATGCGCTCGTGCTCGTCGGCCGATTGCTCGGGCGTGACGATCGAAACGAGCTCGACCTTGGTGAACTGGTGCTGGCGGATCATGCCGCGCGTGTCCTTGCCGGCCGAGCCCGCCTCGGAACGGAAGCAGGGCGTCAGCGCGGTGTAGCGCTGCGGCAGGTCCTTCTCCTCGAAGATGGTGTCGGCCGCCAGGTTGGTCAGCGGCACCTCGGCCGTGGGGATCAGCCAGTAGCCATTCTCGGTGCGGAACAGGTCCTCGGCGAATTTCGGCAGGTTGTTGGTGCCATAGACCGCCGCGTCGCGCACCAGCAGCGGCGGCGCGATCTCGGTGTAGCCGTTCTCGGTCGTCTGCAGGTCTATCATGAACTGGCCGATGGCACGTTCCAGCCGCGCCAGTTGCGAACGCAGCACGACGAAACGCGCGCCGCTAAGCTTGGTCGCAGCGGCGAAGTCCATGCCCAGCTTCTCGCCGATCGAAACGTGGTCCCGGGGCTCGAAGGCGAAGTTGCGCGGCGCGCCGGACTGGCGCTGCGGCACCGGCACGTTGTCATGCTCGTCCTTGCCGTCGGGCGTCTGCTCCGAGGGCAGATTGGGCAGGCCCGACAGCAGATCGTGCAGCTCCTTCTCGGCCGCGGCGGCGGCGGCCTCGGCGGTCTTCTGCGTGGTGTCGAGCGCGGCGACCTCTGCCATCTGCGCGTCGGCCGACTCGCCCTTGCCGCGCAGCGCGCCGATCTCGCGCGACAGCGCCTTGCGGCGGGCCTGCGCCTGCTCGCCCTCGGTGATCGCCGCGCGGCGGCGCCGATCGATCTCCAGGACGATTGCGCTCTGCGGTGGCAAATGTCGGCGGGCGAGCCCGACGTCGAAGGCAGCCGGGTTGTCGCGAATCACACGGATGTCATGCATGGCGGTGGCCAGGAAAGGCGGGAGAGAGCGAAGGGTTCAGCGCCTGTTGTGCGGGCGGCGCCACGTCCGGTCAAGTCAGGGCGACGTGCCCTCGCTCGATCGATCCGCCTCCTGCTTCTCCTCGGCGTTGTCCTTCTCGGCCTTCTTCTTCTCGATCGACATGCCGATGAGGATGGCGATCTCGTAGAAGAGGATCAGCGGCACGGCGAGCGCGATCTGGCTGATCACGTCGGGCGGTGTCAGGATCGCCGCGATGATGAAGGAGATGACGATGGCGTATCGCCGCTTGGCCCTCAGGCTGGCAGTGCTGACGATGCCGACCCGCACCAGCAGGGTGAGCAGCACCGGCACCTCGAAGGCGAAGCCGAAGGCGAAGACCAGCTGCAGCACACGCTCGAGATAGTCGGAGGCCCGCAGCGTCTTCTCGATCTCGGGCGGCGTGTAGAGCGCCAGCATGACGTTGATGACGTAAGGCATCACCAGGTAGTACATGACCGCGCAGCCGGCGTAGAACATGAACGGCGTGGCGATCAGGAAGGGGCGGAACGCCGCCTTCTCGTGGCGATAGAGCCCCGGGGCGACGAAGGCCCAGAGCTGTGTGGCGATCAGCGGGAAGCCGATGATCAGGGACAGGAACGCCGACATCTTCACGGTGACGAAGAAGAACTCGAAGATGTCGAGCACGATCACCTTGTAGCCGTCCGACGTCGCCGGGTGGATCAGGAAGGTGAAGATCGGCTTGGCGAAATAGAAGCAGACGAAGAAGACGAGCATGAACCCGCCGATGGCGTAGATCAGCCGCTTGCGCAGCTCGATCAGGTGATCGAGCAGCGGCATCGGCTTGTCGTCTTCGGGTCCGTCGATCGTGGTCACGCGGCAATGTCCGTGGCGGCGATGCCGCCGGTCAGATGTCTAGCCAACCGCGACCTTGGCCGGCGGCGGCCCCGGCTCGTTGGCCGGGGTGGGCGTGTCGGCGGTGGCCTGCGGCTCGGCCGGAACCGGCTGCTCGACCGGGATCGGATCGGCCACGGCCGAGGGCTCCAGCGCCGGCGTCGGGTCGGCGATCGGCTCCGGCGCGGGCGGCGGCACCAGCTCGGCCGTCTCGACCGGCGACGGCGCCTCGGCGCCCGTCGTCGACGCGTCGATCGCCGCCCTGGCCTGGGCCATCTCGGCCTCCGCCTCGGCGATACCGGCGTCGACCTGGCCCCTGATCTCCTTCATCGGATCGATGCCGGGCAGGTCGAGCGCGGTATTGCTGTCGATGGTCTTCTTGACCTCGTCGAGGTCCGCCTGCCTGACCATGTCGTCGACATGGCCGCGGAACTCGCCGGCAAGGTTGCGCGCCGCGGCCACCCAGCGGCCGATCGTGCGCAGCATTCCCGGCAACTCCTTCGGGCCGATGAAGATCAGCGCGACGACAAGGATCACCAGCAATTCGGGGCTGTCGATGCCGAACATGGTGCTGCGGCCCCGGCGCGATCAGCAGGCGGTCAGGTCTTGGCCTGGTGGCTCGAAGCCGGCGAGGCCGAAGCGGCCGTCGTGCTCTGCCCGATGGTCTTGGCGTCGTCACCGGGTGTGGCCGGCTCCGTCGGCTTGTTCGGGTCGGCGGCGGCGTTGTCGCCCGAGACGCCCTTCTTGAAGGCGCTCAATCCCTTGCCGAAATCGCCCATGAGCTGCGAAATCTTGCCGCGCCCACCGAACATCAACAGGATGATCGCCAGAACGACCAGCCAATGCCAAATGCTGAAGCTTCCCATTGCACGCCTCCTCCGGGCGATCGCGGGCAATCGAGCCCGCAAGCTTGATCGGGTTATTGCATTATAGGGCTTTACGCCGCAACCGGCCGGGGCGGATCGCGCCTGCGGCCGGTTGACCGTTCATTCCCTATGTAGTGTCGCCGACGGCGAAGACGAAGGCCTGTCGAGCGTCCAACGACACCGCCAGCTCGGTGCCTTCCTCGGGCAGGAACTGGCCCGGCACGCGCGCGTGCCAGTGACTGTGTTCTTCGCTGTCGGGCGCGGCGGAATCATGGCGGTGCGTGGAATCGGTGTTGAAGCACAGATGCACCCAGCTGGTGCGCCCCAGAAGCCGCGCCGCGAGCACCCGCGCCTTGACCGCGCCCTGGGTCGGCCCGGTCCCCGGCCCGGCCGCGACACCAGCCAGCCGGAGCGCCTCGGGCCGGATCAGCACATGGACCCCCTGCCCCTCGGCAAAGCCGTCGGCCAGGAGCGGCCCGAATGGCGTTTCGACACGCCCGCCGCGGGCCACGCCGTCGATGCGGTTGACGTCGCCCAGGAACTCGGCAACGAACTCGCTCGCCGGCCGGGTATAGACATCGCGCGGCCGCCCGACCTGCACGATGCGGCCGGCCCGCATCACGGCTATGCGATCGGCCATGAACATCGCCTCCTCCGGGTCGTGGGTGACGACCAGAGCAGTCATCCGATCGGCCTTCAGCAGGTGCAGCGCCTCGTCGCGCACCACGCCGCGCAGGCGCGCGTCGAGACCGGAAAACGGCTCGTCCATCAGCACGATGCCCGGCGCCGGGGCGATCGCCCGGGCCAGGGCGGCGCGCTGCTGCTGGCCCCCCGAAAGCTGGTGCGGCCAGGCCCTGGCGTATCCCTCCAGGTGCAGGCGGCGCAGCAGCGCCTCGACCCGCTGAGCGCGTTCGGCGGCCGGCAGCCGACGCAATCCGAAGCCGACATTGGCGCTGATATCGAGGTGCGGGAACAGGGCGAGATCCTGGAAGACCAGCCCGACCCCGCGCGACTCCGGCGGTGCCTCGTGGCCCGGTTCGGCCACCACCTGCTCGCCCACCATGATGCGGCCGGCCTGCAGCCTCTCGAGCCCGGCGACGAGACGCAGCACGGTCGTCTTGCCGCAGCCCGAAGGTCCCAGCAGGCAGACCACTTCCCCCGGCTCGACGCGCAGCGACACGCCGTCGACCGCCAAGCGGTCGTCATAGGCGTGGCTGAGATCGGAGATGTCCAGTGCGGAGCCGGTCAGACGCATGTCGTGTTCTTACCGGCTGTTGCGATTGCGTGCCAGTGGCGGCTGGCGCTCAGCGCAGGCCGTAGCGCGCCATCTCCTCGGCGATGTCCGGCGTGATCGCCGTGGCGGCCGCGATGTCGGCGGCCGCGCCCTTGTCGTCGCCCTTCAACCGCCGCGCGATGCCGCGGCCGTAGAGCGTCGCCGCCTGCTTCGGCTCGGCCGCCAGGGCGGCGTTGTAGTCGGCCAGCGCCGCGTCGAGGCGGCCGTCCTTCAGGTGGACAAGGCCGCGCGCACCGATCGTGCCGGCATGGCCGGGTCGCAGGCGCAGCGAGGTGTCGCAATCGGCCAGCGCCTGGAGCTGACGCCCCAGGATCGCACCTGCGCGACAGCGGCTCGACAGGAAGGTGGCCGACGAGGGGCTGAGCCGCACCGCCTGGTCGTAGTCCTCGAGCCCGCGGGCGAATTGCCCCTTGGCGATCCAGACGTCGCCCCTGTTGTGGAAGGCGGCGGCGAAGGATGGCGCCAGCCGGATCGCCTCGTCGTAGTCCTTCAGCGCGCGCTCGAAGTCGCGTCTGCTCTCGTGGGCGATGCCGCGGTCGTTGAAGGCGCGCGCGTCGCCGGGATTGAGCTCGATGATGCGGTCGAAATCGGTGATCGCCCTGTCGTACTGACCCTTGATCCCCCAAGCCGCGGCCCGATTGCGCAAAGCGGTCGCGTAAGACGGCGCCAGGCGCAGCGCCTCGTCGAGATCCTCGATCGAGCGGCCGTGCTCGCCCTTGCTGCGCCACGACACGGCGCGATTGTTGTAGGCCGACGCCAGGCGGGGGTTGATCCTGAGCGCCTCGTCGAAATTGCGGATGGCGCGGTCGTGGTCGCCCTTGGCATCCCATACGCCGCCGCGCGCGTTGAAGTAGTCGGCATCCCACGGATTGATGTGAATCGCGCGATCGTAGTCCTCGATCGCCCGATCCAGCTTGCCCAGGCGCTGCCAGGCCGCGGCGCGATTGTACAGCGCATTGGCGTGGTCGGGATTGAGGCGCAGCGCCGAGTCGTAGTCCTCGATCGCGCGCTCGTATGCGCCCTTGCCCGCCCAGGCGACGCCGCGATTGTTGAAGGCGCTGAAATTGTCCGGCCGCAGTCGGACGGCCTCGTCGTAATCGCGGATCGCCTCGTCAAAGAGGCGCTTGTCGTCGTAGGCACTGCCGCGCCCATTGTAGAAATCCGAGTCCTTCGGGTTCAGTGCGATGGCGCGGTCGAAATCCGCGATCGCGCGATCGGCTTCGCGGCGCTGCCGCCAGGCGAGGGCGCGGTTGTACCAGGCGTTGGCATAGGCCGGATCGAGCCGGATCGCCTCCTCGAAATCCTCGAAAGCCCGGTCACGCTTGCCCTGCAAGCGCAGCGCGACGCCGCGATTCGAGAACACGACGGCCAATGCGCGCTGCGTCTCGAAGCCGGAATCGATGAGAGCGGTGCAGCTCCTGACCTGCTGTTCGGTGCCAACACCCCGGGCGCCCAGGCAGGTCTGCCAGTTCTGCTCGCGAACCTCTTCAGCCGCGGCCGGAACCGCCACCAGGAGGGCCGCGATGAACACCACGCGACGCATATCTCCCCCACGCTTGTTGGCGGCAGGACACCGCGGGCGGCCCAGCGCGTCAATGGGCAGCGGCGACGCAGGGCCGTGTCGTTCTATCGCACGCCGTATCGCGCCATCTCCTCGGCGATGTCCGCCCGGATGGCCTTGGCGGCAGCGATGTCCGCCGCACCACGCGCCATGTCCCCCGCGCGCTGACGCGCGATGCCGCGGCCGTACAACGAGGTCGCGATCCTGCCGTCGACGCGCAGGGCGGCGTCGTAATCGGCGATGGCGGCGTCGTGGCGACCCGCCTTCAGATGCACCAGCCCCCGGCTGTCCAGGATGGCCGCGTCACCGGGCTTCAGGCGAAGCGCCTCCTCGCAATCCGCCAGCGCCGGCTCGAGCTGCCCGGCGATGGCCCGCACCCAGCACCGCGAATTCCACGGGCTTGGGTCCGCCGGCGCGAGGCGGATGGCGCGCGTCAGATCCTCGATCGCGCGCTCATGCTGGCCCAGCGCCTCAAAGCATGCGGCGCGCCTGGCCAGGACGTCAGCGTTCTCACCGCCCAGCCTGAGCACCTCGTCGTAGTCGGCAATCGCCGCGGGGTAGTCTCGGGTCTGGTGACGGACGATGGCACGCGTCAGCCGCGGTTCGATATCAGCAAAGGCGAGGCGAACGGCCTCATCGAGATCGCGGATGGCCTCGGCGTGCCGTCCCAACCGAGCCAAAACCACGCCGCGATTGTGATGGCCGCGATGGTCCTGCGGCCTGAGCCGAATCACCTCGGCGAAATCGGCCATCGCCTGATCATAGCGTTCGGCGGTGCCATGAACGCGCCCACGCGCCAGGAAGAAATCCGCGTCCGATGGGTCGAGGCGAATCGCATGATCGAGATCGCCAAGCGCCGCCGGTAGGTCGTTGGCGCCCTCATGTGCCCGCGCGCGATTGTAGTAGGCCTTGGCCTGATTGCGCGGCGTGGCGCGTTGCGCCTCGATCGCCGCCGTGCAGGCGTTGATCCGCGATATGATGGGTGTCGCCTCGTCGCTGCAGATCCGCCACTGCTCCGTGGCGTCCTGCGCGAGGACGGGCGCGCTCAGCACCGCCGCGATCACCAAAGAGGCGGCGCGGCGCATGGCGCGGGTCAGTCGGCGGCTTTGACCGGTGCGTCGTCGCCGGTCTCGAGCGGCTCGGCGGGCCCCTCGTCGCCCTCGTCGGTGAGCGGCAGGTCGGGTTCCTCCGGCCGATAGATGCTGGGCTGCGCGCGCGGATCGAGCAGGCCGGCGGCCTTGAGCTCGTCCATGCCCGGAAGGTCCTCGACCCCCGACAAGCCGAAATGCTCGAGGAAGAACTCCGTGGTGCCCCAGGTCACCGGCTTGCCCGGCGCGCGGCGCCGGCCCATCGGCCGGATCCAGCTCTGCTCGAACAGGAAGTCGAGCGTGCCCTTGCTCAGTCCCACGCCACGAATTTGCTCGATCTCCGCGCGCGTCACTGGCTGGTGGTAGGCGATGATCGCCAGGGTCTCGACGGCGGCGCGCGAAAGCTTGCGCGTCACCTGGGTTTCGATGCGCAGCTTCTGCGCCAGATCGGGTGCAGTGCGGAAGACGAAGCCACCGGCGATACGGACCAGATTCACGCCGCGGCCGGCATACATCTCGGCCAGCTCGGCGAGCAGCGAATCGACGTCGGCGTCGTCGGGCAGGCGCTCGGCGAGCGTCGAGGCGTCGAGCGGCTGGGCCGATGCGAAGAGCAGGGCTTCGACCAGGCGCAGGTTCTGCGCGTGGGGATCGGCGACGATCTCGGGGGCCGTCGCTTCGCTCTCGGGCGTTTCGAGCTGGTCGGTCATGTCGGGGGAGCCTCTTCGCCGGCGCGTCGGCGCAACATCAAAGGGCCGAACGACTCGGTTTGACGCAACTGCACGACGCCGTCCTTGGCAAGCTGCAGGGTGGCGACGAAGGTCGCGGCCACGGCCGAGCGACGCTTCATCGGATCGCTCAATCCGGGCGGCAGGAAGGCCGACAGCGAGGCCCAGTCGATGGCGATGCCCAGCATGCGCTCCAGCCGCTCCAGCGCCTCCTCGACCGAGAAGAACTGCATGGCGCGGATGTGATAGGCGTCGGCATCCTTGGGCCGCTGCTGATCGCCATAGGCCTTGAGCAGCTCGTAGAGCTGCACGTCCCACTTCGTCTTGCGCAACACCAGCGCGCCTTCCGGCCTGCCGCGGCCGAAGGTGTCGACCCCCAGCCGGGGATGCGCCATCAGCCGCGTGCCGGCCTGCTGCATGGCCTCCAGGCGCCGCAACTGCCACTGCAGCGCATCGGCCATCTGCTCGCCGGTCGGCTCCTCGTCCTGCGGCGGCTCGGGCAGCATCAGGCGTGATTTCAGATAGGCGAGCCACGCGGCCATCACGAGATAGTCGGCCGCCAGCTCGAGCCGCAGGCGACGCGCCTGCTGGACGAACACCAGATACTGGTCGACCAGGGCCACCATCGAGATGCGCCGCAGATCGACCTTCTGATCGCGCGCCAAGGTGAGCAGGACGTCGAGCGGCCCCTCGTACCCTTCGAGATCGAGGATCAGCTCGCCCTCGCCCGGCGCCAGCACATCGGGGGCACCCTGGTCGAATTCGCTAGAGATGGGGACGTCGTCGCTCATCGCCTACTACCAATAGTCCAACAGACGCAGGCGTCGCGAGTCAAATCAGCCGCGACTTATCCCCACGTCTGCCAATTTTATCATTCCAATTCAATGACTTAAGCAACCGGCCGATCGAGCAGCTCGGCCAGCCTGCGGCGGTACAATGCGAGATCGTCGCCGCCCGCGCCGTCATATCGCGCTCGAGCCAGCGCCGCCGCCCGGGTGACGCGCGCCGCGCCGCGCGGTGAGAGTGGCCCGATCACTGCGGCGATCTCGCGCATCTGGGCGAAATCGCCATTGCAGTGGAGCACGACGTCGCAACCTGCGGCCAGCGACTGGCGGGCGCGCTCGGCATGGGTGCCGCCCAGCGCGTTCATCGACAGATCGTCAGAGATCAGCACGCCGTCGAAGCCGATATGGCCGCGGATCACGTCGCCGATGATCCGCGCCGAGGTGGTGGCCGGCTGGTTGCTCGATAGCGAACGATAGAGGACATGGGCCGTCATGCCCCAAGGCAGGTCGGCCAGTGCCTGGAACGGCGCGAAGTCCGTCCGTTCCAGCTCGGCACGGCTGGTCTCGACCGTTGGCAGCTCCTGGTGGCTGTCGGCGCGTGCCCGGCCATGGCCCGGCAGGTGCTTCATGACCGGAATGATGCCGCCAGCCAGCAGCCCGTCGGCCAGGGCCCGGCCGAGTGCCACCACCGCCTGCACGGTCCCGGCGAAGGCGCGGTCGCCGATCACGCCATGCGCGCCGGGCACTGGCAGGTCGAGAACCGGGGCGCAATCGACGTCGATGCCCAGCGGCGCGAGATCGGCGGCGAGCAGGCGGCCATTGAGTCGTGTTGCCATCATCGCCGCGGCGGGATCGCTGGCGTAGAGCTCGCCGAACACCGAGGCCGGTGGCGCCAGCCGCCAATGCGGCGGCTTCAGCCGCTGCACGCGCCCGCCCTCCTGGTCGATCAGCACGGGCGCATCGTCGCGGCCCACCGATGCGCGCAGCGAGTCGACCAGGCGGCGCACCTGATCGGGCGCCTCGACGTTGCGGGCGAAGAGAATGAAGCCGAGCGGGTCGGTATCGCGGAAGAACGCGCGCTCCTCGGCGCCCAGCGCCGGGCCGGCGCAGCCGAAGATCGCCGCGCGGGGAGCGGACACCTGCGCTACCGCGCCGGCGGGATGATCACGCAGTCGACGTTGCGCGACTTGAGCCGATCGCAGGTCGATTTCGCCTGCCTGTCGTCGAGCGGGCCGGCCTGGACGCGGACCCAGCCCGTCTTGTCGCCGCGATCGATGCGCACGGGCTGCATCGACAGCGAGCCCAGCACGTCGCCGTGGGATTTCTGCAGCCGCGCCCAGATCGCGCGCGCGGCGTCTTCCGAGCGATCGGCCGCAAGTTGCACGCGATAGCCACCGGCCCGCGCGGTCGGCGGCTCCAGCGTGTCGATCAGCTTGGTCAAGGACCCGGCGCCGGTATCCTTCACCGTCGGCTGCGCCGCGGCATCGGGCGTGGCCGGTGGCGGTGGCGGCACGGCGGCGGTCGCTGTCGGCGCCACCGGTGGCTGGCCGGGTTCCGGCGACGGCGGCTGCAGAGGCACCGGCGCGACGGCCGGCGCCGGAGGCGCAGCGACCGAAGGGCGCGGCGGCATGGTGGGAACTGTCGGCGGCGGCAGCAGACGCTCGGTCTGCGACGGCACAGCCTTGGGATCGACGCGCGTGTATACGTCCTTGTCCAGGTTGGGCACGACCATGCCCTTGGGGTCGTCGGGACGCACCTTGGCCGGTCCCGGCGGCGTCGGGATCACCGGCGTAAGGCCGGCGCCACCGCGCTCGATATCCTGCTTGTGGGCCCAGTAGACCACGCCGCCGAAGCTCGCCAGGGCGGCGATGCTGATCATCGCCGTCAGCAGCACGCCTTTGCGGCGCCCGGCGGCGATCAGCATCGACGGGGTCGAGGGCGCCGCCGCCGCCGAACTGGCGGCGAGATCGTCCATGGAGATCGACCGCAATGGGGGCCGTTCAGCGGTCGGGCCGTGGGCCGGCGATGGATGGTAGACGATGGGCCCGCTTGCCGGCAGCGGGTCTTTTTGAAACATCAACGCATCTCCTCGGCGGGGGTGACGCCGAACACTTGCAATCCTGATTGTATCACGAATCCAACCGCTTGTACCAACGCCATGCGCGCCAAGGTCAATTGAGAATCGGACTCAATGATGAACCGCAAGCCGGTTTCGTCCCGGCCCCGGGTCCAATGCGCGTGGAACTGCGAGGCAAGCTCGTAGAGGTAAAACGCCAGGCGGTGCGGCTCGTGGGCCTGGGCGGCCGCCTCGACCTGCCGCGGCCACTGAACGAGGGTCTTGATGAGCGCCAGCTCACCCGGATCGGTAAGGCGGGCCAGGGGAGCCGTCGACAGCGCCGCGGCGTCTGGTACCGGCAGGTTGGCCTGAGCCGCCTGGCGGAAGACCGAGCGGGTGCGCGCATGGGCGTACTGCACGTACCAGACCGGGTTGTCGCGCGACTGCTCGGTGGCCTTCACCAGGTCGAAGTCGAACGCCGCGTCGTTGCGCCGCGTCAGCATGGTGAAGCGCACGACATCGGGACCGACCTCATCGAGCAGGTCGCGCAGGGTGACGAAGGTGCCGGCGCGCTTGGACATGCGCACCAGCTCGCCGTTCTTCAGCACGCGCACCAGCTGGCAGAGCTTGATGTCGAGTTCGCCATTGCCTGCCGTGATCGCCTTGACCGCCGCCTGCATGCGCTTGACGTAGCCGCCATGGTCGGCGCCCCAGACATCGATCATGTCGGCGAAGCCGCGGCGGAACTTGTCGTGGTGATAGGCGATGTCATTGGCAAAGTATGTCCACGAGCCGTCCGACTTCTTCAGCGGCCGATCAATGTCGTCGCCAAACTGCGTGGCGCGGAACAGCGTCTGCTCGCGCTCTTCCCAGTCATCGGGCTTCTGGCCCTTGGGCGGCTCGAGGGTGCCCTGGTAGATCAGGCCCTGCTTCGTCAGCGAGTCGAACGCCGCGTCCACGGCTCCGCTGTCGACAAGAGAGCGCTCCGACGTGAAGACGTCCATGTGCACGCCGAGCGTCTCGAGATCGGCGCGGATGTCGGCCATCATCTCGTCGATGGCGAACTGCCGCATCGGCGCCAGCCATTCGCTTTCGGGCTGATTCGTCCACTTCGCGCCGTCGCGCTGGGCAAGCCTGATTCCCACCTCCTTGAGATACTCGCCCGGATAGAGGCCTGCTGGAATCTCGCCGATCTCCTGGCCCAACGCCTCGCGATAGCGCAGGAAGGTCGAACGGCCCAGCGTGTCGACCTGCGCGCCGGCGTCGTTGATGTAGTACTCCTTGGTGACGGCGTAGCCGGCCTTGCGCAGCAGGTTGGCCAGCGCATCGCCCACGACCGCGCCGCGCGCGTGCGCGACGTGCAGCGGCCCGGTGGGATTGGCCGAGACGTACTCGACGTTGACCTTGGCGCCCTTGCCGAGGTCGGAGTCGCCGTAGGCCGCACCGGCCTTCAGCAGTTCTACGAGATGCGCGCGCCAGAAATCGTCGGCGAGCCGGATGTTGATGAACCCCGGCCCGGCCACGGCCACCTCTGTGACGCTCGCGATCGAACGCAGCCGGCCTGCCAGCGCATCGGCGATCTCGCGCGGCTTCCTGCGCGCTCCCCTGGCAAGGACCATCGCCGCATTGGTCGCGACGTCGCCATGCGCGGCGTCGCGCGGCGGCTCGGCGGTGACGGCGGAGAGATCGAGGCCGGCCGGCAGCTCGCCGGCGGCTTCCATTGCACGGAGCGCGCCGATGATCTCGTCGGCGATGTGACGGAACAGGTTCATGGACTCAAGGGAAGCGGTTGCGGCAGTGGACAGGCTGGTCCTGATAACACGCTCAGGTGTACGGGTCGAACAGCCGTCGGTGCTCGTCGAGCGCATAGTTGTCGGTCATGCCGGCGATATAGTCTGCGACGACGCGTGCGCGGCCGCGCTGGTCGTGCTCGAGTGCGCGCTCGCGCCATTCGTCCGGCAGGCAGCGCGGGTCTGCGAAGAGCAGGCTGAAGAGATCGGTGACGACGCGGCTCGCCTTCGACTTCATGCGGTGCACGCGCCAGTGGAAGTACATGCGCGCGTAGAGGAACTTGCGCACGGCGCCGTTCGCCTCGGCCATCCCCGGCGAGAACGCCACGATCGGCCGGCCCAGACGGCGAATGTCCGCGACATCGCGTGGCGCCGCCTCGGCCAGGCGCCTTCGCGTCTCGCCGACAACATCTTCGACCATGACGTTGATCAGCCGGCGGATCGCCTCGTGGGTCAGGCGCCCCTCTTCGATCGCCGGGTAGCGCCGGCGGACTTCCTTGAACATGTCGCCGACCAAAGGCAGCGGCAGCAGGTCCTCGATCGCGAACAGGCCGGCGCGCAGGCCATCGTCGATGTCGTGGTTGTTGTAGGCGATGTCGTCGCTCAGCGAGGCGACTTGTGCCTCGGGCCCGGCGTAGGTGGCGAGATCTAGGTCCCACTCGCCGCTGAACTCGACGATGGCCGCCGGCAGGTCAGCCAGCGTCTTGTTGCCGGCAAGCAGCGGGCCGTTGTGCTTGACCGCGCCCTCCAGCGTTTCCCAGGTCAGGTTCAACCCGTCGAACTCCGCGTAGCGATGCTCGAGCTTGGTGACAATCCGCAGGGTCTGGGCGTTGTGGTCGAAACCGCCATGCTCCTTCATCGCCGCGTCGAGCGCCTCCTCGCCCGAGTGGCCGAAGGGCGTATGGCCAAGATCGTGCGCCAGCGCCAGGGCCTCGGCGAGGTCCTCGTCCAGCGCCAGCGTGCGCGCGATCGAGCGGGCGATCTGCGCCACCTCGAGCGAATGCGTCAGCCGCGTGCGGTAGTGATCGCCTTCGTGGTTCACGAAGACCTGCGTCTTGTGCTTCAGCCGGCGGAACGCGGTCGAATGGATGATGCGGTCGCGATCGCGCTGGAACGGCGAGCGGGTCGTCGTCTCGGGTTCGCGGTGGAGCCGTCCGCGCGAGACGGCGGCGTGCGTTGCCCAGATCGAAAGTTCGGCCATGGCCTCGATCCGCCTCGGCCGGAGGCGGCCTACTTCACCAGCGTGACGGGCACGTCGACATGCGCCAGCACATCCTGGGCCACGGAGCCCATGACAACCCCGGATATCCCGGAGTGGCCGCGCGTGCCGAGCACGACCTGCCTCGGTGCGATCTTGCGGGCGTATTCGCCGATGATTTCTCCGGGCCGGCCGACAAAGATATGAACCTGGGCTCGCACGCCGGCCTCTTCGCACAGGCGTCGGGCCGATCGCAGCGCCGCGTCACCCTGTTCGCGATGATAGTCGCTGATGGTCCCCCGATCGATGAAGGTCGACACCACGCCGCCCACCGGCGCCTGGACATTCACCAGGTGCAGCATGTCGGCGAACCCGCCGACGACCAAGGCGATCGCATGCTTCACCGCGCGGTCGGAATTGGCCGAACCGTCGACCGGAACGAGGATCGAGCCCTTGTCGCTCATGCCATCCTCCTAGTTCCGCTTGTCCGCGCTGGCGCCGTCGTCGCCGGCCAGATCGATCAGCTCCGGCGCCTGCCGCGCGAGCCGGGCCCGCCGCCGCCTGTCCAGAAGCTTGCCGACCACGACGACAAACACCGCGCCCGCCGCAGCGCACACATAGTGCGCATAGGGGATGCGCGCTTCCAGCCAGAAGGCGATCGTGCCGGGGGGCGCCACGTCGGCCTGGGGCGGCTTGCCATCGCTCGACATCACCTCGCCGCCGATCCAGCCCAGCAGCGCACCGCCCAGCACCACGAGGACCGGGTATCGCCGCAGCAGCGAGGTCAGCAGGGTGCTGCCGTAAATGATGATCGGGATGCTGATCAGCAGCCCGAGGATGACCAGCACGCCGTCGTTGTTGGCCGCGCCGGCGATGGCGATGGCGTTGTCGAGACTCATCACCGCGTCGGCGATGATGATGGTCCAGATCGCGCCCCACAAGTTGCGGCTGCCCCTGATGTTCCCACCACCACCGGCCTCGCCCTCGTCGTCCTGGGTCAGCAGCTTCACGCCGATCCACAGCAGCAGCACGCCGCCGACCAGCTTGAGGTACGGGACGCTCAGCAGCAGGCCTATGATGAACACGAAGACGACGCGCAGGGCGATCGCGCCGAAGCTGCCGAGGAGGATCGCCGGCTTGCGGTGGCGTTCCTCGAGGTTGCGGGCGGCGAGCGCGATGACGACCGCGTTGTCGCCGGCGAGAATGATATCGGCCACGATGATCTTGCCCAGCGCCGCCCAGAAGGCTGCGCTCGACAGGTCGGGCATCACGAAATCCATCTCGCTCCTCGGGCTCCAACGCGGCCGGACGGCAGGGCGGCGCACCATAGCGCGCGCCGCTCCACTGTAAACATCAAAGCGAAACGCTGTCGCCCGTTTCAGCCGGATGCTATCCCAGGCGCCTGGATGGCCCGAGGGGGAGGCGATGGCGGCGGCGACTTACAGCAAGATGTTTCCGGTATCGTGGACCGAGCTGCACCGCGATGCCAAGGCACTGGCCTGGCGCCTGGCCGACACCGGTCCCTACAAGGGCCTGATCGCCATCACCCGCGGTGGCCTGGTGCCGGCGGCAATCGTCGCCCGTGAGCTGGAGCTGCGGCTGATCGACACCATCTGCTGCTCGACCTACGAGAAGACGAAACGCGGCGCCAAGGTCGAGGTGCTCAAGGGTACGCGGGCCGAGGCCGACAAGGGCGAGGACTGGCTGATCGTCGACGACCTGGTCGACACCGGCGTCACCGCCGAGCACGTCCGCCAGCTGCTGCCCAAGGCGCATTTCGCCACGGTCTACGCCAAGCCCGCCGGCAAGCCGATGGTCGACACCTTCATCACCGAGGTCAGCCAGGACACCTGGATCCTGTTCCCCTGGGACCAGGAAGCGGTGATGTCGACGCCGATCGTCGAGCTCAAGCAGAAGCGACGCTAGAGCGGATCGGCGCCTCGCGCCAGTGAACAGCCTATCGTGAAAAATCGCCTCCGGCCGGATGGCGGTTGATCCGCTGTTTCGCGCGCGGTGCTAGCATCCGCCAACCGATCGCGGCCGTAGAAGGCACGGCGCCACAGGAGCGGAAAACAGCAACCCCGCCCAGCGCGATCGGCGGAGGCAGCGTGGCACGCAGGGGAGCACATGCCATCGTGATGGGCGGCAGCATGGCCGGGCTGCTGGCCGCGCGCGTGCTCGCCGACTACTACGACCGCATCACGGTCATCGAGCGCGACAGCGTCAGCGCGTGGGCCGAGCCGCGCAAGGGCACGCCGCAGGATCGTCACGTGCACGGCTTCTGGGCGCGCGGCCTGCGCACCGTCGAGCGACTGTTTCCCGGCATAATGGCCGAGCTGCATGGAGGCGGGGCGGTGCCCGGCGACGCCGTCGGCGACGTCAACTGGCACCAGTTCGGCGGGCTGAAGCTGCGCGCGCCGACGGGCATCGGCGCCACCCTGATGACGCGTCCATTCCTCGAAGGCCACGTGCGGCGCCGCGCGCTGGACTCGCCGACGATTCACCTGCGTTCGGGCACGACTGTCACCGACCTCACCACCTCGGAGCAGCACCGCCGCGTCAGCGGCGTCTATGTCCTGGGCGCTGGCGGCACGCGCGAGGTGATCGAGGCCGATCTCGTCGTCGATGCCACCGGACGCGGCACGCAGGCGCCACGCTGGCTGGAGTTCATGGGCTATCAGCGCCCGCCCGAGACGGCGATGCGCATCGACCTCGCCTACGCCACGCGCACCTTCCGGCGCCTGACCAACCTGCCCACCATCGGCCACATCATCATCGGCACGCCGCCGATCCTGCGGCGGGGCGGCTTCTGCTTCGCGGTCGAGGACAGTCGCTGGCAGGTGACCCTGGTCGGCTTCCTCGGCGAGGAACCGCCGACGGATCCGCAGGGCTTCACCGACTACGCCGCCTCGCTGCCGAATGCCGAAATCCACGAGGTCGTACGCTCCTGCGAGCCGCTCGACGACATCCGGCTCTACAAGTTCGCGTCGAACCTGCGCCGCCACTATGAGCGCCTGAGCGCCTTTCCCGAGGGCTACCTGGTCATCGGCGATGCGCTGTGCAGCTTCAATCCGGCCTATGGCCAGGGCATGACGGTGGCGGCGCTGGAGGTCGAGGCGCTCGAAGCCTGTCTCGCCGGTGGCGTTGCGCCGGGGCAGATCGCAGCGCAGTTCTTCAGGCGCGCCGCCCAAGTGATCGACGTGCCCTGGCGGCTGACCACCGGCGAGGATTTCCGCTTTCCCCAGGTGATTGGCAAACGTCCGCCCCTGCTGAGCCTGCTCAACGCCTATGTCGCGCGCGTGCATCACGCCGCCACGGTCGACCCCGTGGTCTGCCGCGCCTTCTTCGAGGTCGCCTCGCTGACATGCCGTCCCGAGCGCCTGCTGGCGCCGGAGATCCTCTGGCGCGTGCTGACCGCGCGCCCCGTTCTCAGCACCTGATCCCGCCGCTGCGCTTGCAGCCACCCGTCGATTCAGCCCATGGTTCAGCCCGTCCCAGGGGAAGGAGCGCTCAATGGCTAAAGTCGCCCTCGTCACCGGCGCGGGGTCAGGCGTCGGCAAGGCCGCCGCGCTGGCGCTGGCCAAGGAAGGCTTCGATGTCGGCCTGGTCGGTCGCCGCGCGGAGATGCTCGAACCCGTCGCCACCGAGGCGCGCGCCGCAGGTGTGAAGGCGCTGGTGCTGCAGGGCGACGCCGGCGACCCCAAGCAGGTCAAGGCGATCTTCGCCAAGCTCAAGGACGGGTTGGGCCGCATCGACGTACTGTTCAACAACGCCGGCACCGGCGCGCCGCCGATCCCGATGGAGGACCTGACCTACGAGCAATGGAAGGCGGTGGTCGACATCAACCTCACCGGCTCCTTCCTGTGCGCGCAGGAAGCCATCCGCATGATGAAGGCGCAGACGCCGCAGGGCGGGCGCATCATCAACAACGGCTCGATCTCCGCTCACGCCCCCAGGCCGCGCTCCGCCCCCTACACCGCCACCAAGCACGCCATCACCGGGCTCACCAAGGCGATCTCGCTCGACGGCCGCGAGTTCGACATCACCTGCAGCCAGATCGACATCGGCAACGCCGCCACGCCGATGACCGAGCGCATGGCGCGCGGCGTGCCGCAGCCCGACGGATCCACCCGCGTCGAGCCGACCATGGACGTGCAGGCCGTCGCGCGCGCGGTCGTCTACGCCGCCACCCTGCCGCCAGACGCCAACATGCTGTTCATGACCGTGATGGCGACCAAGATGCCGTTCGTCGGACGGGGATAGCCTTCCGTCTCCCGCCTGCGCGCGAGAAGGACTGGCCTATCCCACCATACGCTCTCTGCCCGCCCAGTACGTGGCGCGCAGGACCTTCTTGTCGACCTTGCCGACGGCGGTGAGCGGCAGCTGATCGACGAACTCGACCCGCTTGGGCGCCTGCTGCGGACCCTTGCGATCCTTGACCAGCTGCATCAGCGCTTCGGCCTCGACCCTGCCGCCCGGCTTGCGCACGATCAGCGCAGTGACCGCCTCGCCCCATTTCGGGTCGGGTACGCCGATCACCGCGGCCATGGCGACGTCGGGATGCGACGTCAGCGCGTCCTCGACCTCGCGCGGGAAGACGTTGAAGCCGCCGGTGACGATCATGTCCTTCTTGCGATCGACGATGTAGAGATAGCCCTGCTCGTCGGCGCGCGCGATGTCGCCGGTGTGCAGCCAGCCGCCCTTGAAGGCTTCCGCCGTCTGCTCCGGCCGCTTCCAGTACGACTCGATGGTGTAGGGCGAGCGCACGCAGATCTCGCCCGCCTGCCCCATCGCCACCTCGTTGAGATCCTCGTCGAGCAGCTTGACCTGCACGCCGGCCACCGGCGCGCCGCAGGAGGCGAAGAGCTCGGGCCGCTTCGCATCGTGGTCCGCCTTGCGCAGCACGCTGATCGGATAGCATTCGGTCTGCCCGTACAGCTGCGAGAACACCGGGCCGATCCGCTCCAGCCCCTCGACCAGCCGCGTCGGCGACATCGGCGAGGCGCCGTAGAGCAGCAGCTCGAGCGAGGAGAGATCGGTCTTGTCGAGCTGCGGATGGTCGAGCAGCACGTAGATCATCGTCGGCACGAGCAGGGTGAAGTTGATGCGCTCGCGCTCGATGGTCGCCAGCACCTTCGCCGGGTCGAATCCCTTCATCAGGTGGATGGTGCCGCCCAGCATCAGCGCCGGCGTCACCTTGGTGCCGGCGACATGCGTGATCGGCGCCACGGCGAGATAGCGGGGATCCCTGGGGAACTCGAAATCGGCGAGGATCGAAGGCGTGATCGCGCCGGCCGAGTGATGGCGGCGGATCGCACCCTTGGACTTGCCGGTCGTGCCGCCCGTGTAGTTGAGGATGGCGTAATCGTGCGGGTTGGTCAGGTCGCATGCGCTCGCCTCGCCGACCTTCTCCGCCGCCGACAGGAGGTCGGTACCGAAGGCGGCTGTGCCCAGCGTGAACACCGTCTCCAACCGCAAGGCGCGCGCCGCGAGCTGGCCCCCACGCTCGGCGTAGGCCGGCACATCGACGATCAGCGCATCCATGTCGCCGTCGTCGATCTGCTCGAGATGATCGTCGATCGAGCCCAGCGGATGCAGCCACGTGATGACGAGGCCGAGCGCGCCGGCGGCAACGCCGGCGCACCAACCCTCGACGCGGTTGGCGCTGAGCAACGCGACGTGCGTGCCATGCTTCAGCCCGGCCGCCGCCATCGCCGCCTGCATGCGGCCGATCAGGGACAGTGTGCCAGCGTAGCTGATCGACCCGCCATCCCAGGCGAAGGCCGTACGGTCGGGAAAGCGGCGCAGCGCGCGGAACACCAGGCTCGTGCCGGTCGGCGCGTCGTAGAGCTGGTTGGTCATCGAGCCATTTCCCTCCCGCGGATCATGCCGCCTCATCTCTGGCGATGGGCCGCGCCTCCGGCCGCAGGTGTTCCGTCAGGAACGCGATCTGGTCGGCGACGATCCGATCGATGTGCGGCGGATGGTACACTTCGAAATGATCGGTGTCGTAGTGGCGGGTGATGCCTCGCGGCGCCTCGTTCGCCACGCGGACCGCGATGGCGGGATCCATCAGGGTCTCGCGGTCGCTGACGCACACCAACAGCGGACAGCGCACTCGGCGCGCCATCGACGCGGCGTCATAGAACAGCAGGGTCAGGCCAGCCGCGGCCTGCACGCGCGGATCGAAGGCGTAGCCCTCGGGCACTACCGAGTGCCAGCCCTCATAGGCGCCCGGCAGGTTGACGAAGGCCCTCTCGCCGGGCCGGCCGACGATCGGCACGTAGCGACGCGGCAGGCCCAGGGCGCCGCGCACCAGATCCGACACGATCGGACCCGTCAGCCGCAGCAGGTGCGCCGGCCCGGCACTGAGCGCCGGCGCCCTGCCCTGCAACACCGGGCATTGCACAATTGCCACCGCGATGTCGGCGCGCCGCGCCGCCGTCGCCACGACGTGGCTGGCGCCGAACGACGTGCCCCAGAGCGCGATGCGGTTGGCGTCGAGCTCAGGCCGCGTACGCACGAAAGCCAGCGCCGCGTCGATGTCCTCGAAATAGCGCTTCAGGCTCATCAGCTGGCGGGGCTCTCCGTCCGACTCGCCGAGATGGCGGAAGTCGAAGGCCAGCACGGCGAAGCCCACGGCCGAGAAGCGCCGCTCGTAGCGATCGAGAATCATGGCATGCGTGGCGCCGCCGCCATGCACCAGCACGATGACCGGGTGCGGTCCCTCGCCGTCCGGCAGCGTCAGCCACGCCGCACAGTTCTGCCCGCCCGAGCGGAAACTCAAACGCATGGTCATCGGTCGCTCCATTGAGTACGGTGTACGTGTACCCCTGTGTATCACGTACATCGTACGTAAACAAGAGGCTCCGATGCCCGCTCCAGCCCGATTCACGCGCGCGCAACTGCAGCAGGCGGCGCTCGACCTGGTCGACTCGCAGGGCGTCGCGGCCCTGTCGATGCGGACCCTGGCGAGCGCGCTCGGCACCGGACCGATGACGATCTACAATTACGTGCGTGATCGCGACGCGCTCGATGAGCTGGTCGTCGAGGCGGTGCTGGCAAACGCCCGGTGGCCTGATGCAAGCGATGATTGGCGTCGCGACGTGCGGACCATCGTGCAGGCGATGTGGGACGCCATCGACGCACACCCCCATGCGGTCCCGCTCATCCTCAGCCGCCGCACGCTGCATGAGGGAACCCTGCTGCCCGCCGAGGCCCTGCTAGCGGCGCTGTCGCGCAGCGGCCGGTCGGGGCCGGCGCTGCTGGCGGCGTTTCGCGCCGTGCTGGGCTTCGTCACCGGCCTCGCGCAAGTGCGATTGGCGCGCCAGCCGGGCGACGATGATCCCGACATCGCACGGGCGCGGGAACTCGACCCGGCGCGCTTCCCGAAGCTGTTGGAGATCGCCGACGCAGCGGCATCTGTCGATCCCGACTACGAACTGCGCGCCGGCCTCGACATCATCCTGGCAGGGCTCAGCCCGGCGGATGCACCGTCGTCCAGTGGCGCGCGATCTGCTCGCGGGTCGCGACCCAGACGCGCTCGTGGCTCAGCACATGGTCCATGAAGCGGGCCAGGGATGCGGCGCGCCCCGGCCGGCCGGCGAGGCGGCAATGCAGGCCGATCGACATCATCTTTGGCGCGCCCGCCTTGCCTTCCGTGTAGAGCGTGTCGAAGGCGTCCTTCATGTAGTTGAACCAGCCTTCGCCGGCCGAGAAGCCCGGCGGCACCGCGAACTTCATGTCGTTGACGTCGAGCGTGTACGGCACGATCAGGTGTGGCGCGCCCTCGACGCGCACGTAGTACGGCAGGTCGTCGGCGTACGAATCGCTCGAGTAGAGGAAGCCGCCGTTCTCGACGACGAGCTTCAGCGTGTGCTCGCTGAACCTCCCGGTGTACCAGCCGACCGGCCGCTTGCCGCAGGCCGCCTCGATGGCGCGGATCGCAAGATGCATGTGGTCGCGTTCCTCGGCCTCGCCGAAATCCCTGTAGTTGATCCAGCGATAGCCATGACTCGCCACCTCGTGGCCCGCGTCGGCCATGGCGCGGCCGGCGGCGTGGTTGAGCTCCAGCGCACGGCCCACGGCCCATGACGTGAAATGGACGCGGCGCTGGGCGAACAGGCGCAGGATGCGCCACAGACCCGCGCGCGCGCCGTACTCGTAGACCGACTCCGTGCTGAAATCGCGATGGCCGATCAGCGGCTGACCGCCCGGCACCTCGGTGAGATAGACCTCGGAGCCCGGATCGCCGTTGAGGATGGTGTTCTCGCCGCCTTCCTCGTAGTTCAGCACGAAGCTGACGGCGATGCGTGCGCCGCCGGGCCATTGCGGGTCGGGCGGATTGGGTCCGTAGCCGTGGAAATCGCGCGCGAGATAGTTCAGCGCCATCGCCGCCTCCGACGGCCGCTGATTGTCGCGCGGCCTCGCCGCCTGTATAGCAACGGACGGGGCAAATCACAGCGGATGGAGTGCGGACGCCATGGACAGCGTCGATCTCGCCACGAGTGCCGTGCGAGAGGATCGCCTGTGGCAGCGCCACGCCGACATGGCCAGGCTGGGCGGCACGCCAAAAGGCGGCGTGAACCGGCAGGCGCTGTCCGCCGAGGATGCAGCTGCCCGCAATCTGCTCATGTCATGGGCAACGGCGCGCGGCTTCTCGATCTCGACCGATGGCATCGGCAATCTCTTCGTGCGTCGCGCCGGCACCGATCCCGCTGCGCGAGCGATCCTCAGCGGCTCGCACATGGACAGCCAGCCCACCGGCGGCCGCTTCGACGGCATGTACGGCGTGCTCGCCGCCTTCGAGGCGTTGGAGGCACTGGAGGACGCCGGCGTGCCGACCAGGCGGCCGGTCGAGGCGGTGGCCTGGACCAACGAGGAGGGCAGCCGCTTCCAGCCCGGGGCGATGGGATCGGCCGTCTTCGCCGGCCACTACGACCTGCAGACGATGCTCGAGGCGAAGGACTGGGATGGCGTGGTGCTCAGGGACGCACTGGCGCAGACGCTGGCCGCCGCGCCCGCGCCGGCACGCCCGGCAGGCAACGCGCTCGACGGCTATGTCGAGGTGCATATCGAGCAGGGACCGCGGTTGGAGGACGCGCGCAAGACCATCGGCGTGGTCACCGGTATCCAGGGCAGCCGGCGCTATATCGTGGCGATCACGGGTGAGGAAGCGCATGCCGGCACGACGCCGCGAGCGGCGCGCAGGGACGCGTTCGTGTCTGCCGTCGCGATCGCCGGCGCGATGCAGGCAGCGACCCGCGACACCGAGGACACGCTGCGCTTCACCGTCGGCCGCGTCGAGGTCTATCCCGGCTCGCCCAACACGGTGCCGGGCCGCGTCACCTTCACCATCGACATGCGCCATCCCGAGATGGCGGCGCTCGACCGCTACGAGGCGAAGCTGCACGAGGCCCTGGCACAGCATGCCGCGCCCTGCACCGCCACGATCGAGCGGGTCACCAACGTGGCGCCGACGGTGTTCCACAAGGAGGTCGTCGACCTCGTGCGCAGCGCCGCACAGCGCCTGATGCTGCCCAACATGGATATGCCCTCGGGCGCCGGCCACGATGCCATGCATATCGCCCGGCTCTGCCCCACTGGCATGGTCTTCGTGCCTTGCGAGCGGGGCATCAGCCACAACGAGATCGAGAATGCCACGCCCCAGGACCTCGCTGCCGGCACCCGCGTGCTGGTCGAGACGCTGGTGCGCCTGGCCAACCGCTGAGGATCCATCCATGCCCGCTCTCGACAAGAGCCTCGTTTCGATTCTTTCGGACCTGATCGCGATTCCCAGCCCCTACCCGCCCGGCGAGAGCGTCGGCATCTGCGCCTATGCCGCCAGGCGCCTGAAGGCTGCCGGCTATCAGGTCGAGACCGTCACCAAGACGAAGAAGGTCGATAACGTCGTTGCGCGGATGAAGGCCAAGACCAAAGGAGCCAGCGTCGTCTTCAACGCGCATGTCGACACGGTGGGCGTGGGCGAGCGCGCCAACTGGAGCACGGATCCGTTCAAGGCGGTGCTGAAGGCCGGCAAGGTTTACGGCCTGGGTGCCGGCAACTGCAAGGGCAGCATGGCGGTGCAGCTCTGGCTCGCCGAGGAAATCGCGCGACGCGGCGGTCCGGCCGCCGGCGAGGTCGTCTTCACCTTTGTCGCCGACGAGGAGAATCTCGGTCCCGACGGCATGGCGCATCTGCGCGCCACAAGGAAGGTGAAGCCCGATGTGCTGATCCTCGGCGCGCAGACCGAGAACCAGCTGATCGTCGCCGAGCGTGGCGTGCTGTGGGCGCGCATCACGACGAAGGGCAAGGCGGCGCATGCCGGCAACCCGGCTGCCGGCGACAACGCCATCCTGCGCATGATGCATCTCGTGGCCGTGCTGCAGACCTATTACGACAAGGTGCTGCCCGGCCGCGTGTCGGGCGCGATGAAGTCGACGGTCAACGTCGGCATGTTCCATGGCGGGCACAACACCAACGTGGTGCCCAGCGCCTGCACGGTCGAGATTGACCGCCGGCTGCTGCCCAACGAGAAGGTCAAGGCCGCCTTCACCGAGCTGAAAAAGGTCGTCGACTCGTCCGGCGAGCCGCGCGGCAGCTACAAGGTCGAGTTCCTCACCGGCACCAACGGCTTCTTCGCGCCGGAGAGCGGCCGGGGCGTCGACGCCTTCGAGAAGGCCATCCGCGCCCGTCTGCGCAGAGGCGCGAAGTTCCTCAACGCCACCGGCGTCAGCGACGGCCGCTATTTCGCCGACGACGACATCGAGATCATCAATTTCGGTCCCGGCTCGGGCGCGCAGGGCCATGCTGCCAACGAAAGCGTGCCGGTTTCGCAGATGGTCGACGCCGCGCACATCCAGCTCGCCGTCGTCGGCGCGCTGAACGGACTGGCGGGCTGAGTTGTGCTCGACGGGGCCGGCGTACCCTCGAATACACCGCCGTCGAATAGCGGTGTCACGCACACGGCTTCTTTCCAGCTCGACACCGATGACGTTGTCGGCGCGTTGCGTTCGCATTGGCGAACGATGGCCGGCTGGACGTTCTCATATGCGTGCATAGCAATCATGTGGATCGCGGCGGCCGGCGCATGGCTATGGGGCGGTTCTCTTGTTGCCGCGTTAGCGTTGACGGGCGGCGCGGTTGGCGCTCCCGTCTATCTTGCCGCGATTTACTGGCTGTATCTGCCCAAGGTCGGACGCCGTCAGTTCGCGCAATACGCCGCCTTGCGCGACGCCGCCGAGATGTCGTGGGATTCTGTGGCCGTGACGTTCTCATCGGTGAGATACACGTCGCGTACAAGCTGGTCTGACTATCGACGCTGGGCAGAGGACAGTCGTGTCTATCGGATATACCCGGTCGATGGGCAGTATCACGTGATACCCAAGCGCGCCTTCACGTCGCCGGCCGATGAAGCCGCCTTCAGGGCCTGCCTGGAATCGATTGGCAAACCCGCCGTTCGCGGTTAGTCAGGTGGTTGCGAATCGCGTTCTCAGGCGCAGGGCCGGCCTCTCCACCCATTCATAGAGTGTGCGGGCGATTGCCAGCGTCAGTCCGAAGGCGATGATCAGGAGCAACCAGCCGGGCAGATCGACGCCCAGGGTCGAAGGCGCGCGCGACACCAGGAAGATGATCGGCAGGTGGATCAGGTAGAAGCTGTAGGACCAGCGCCCGATCATCGCCATCGGCCCCGTCGCGCGGCCCAGCGAATCGGTCGGCCGGGCGACGGCGCGGCAGATCAGCAGCATGCAGACGACGTCGACGGCGGTATAGCCCCAGATCAGCTGCGCGCCGGCATCAGTCGGCGAGAACCACAGCGCACCGTCCATGGTTCCCGTGGTCAGCCAGCCCAGCACAATGGCGAGGCCGGTGGCGGCCAGGATGACGTAGCCGCGGCCGAGCCGGGCGCACAGCGCCGCCGGCAACAGGTTGATCAGCGCGCCGAAGGCGAAGGCGTCGATGTGGGTGAACCCCGCGACGTACACCGCCTCGTGCTTGGCGGTGAAGTATTGTGGCCAGTGGTCGATGACGATCGCCAGGGCGGCGCGGACGACCGGGCCGGCGACGATCATGACGAACAGCGCGGTCGCCAGCCCGCGCCTCCCGAGGACCAGCACGACGAAAGGAAACAGCAGATAGAACTGCTCCTCGACCGCGAGGCTCCAGGTCGGCCCCATGACGGGATCGAACACGTAGGCCGAGGAAGCATGGAAGAAGTTGGAGGTGTAGGTCCACGCCCACGGCAGCGGATCGAGCAGCGCGCGGTCGCGCGTGAGCATGGCCACGGCGGTGACGACCAGCAGGAAGACGATGTAGACAGGAAAGATGCGGATCGTCCGCCGCCAGTAGAACGAAGCCAGCGCCGATCTCAGCGGCAGCTCGCGGTCGGCGAGCTCGAGCAGCCGGCCGCCGATCAGGTAGCCCGACAGCACGAAGAACAGCGATACGCCGGTCCAGCCGGTCGAGAACTCCTTGCCGATCAGGAAGCGCGTGTGAAAGGAGAAGACCAGCAGCGCGCCGAGCGCGCGGAACGCGTCAATGCTGGCGTTGCGTTCCATCGCTACGCGGTCTTCTGCGCCACAAGGCCGCGCTGCCTGATCTCCTCGTCGCGGATGATGAATTTCTGCACCTTGCCGGTGATGGTCATCGGGAAGGAATCGACGAAGCGCACGTAGCGCGGGATCTTGTAGTGGGCGATCTGGCCCTTGCAGAACTCGCGGATCTCCTCGTCGGTCGCGCTCTCTCCGTCGCGCAGCTTGATCCAGGCGCAGACCTCCTCGCCGTACCTCGGATCGGGCACGCCGACGACCTGCACGTCCTGCACCTTGGGATGGCGGTACAGGAACTCCTCGATCTCGCGCGGATAGACGTTCTCGCCGCCCCTGATCACCATGTCCTTCAGGCGGCCGACGATGTTGACGTAGCCCTCGGCGTCCATGGTCGCGAGATCGCCGGTGTGCATCCAGCCGCCGACATCGATCGCCTCGGCGGTCTTCTCCGCGTCGTTCCAGTAGCCGGTCATCACCGAGTAGCCGCGGGTGCAGAACTCGCCGGTCTCGCCGCGCGGCACGATCCTGCCCTCGCCGTCGACGATCTTGATCTCGATATGCGGCAGCACCTGGCCGACGGTCGAGACGCGGCGCTCGACCGGATCGTCGGTGGCGCATTGCGTCGAGACCGGCGAGGTCTCGGTCATGCCGTAGGCGATGGTGACCTCGTGCATGTTCATGCGGCTCTGCACGCGCTTCATCACCTCGATCGGACAGGGCGAGCCGGCCATGATGCCGGTGCGCAGGCTCTCCAGGTCGAACTCGGCGAAACGCGGATGATCGAGCTGGGCGATAAACATGGTCGGCACGCCGTAGAGCGCCGTGCAGCGTTCCTCGGCACAGGCCTGCAGGGTGGCCAGTGGATCGAAGGCCTCGGCGGGATACACCATGGTCGAGCCATGAGTCAGGCAGCCGAGGTTGCCCATCACCATGCCGAAGCAGTGATAGAGCGGCACGGGAATGCACAGCCGGTCCTCGGGCGTGAGCTTCAGGCCCTCGCCGACGAAGAAGCCGTTGTTGAGGATGTTGTGGTGCGAGAGCGTCGCGCCCTTGGGAAAGCCGGTCGTCCCTGACGTGAACTGGATGTTGATCGGATCGTCGAACTGCAGGGTCGGGCCTATATCGGCCAGCGCCGCCTTCTCGGCATTGCCGCCGGCCACTGCGATGTCGTCGAAGTTCAGCATGCCCGGCGTCTTCTCGCCGCCCAGCCGCACGATGTGCTTCAGGTGCGGCAGCTTCTTCTCCCGCACGAGGTCCTCGACGATCTCCAGGTAGTTCGAGGTCTTGAGCGAAGGCGCCAGGATCAGCGCGCTGCACTCGACCTTGTTCATGGCGTACTCGAGCTCGGCCCGGCGGTAGGCCGGGTTGACATTGACCAGCACCAGCCCGGCCTTGGCGGTGGCGAACTGCGTCAGCGTCCATTCCGAGTTGTTGGGCGACCAGATGCCGACGCGCTCGCCGCGCTTCAGCCCCAGCGACAGCAGGCCGGCGGCGAGATCGTCGACCCGGCGCGCCAGCTCGCCCCAGCTCCAGCGGATACCCTGATGGCGCACGACCAGCGCCTCGCGCTCGCGATAGGCCGCCACCTGGCGATCGAAGAAGGCGCCAATGGTCTCGCCGATCAGCTTGGTCCTCGATGTGCCGTGGTCGTAGGACAGCATCTGCTTCTCTCCCGCTGCACTTTCCTTTTGCGGCTCACCCTACAACAAGGCCGCTGGTTTGTGGTATTGTGCCGACAATCAACCAAGAGCGCCGAATTCCGCCCATGCCATCGATCCGGCTGCCCCTAGTCGGCGCCCTGCTCCTCTCCTTGTCGGCCCTGCCGGCGCCATCGTCGGCGCAGCCGCTGGCCGCGACACCACCCGTCCTCACACCCGCCGATTGCGTCCATCCGACGCCACCGGTGCGGGTCGCGACGCGGATCCTGTGCTCGGCCGTCGTCATGACCCGGCTCGCGCAGCGCATCGACGAATCGGCGCGGGCATTGCGGCTGAGCATCACGCCCGACGAGCGCTCGCGCTTCGACGAGGATCAGGCGGCGTGGCTCTCCGGCAGCGCGTCCGCCTGCCAGGCCGACGGCACGGGGGACCTCGATCCCGCCCGCGAGGTCGTCGCGCGCGACTGCCTGCTGGTGCGGTTCAGCAACCGCCTGGCGGCGATGCGCCATATGGTCGGCACCTGGCGGGCCGCCGTCATGCGCGACTGCGCCTACGCCGCGCGCGCCCTGTCGGCCGCCATCCCCGCCCAGCGCACCGTCGCGCTGACCTCGCGCATCAGGCGATACGAGGACACCGCGGCGGCCCTGCGCTACCTGGCGCACGCCCACAGCGCCGAGTTCGTCAGCGGCAGCGATGTGGAGACCCGTCTGCGCGCCGAGATCGCCGCCGAGGGCGAGGCCCGCGTCGCGCAGCGCGTGCTGGCCACTCTCGCCGAATGCGACAAGAAGCACGACACCTACCAGGGACGCGTGCCGGCGACGCCGGTGGCCGGACCGGCCAATCCCGCGACCCAGCCGCCGCAGACCCTGGCGGCGCTGGCTCCCTCGCCGATCCGCGCGCTGTGCAACGGCCTGGCGGCCGAACGCGAGGCGCTGGATCGCTGCATGACGCGCAAGGCGGTCGCCTACTACGAGGGTCGGCTCGCCGAGGCCGGGCGACAGGCAGTCAATGGCGGCGTCGTCCCGCATCCGCAGACCCACGAGACCTGGGCCAGCTATCGCGACCGCCACTGCAGCTGGAGCGTGGCGCACGTATCGGACGAGGATCGCGTCTCGCATCACGACCGCTGCCTGCTGTCGCTCGCCGCGCGGCGCGACCTCGAGCTGCGCGACGCGCTGGCTGCCCGCGAGCGCTATCGCGCGCCGACGCCGGCCAAGCCCGCCGACAAGGGAAACTAGGGCAGGTTCCTTCTCGCCGCCTTCACGGAGTCGGACAAAGACCGGCTCGACTCATCGCTCCAGCGGCAGCGCCGCGCCCTGTTTCACCGGGCGCAGGGCGAATGAGCTGCGGATCTGGGCGATGCCCGGGATCTTGGTGAAGTCCATGACGAAGCGCTCGTAGGCGTCGAGGTCGGGCACGACGACGCGCAGCAGGTAGTCGCTGTCGCCGGTCATCAGATAGCACTCCATGACCTCCGGCCGGCTGGCGGCGGCCCGCTCGAAGGCCTGCAGCGACTTCTCGACCTGGGTGCTGAGCGACACGCTCATGAAGACGTTGACCGACAGGCCCACGGCGCGGGCATCGACCTGTGCCGCATAGCCCTTGATGACGCCGGATTCCTCGAGCGCCTTCACGCGCCGCCAGCACGGCGAGGAGGACAGGCCGACGCGCTCCGCCAGATCGGCGTTGCTGATCCGGCCGTCCTTCTGCAGCTGGCCGAGAATGCGCCGATCGATGGCGTCTAGGGAGATCATACCTGGAATCCTTAATTCTCAGGAATATTCTACCCTTCACGCGGGCTACATCAACACAAACGCAAGGACTTGCCCGACATCCCGGCGTATGCCTCCCATATGACCACCATGGCCCCCATCCAGCGTCTGCGGTTCCTGCGCGAGCTGGAGCGCAAAGTGCTGTGGCTTTCGGCGTGGACCATCCACCACGCCAACCACATCCGGCCCAACCGCGACGGCCTGAAGGTCGGCGGGCATCAGGCCTCGTGCGCCTCGCTGGCGACTATCATGACTGCGCTCTATTTCGCGGTGCTGCGGCCCGAGGACCGCGTCGCGGTCAAGCCGCACGCCTCGCCGGTGTTCCACGCCATCCAGTACCTGTTCGGCCGCCAGACGCGCGAGAAGCTCGAGCGCTTCCGCGGCCTGGGCGGCGCGCAATCCTATCCCTCGCGCACCAAGGACACCGACGACGTCGACTTCTCGACCGGCTCGGTCGGGCTCGGCGTGGCGATGACGTTGTTCTCCTCGATCGTGCAGGATTATGTGCGGCTGAAGAAGCTGGCGCCCGAGCGGCCGATCGGCCGCATGATCGCGCTGGTCGGCGACGCCGAGCTCGACGAGGGCAATGTCTTCGAGGCCCTGCTCGAGGGCTGGAAGCACGACGTGCGGAACCTGTGGTGGGTGATCGACTACAACCGCCAGAGCCTGGACTCCGTGGTCAACGACCGCCTGTTCGGCCGCGTCGCCGAGATGTTCGAGCTGGTCGGCTGGCGCGTCGTGACGCTGAAGTACGGCCGCAAGCTGGAAGCCGCCTTCGCCGCTCCCGACGGCGAGCATCTGCGCAAGTGGATCGACGATTGCCCCAACTCACTGTACTCGGCGCTGGTCTACCAGGGGGGCGCGGCCTGGAGGGAGGCGCTGAAGCGCGACCTCAATCGCTTCCCCGGCGTGCGCCGCATCCTCGAGACGCACGACGACGAACAGCTGCACGCCCTGATGACCAACCTCGCGGGATTGGACATGCAGGCCGTGCTCGACGCCTTCGAGTCGGTGGACGACGACCGGCCGACCTGCTTCATCGCCTATACCATCAAGGGGCACGGCCTGCCCTTCGCCGGCCACAAGGACAATCACGCCGGCCTGATGAACCTCGAGCAGATGCGCGACTGGCAGGCGCGCATGGGGGTGCCGTCGGGATCTGAATGGGAGCCCTTCGCCGGGCTCGAGACCGACGCCAAGGAACTGCGCGCCTTCATCGACAAGGCGCCGTTCAACCGCCAGGGCGCACGCCGCCTCAGCGCGCCCGAGATCGCAATTCCCGACTCACTGCCGCCGCCGCGCGAGAAACGCACCAGCACGCAGGCCGGCTTCGGCCGCATCCTCGACGAGATCGCCGCCGCCGGTGGTCCCCTGGCCGAGCGCATCGTGACGACCTCGCCCGACGTGACGGTGTCGACCAATCTCGGCGGCTGGGTGAACCGCAAGGGCCTGTTCGCACATA
This sequence comes from Alphaproteobacteria bacterium, assembly GCA_019635875.1. Classification (NCBI taxonomy): domain Bacteria; kingdom Pseudomonadati; phylum Pseudomonadota; class Alphaproteobacteria; species Alphaproteobacteria bacterium. The sequence continues at coordinate 52,883 of JAHBYP010000012.1, forward strand.
CCGCGGCCGAGGACGTGTTCCGCGAGCTCAAGGTGGTCTCGGCCCAGCGCTGGAGCCTCGATCCGCGCGGTCAGCATGTCGAGCTGGGCATCGCCGAGAACAATCTCTTCCTGCAGCTCGCCGCGCTGGGCCTCTCGCACGAGCTGTTCGGCGCCCGCCTGCTGCCGATCGGCACGCTGTACGATCCATTCATCGCCCGCGGCCTCGACGCCCTGAACTACGCCTGCTACCAGGATGCCCGCTTCATCCTCGTCGCCACGCCCTCGGGCGTCACACTGGCGCCGGAGGGCGGCGCGCACCAATCGGTGTCGACTCCGCTGATCGGCATCGGCCAGCCCGGCCTGCTGAGCTACGAGCCGGCCTATGTCGACGAGCTGGCGGTGCTGCTGCGCTTCGGTTTCGAGCATCTGCAGAAGCCCGAGGGCGGCTCGCTCTACCTGCGCCTTTCGACCCGCCCGCTCGACCAGCCGCAGCGCCCGCTGAGCCCGGAACTGGCGCGCGATATCGTCGATGGCGGCTACTGGCTGCGTCCGCCGGCGCCCGACGCCGATCTCGCCATCGTCTGCATGGGAGCGGTGACGCCCGCGGCGCTGGAAGCGTGGGACAGCGTCGTCCGCGACTTCGCCGGCACCGGTCTGCTGGTCGTCACCTCGCCCGACCGCCTGCACCAGGACTGGCTCGCCGCGCAACGCGAGCGCGGCCGCACGACGGGTCGCCTGTCGCGCGAACCGGCGCCAGTCGAGCGCCTGCTGGCGCCGCTGTCGCGCAACGCCCGGCTGGTCACCGTGCTCGATGGCCATCCGCTCACCCTGTCGTGGCTGGGCTCGGTCGGCCCGCATCGCGTCATGCCGCTGGGCATCGAAAGCTTCGGCCAGTCCGGCGACATCCCCGACCTCTATGGCAAGCTGCGGCTCGACGCGGCGGCGATCATCGACGCGGTGGCGGTGGCGGTCGGCGCCTAGCGCTCGCTACACTGCGGCGGTGACCGCCGACTCGTTCAATCCGCGCCCGCTGCCCGTCTCGATCATCGGGCTCGGCGTCACGCAGATCGTCGGCTGGGGCTCGACCTTCTTCACCCCCTCGGTGATGGGCCGTCACATCGGCGAGGACTTGCGCCTGCCGGCCGAGATCGTCTTTGCCGGGCCGACCATCATGTTCGTCGTCGCCGCGCTGCTGGCGCCGCGCATCGGCCGTACCGTCGATCGCAGGGGCGCGCGAAGCCTGATGGCCACCGGCTCCGTGCTGGGGGCGATCGGACTGGCGGCCCTGTCGCAGGCCCAGGGGGCCATCACCTACATCGCCGCCTGGCTGCTGCTGGGCATCGCCGGCGTCGTCATGATGGGCACCATCTCCTCCATCGCCCTGGCCCAGATCGCCGGCGATGGCGCGCGTCGGGCGCTGGCCCTTCTGACGACGGTGGGCGGGCTGGCCTCGACGGTGTTCTGGCCGCTGGGCGGCGCGCTCGACGCGACCCTGGGCTGGCGCAGCACCGTGCTGCTCTACGCCGGCCTGCACCTGCTGGTCTGCCTGCCCATCCACCTGCTGGTATTGCCGTCCTCGGCGCCACCGCGCCTGCCACCGACACCGCCGCGCAGCCCAGGCGCGCCGCCGCCGACGCCCGTGCGCCGGCCCATGGTTTTCGCCCTGCTGGCGATCGGTCTGTCGACCGGCGGCATCGTCTACACCGGCATGACGCTCTATCTGATCGAGATCCTGCGCGAGCTTGGCCACTCGCCGGCGACCGCGGTCGTCCTGGCGTCGTTCATGGGGCCGATCCAGATCATCGTGCGCCTGATGGAGATCGCGCTTGCCAGTCGCCTGTCGAGCATGAACTCGGCGATCATCGGCGCCGCCGCCCTGCCCGTGGCGCTGCTGGTCGGCCTGGCCGGCAGCTCCACGGTTGCCGCGGGCTTCGCGATCGTGGCCCTGTACGCCATCGCCAACGGGCTGAAGGCCGTCGTGCGCGCGACCTTGCCGCTGGCGCTGTTCGAACGGTCGGAGTACGGCCGCTACATGGGCTGGCTGGCGGTGCCGCTGAATGTCGTCACCGCCATCGCACCAGTGGTCTTCGCCGCGCTGATGGAGCGCGGCGGCGTCACGGTGACGTTGTTGGCCTCGCTTGTCGCCGCTGCGCTATCCTTGGGTACTATCCTCGCCCTGTCGCGGCTGGCACGACGGCCGGCGGCCTGAAAGAGTGACGACGCATGAACGACGCACGATCACGATCGGCGATGGCTGGGGGACTCAGCAGGACCAACCCCACGGGCGGCCTGGTCCTGGGCGTAGCCCTGCTCGCCGTAGGCTTCGCTGCCTGGCAGTTCGCCGCCGCCGCCCAGGTGCAGCCGGAGCACATCCTGCCAGCGCCCGGACGCGTCCTCGAAGCGCTGTCCGACCATTGGCCGAATCTCTCGGCGGCGATCGTCGTCACCGTGCGCACGGTGGCCTTCGCCACGCTGATCGGGCTCGCCATCGCCGCACCCGTCTGCGTCGTTCTCGGGGCGTTCGCCATCGCCATGCCGGGCTTTGGCCGCGCCCTGCGCTTCCTCGCCATCTGGATCGGCGACTTGAGCCCCCTGCTGATCGTCACGCTGCTGCCGATCTTCATCCTCTGGTCGGGAGTCGGTGAGGAAACCCGGATTCGCGCCGCCGCGACTGGCGCCGCGCTGGCCTTCGTCGCCGCCATGCTGGGCGTGCTGACCGCAAGCGGCATCGCCGGCCTGGTACCGGCCCTGCTGCGCGGGCTGCGCCATGCCACGTTGCTGGCGCTGCTGCTGGCGGTCGTCTGCGACATGGTGGCGGGCCGCGACGGGCTGGGGCACATGGTCCTGGCGGCGACGGCGATGCTCAACACTGCGCTGGCGATGGCGGCGACCCTGGTGATCTGGGTCGTCGGCCTGCTGGTGGCGGCGATCCTCCTCGTCGGAGAGTGGGCCGTGACTCGCGCCGTGGAGCGCGTGGCATGAACGTCGACGGCAAACCCTATCGCACGATCTGGCTGGCTGCGGACGGCCGCACCGTCGAGGTCATCGACCAGACACGGCTGCCGCACGCCTTCGAGATTCGCGCGCTACGCACGCTCGATGACGCGGCAGCGGCGATCCGCGGCATGATCGTACGCGGCGCGCCGCTGATTGGCGCGACCGCCGGCTACGGCATGGCCCTGGCGATGGCCGCTGACGGGTCGGACGCGATGCTGGGGCGCGCGTATGAGCGCCTGATGGCGACACGGCCCACTGCCGTCAATCTGCGCTGGGCGCTCGACGATCTGCGCGGTCTTCTGATGCCGCTGCCGCCGGCCCAGCGCGCCACCGCAGCCTATGCGCGGGCCGACGAAATCTGCGCCGCCGACGTCGCGGCCTGTGCGTCGATCGGCCGGCACGGCGTGCCGCTGATCGAGGCCGCGCGGCGGCGCAAGAAGCCGGGCGAGCGCATCAACGTGCTGACCCATTGCAACGCCGGCTGGCTGGCGGCGGTCGACTGGGGCACGGCCCTGGCGCCCATCTACCTGGCGCATGATCGCGGCCTCGACCTGCACGTCTGGGTCGACGAGACGCGTCCGCGCAACCAGGGCGCCGGCCTCACCGCCTTCGAGCTGGGCAAGCACGGCGTGCCACACACCGTGATCGCCGACAACACCGGCGGCCATCTGATGCAGCACGGCATGGTCGACCTCTGCATCGTCGGCACCGACCGCACCTCCAGGCGCGGCGACGTCGGCAACAAGATCGGCACCTACCTGAAGGCGCTGGCGGCGCACGACAACGGTGTGCCGTTCTACGCGGCGGTTCCCTCGCCTTCGATCGACTGGACGGTCGACGACGGCGTGCGCGACATCCCCATCGAACAGCGCGACGGCGCCGAAGTCTCGAGCATGACGGGTCGACTGCCCAGCGGCGAGATCGCCTCGGTCAGGATCGTGCCCGCGGGCACGGCGGTGGCGAACTTCGCCTTCGACGTCACGCCCGCACGGCTGGTGAGCGGCCTGATCACCGAACGCGGCGTCTGCGAGGCCAGCGCCGCCGGCCTGCTGTCGCTGTTCCCCGAACATGCCTGGGCGTCATGAGATGAAACGCCCCTCTACCGCCTTCCCCCGGAAGGCGAGAATAGGCGAGACAGCGCTGCGACGAGCGCTGATCGAAACCTGCCGCGCCATGAATGCCAGTGGCATCAACCAGGGAACATCGGGCAATGCCAGCGCGCGGCTGGACGGCCAGCGCTTCCTGATCACGCCCAGCGGTCGTGACTACGACACGATGAAGCCCGCCGATCTGCCGGTCATGACCGTGGACGGTCGCTGGACCGGCCCGAATCGGCCGTCGACCGAGTGGCGCTTCCATCGCGACATCTTCGCGGCTCGGCCGGATGTCGACGCGATCGTGCACGCGCATTCTTCGTTCGCGACGGCGCTGGCCTGCCTGCGCCTCGACCTGCCGCCGTTCCACTACATGATCGCGGTCGCCGGCGGCGATTCGATCCGCTGCGCGCCCTACGCCACGTTCGGCACGCAGGCACTGTCGGACCATGCGCTGGCCGCTCTTGAGGGCCGCAAGGCCTGCCTGCTGGCCAATCATGGCCTGATCGCCACCGGCGCCACGCCGCGCAAGGCGCTGGCGCTGGCGATCGAGGTCGAGACGCTGTGCGGCATGTATCTGCGTGCCCGCGCCGTGGCCGAGCCGACAAGATTGTCGGCCGACGAGATGGCCGGGGTGATCGAGCTGTTCCGTACCTATGGCACGCCGCATTTCCCCGACGCCGAGCTGCGCCGCGTGGCGTCAAGGACGCCGCGCCGCCGGTAGAACGAGCCCGGCCAGCGACAGCGCGAAAGCGGCGGTGGCGGCGATTGTCCGCAGGGTGTTGAACGCCGTCCAACGCTCCAGCAAGGCGCGCCAGTCACCGGCCGGCACCGTCGGCGTCCACGCCGCGACCACCTGGTTGATCGGCACGTTGATCGCGGCGGTTGGCGCCTGGACGCCGCCCAGATAGACCAGCCAGGCGGCCAGCCCGAGCCACCAGCCGAGGGATCGACGATCGCGCCACACCAGCGCCAGCGCCACCGGCGGCACGACGACGGCGCCGAAATAGACCGCGCCGAACCAGGCGTTGCGCACGACGATGTTGATCTGCTGGAAGACCGCGATCGCGGCTGACGATTCAGTGCGTGCCAGAGCCGGCGCGACATCGATGGCGAAGGCGAAGAAGAAGCCGGCGGTGAGACCGAAGAGCAGCGTCGCCAGGAGACGGAATACGAGCGTCATACGCTCATGATGGCGGATCCGGCGCGGCTGCGCCGCCCTCGCAACGCGGCGTTGCGCGTCGACACGAAGCGACGCGATCAGCTCACCAGCTCGCCACGGAAGGCCCATCGGGTCATGCGCCGCTCGAATATGGCGCAGATCGCGTACATCAGGATGCCCATGACGGCGATGGCGAACAGGCCGGCGAAGGTCGTCGGCGCGTCGTTGCGCGCGCCGGCCGACAGCATGAGGAAGCCGATGCCATTGTTGCCGCCCACCGTCTCGGCGATCACCGAGCCGATGAAGGCCAGCGTGATCGCCACCTTCAGGCTGGCGAACAGGTAGGGCATGGCGCGCGGAATGCCGACCTTGATCAGGATCTCGGCGCGCGTGGCGCCCAGGCTGCGCATGACGTCGCGCATCTCCGGCTCGATGGTCGCCAGCCCGGTGGCGACGTTGACGACGATCGGGAAGAAGCTGATGACGAAGGCGGTGATGATCGCCGGCAGGAAGCCGACCCCGACCCAGATCATCAGGATCGGCACGATCGCCACCTTGGGAATGGCGTTGAAGGCGATCAGCAGTGGATAGAGGCCGGAGTAGACGAACGGCGAGGCGCCGATCGCGAGGCCGAGGAGCAGGCCGCCGGCGATCGCCAGGCCGAAGCCGATCACCGTGCTCCACAGGGTCTGCAGGCAGAATTTCAGCAGGATATCGAACCGCAGGATGATCACCTCGAAGACCTTGCTCGGCCGCGGCAGGATGATCTCCTCGATGGCGAAGACGACGCAGGCCAGCTCCCACACTGCGAAGAAGACGATCATCACCAGCCACGGCATCGCCAGGCGCAGCAGGTGGTTGCGTTCGAGGTTTTCCATCAGCCCGCCCTCATGCGTGCTCGAGGTGGATGCGGTCGCGCAGCTTGTGCACAAGATCGACGAAGGCCGGCTCGAAGGTGCTGGCGAGCGTGCGCGGCCGCGGCAGCTCGACCTGCTGCACCAGGACGATCTTTCCCGGCCGCCGGCTCATCACGTAGACGGTGTCGGCGAGGTAGACCGCCTCGCGCAGGTCGTGCGTCACCAGCACGCTGGTGAAGCGCTGCTCGAGCCACAGTGCCTGCATCACGCCCCACAGCTCCTCGCGGGTGAAGGCGTCGAGCGCGCCGAACGGCTCGTCGAGCATGAGGATCTCGGGCTCGTGGATCAGCGCACGGCAGAGATTGGAGCGCTGCTGCATGCCGCCCGACAGCTGCCACGGGAACTTCTGCGCGAAGTCGCCGAGGCCGACCGTACGCAGCAGCTTCATGGCGCGCGCCTCGTACTCGGCGCGGTGGCGGCGGAAGCGCCGCTTGTGCGGCTCGACGACCTCCATTGGCAGCAGCACGTTGTCCATGGTGGTCCGCCAGGGCATCAGGGTCGGATTCTGGAACGCCATGCCGACACCCTTGACCGGCTTCGTGACCTTCTGGCCATGCACGACGATCTCGCCGGCTGTCGGCGGCAGCAGCCCGGTGACCAGCTTCATCAGGGTCGACTTGCCGCATCCCGACGGGCCGACCACGGCGACGAATTCGCCCTTGCCGATCCGCATGTCGAGGCCGTCGACCGCCAGCGTGCTTTCCCGCCCCAGCCCGTAGGCGAGCTTCACGCCGCGCAATTCGACCAGTGCCGGTTCTGTCATCGAGCTCCCCAACGCCGATCCTTGTCGCGAAACGGGGCGGCCCTCGCGGCCGCCCCGTCCATCGCATCCGATGCGGCTGGCCGCTATTGCGCGACCATGCGGTCGGCCTTGGGCGGCAGGAACCTGTTGGTGAAGATCTTGGCCGGATCGGGCGCCGCCGGCAGACCGAACGCCTCGGCCACTTCCTTCACCGATTGCGCGAAGCGCGCCGGGTCGACATCGCCCATGCCGTTGGCCTTGACGTAGGGTGTGAAGATGTTGGTCTGCAGCGACAGCTGCAGGCGTTCCGTCTCCAGCGCCTCGTTGATCAGCGGGTCGCGCTTCTTGGCGGCGGCGATGCCGACCTTGTTGTCGGCGACGACGTCCTTCCAGCCCCTGATCGTGGCGGCGATGAAGCCTTTCACCACCTTCTCGTTGTTGGCCATCTCGGGCGAGACGATGATGCCATTGCCGTAGACATTCATGCCGAAGTCGCTGTAGCGCATGGCCACGATGTCCTCGAACTTCACGCCGCGCGCCTTCAGGTCGAGCATCGAGGAGAAGTAGTGGCCGGAGATGAAGTCGACCGAGCCCTGCACCAGGCTCTGCTCGCGCAGCTGCGGCGTGAGGTTGACATGCTCCCACTTGCCGATGCCCTGGCGCTTGGCGAAGGCCGGGAACAGGCGGAACGAGGCGTCGAAGACCGGCGCGCCGAGCTTCTTGCCCTCAAGGTCCTTGGGCACCTTGATGCCGCTCTTCTTCAGCGCGTAGACGCCGAAAGGCGGGAAATCGTAGGCCATGAACACGCTGAGGATCTCCTTACCGGGATTCTTGGCGTTGTACTCGATCAGCGTGTTCACGTCGGCGAAGCCGATCTGGTAGGCGCCGGTGGCGACGCGCTGCACGGCGCCGGCCGAGCCCTGGCCGGGATCCATGGTCACGTCCAGCCCCTCGGCCTTGTAGTAGCCCTTCTCCAGCGCCACGAGAAACGGCGAGGTCGGCCCCTGGAACACCCAGTCCAGGGTGAACTTGATCGCCGTCTGCGCATGCGCCGGAATCGCCAGCGCCGACGCGAGGGTCGCGCCCAGCGCCATCATGCCAAGCCGCACACCGATTTTCCCCATCATCTCCCAAGCCTCCGTCGTGCCCAAAAAAGTGACACGCATGTTCCATGCCACGGATCGCGGCCGCAAGGACAGCCCAGAACGTGGCCGAGGGGCCGGTCATCCACATGGAATTGCATGGGTGCAGCGGTCGGGCATGAGCGCCCGCTCATCGCGCTGCGGGCAGCGGCATTTCCGGCCCATTGGGATCCGGCTCGGGCACGCCGGGGTCGCCCATGTACCGGCGCACCGCCGTGCCGGTGAGCGCGCCGCCCTGCTGCGTCGCCACCAGGCGTGCGAAGGCGCCGTGCCTGTCCAGCAGTTCCTGGTAGCCGCCGATCTCGACCGCCTCGCCCATGTCGAAGACCACGACCAGATCGGCATCGCGGATGGTCGACAGCCGATGGGCGATGATGAAGGTGGTGCGACCCTTCATCAGAGACTTCAGCGCCTTCTGGATCTTGGCCTCGGTGAGGGCGTCGAGCGCGCTGGTCGCCTCGTCGAGGATGAGGATCGGCGGGTTCTTCAGAAGCGCGCGGGCGATCGAGATGCGCTGGCGCTCGCCACCCGACAGGGTCGCGCCGCGCTCGCCGACCTGCGTGTCGTAGCCATCGCTCTGGCGCTCGATGAACTCGTGCGCCTCGGCGAGCCGGGCGGCTTCGACCATCTCGGCGTCGGTGGCGTCCGGCTTGCCGACGCGCAAATTCTCCGCCAGCGTTCGATAGAACATGGTGTTGTCCTGGAACACCACGCCGACGTTGCGCCGCAGGCTCTCGAGCGTGACGTCGCGGATGTCCGTGCCGTCGACGCGGATCGCGCCGGCCTGCGGATCCCACATGCGGTGCAGCAGGGCCATGCTGGTGCTCTTGCCGGCGCCGGTCGGACCGACAAGCGCCACCGTCATGCCAGGCGCCACCTTGAGCGAGAAATCCTTCAGTGCCGGGCGGCGACCGTCATAGGAGAAGGTCACGTTCGAGAACTCGACCGCTCCCTGCACCCGCGGCAGCGTGACGGCGCTGGGCTTGTCGCGCACCGTCGACTCGGTCTCCAGCACGGTGAAGAAATCGGCCAGCGCCGGCATCTGGAAGAACATGCGCGCGACGAAGCTGGAAGCCTGCTCCATGCGGCCGATCAGCATGGCGGCGAAGCCCATGAAGCTGACGATCTCGCCGACGCTGGCCTGGCCGTTGAGGTGCAGCCAGGTGCCGAGCATGAAGATCGCCAGCGTCGTGACAGTGGCGGCGGCGCGCGTCAGCACGCTGAGCAGCGCCCACCAGTTGAGCACCGGGAACTGCACCGCAAGCAGCTCGCGGATGGTCTCGTGCAGCATGCGCGTCTCGGTCGACAGTCGCACGAAGCTCTGGATCAGGTGCACGTTGCCCAGCGCGTCGCCGGCGCGTCCGGCCAGCTTGCTGTGAAAGTCCTCGACCTCGCGCTGCAGGTTGTCGGTGCGCGACACGATCCAGGCGTTGGCGATCGCGAAGAACGCGATCAGCCCGATCAGCAGCAGGGCCAGGCGCCAGTTCATGAACAGCGACAGCGGCAGCATGACGAAGATCGCCACGAAGGTCGCGAGGAGTTCGCGGAAGAACATCAGCCAGAGGCCGAACAGATTGTCGACGCCCTGCAGCATCACCTTGAGCAGGCGACCGGAATGCTGGGCGTTGTGGAAGGCGAAGGGCAACGCAAGCACGTGCTCGAAATAGCGCGCCATCGCCGCCAGGCGGTTGCGATGCGCCATGCGGTCGGCATAGAGCGAGACGACGATGTTGGCGACGATGCCGCCCATGCCGATGGCGATCCAGATGCCCAGCAGGGTGAGCGCGTCCTGCCAGACGTCGTCCTTCGAGCGCCCGGCCGCGCTGGTCAGCGTGTCGACGACACGGCCGAACAGCACCGGCTCGAGGAACTGCAGGCCGGCAACGGCGATGTTGGCGAGCGCCAGCGTGAGCGCGAGGCCGAATTCGGGGCGGAGAAGTCCAAGGACGCGGCCGTAGATGGCGACGAAGCTCATGCCGCGCCCCGGGACGCCCTCAGGCTTCCTTCGACAGGAACCGCTCGGCGGCGCGCACGAAGAAGCTGACGCCGAACGGGATCGCCTGGTCGTTGAAATCGTAGCCCGGGTTGTGCAGGCCCTGCTCGCTCATGCCGTTGCCCAGCCACACCATGGCGCCCGGCACGGCATTGAGCATGAAGGAGAAGTCCTCGGCGCCCATCGACGGCTTCACGGTGCGCAGGATGTTGGCCTCGCCGCAGATCTCGGCCGCGACGTCGGCGGCGAAGGCCGCCCTGTCGGCGTCGTTGATCGTCGGGCCGTAGCCCGGACGGTATTCGACGGCGACCTCGACGCCGTGCATCGCGCCGGCGCCGGCGCAGATCTCGCGGATGCGACGCTCGACCATGGCGCGGTTCTCGACCGTGGTGGTGCGCGTCGTGCCGCCGATGTGCATCTCGCCGGGAATCACGTTGTAGGCCGAGCCGCCCTTCATGAAGCCCACGGTGACGACGGCGGCGTCGAGCGGATCGGTGTTGCGGCTGACGATGCCCTGCAGCGCCATGACGATCTGCGAGCCGATCACCAGCGGATCGCGCGCGAGATGTGGGTGCGCGGCGTGGCCGCCATGGCCCTTGATGCGGATGTCCCAGCGGTCGGCGGCGGCCAGCAGCGGCCCGGGCTTGGTGGCGATGGTGCCGAGCTTCAGGCCGGGCTTGTTGTGGATGGCGAACACCGCGTCGCAGGGAAATTTCTGGAACAGGCCGTCCTCGATCATCGCCCTGGCGCCGCCGCCGCCCTCTTCGGCCGGCTGGAAGATGAAGTGGACCGCGCCTTCGAAGTTGCGCGTCTCGGCCATCACCCGGGCGGCGCCCAGCAGCATCGTGGTATGGCCGTCGTGGCCGCAGGCATGCATGCGGCCCGTGCTGGTGGACCGGTGCTCGAAGTCGTTGGTTTCCTGCATCGGCAGCGCGTCCATGTCGGCGCGCAGGCCGACGGCCTTCGGGCTGTTGCCCTTGCGCAGCGTGCCGACCACGCCGGTCTTGCCCAGGCCGCGATGGACCTCCAGGCCCCATTCCGTCAGCTTCGCCGCCACCATGTCGGAGGTGCGGTGCTCCTCGTAGGCCAGCTCGGGATGGGCGTGGATGTCGCGGCGGATGCGCGTCAGCTCGGCCTGCAGTTCGAGCGAGCGCGGAACGATGGGCATGAAAGCGGTCCTCTTGCAGTCGGGCACCCATCCTAGCCCGGATCGCGCCGGCTTTGTCTGCCGACAAGGTCGCGGTTGATCGCGCATGGCAGGGTCGCGAGACTGCCGGCCGGAGGACCGACATGCCCCTGCTGACCGTCGCCGACTACGAGGCCGCCCAGCGCGTGGTCTACGGCGCCATGCCGCCGACGCCGCAATACGCCTGGCCCCTGCTGGCGCGACGCGTCGGTACCGAGGTCTGGGTCAAGCACGAAAACCACACGCCGACCGGCGCCTTCAAGGTTCGCGGCGGGCTGGTCTACATGGACCGGCTGAAGCGCGAACGGCCGCAGGTGCGCGGCGTGATCAGCGCGACGCGCGGCAATCACGGCCAAAGCGTGGCCTTCGCCGCCGCGCGCAACGGGGTGCGGGCGGTGATCCTGGTGCCGCACGGCAACAGCGTCGAGAAGAACGCCGCGATGCGTGCCTTCGGCGCCGAGCTGATCGAGCACGGCCACGATTTCGACGCCGCGCGCGAGCAGGCCGTGCGCATCGCGCCCGAACGCGGCCTGGAGATGCTGCCGTCGTTCCACATGGATCTGGTGCGCGGCGTCGGCACCTACGCCCTGGAACTGTTCCGCGGCGCACCTGAGCTCGACACGGTCTACGCCCCGATCGGACTGGGTTCGGGCATCTGCGGCCTGATCACCGCGCGCAACGCGCTGGGGCTGAAGACGAAGATCGTCGGCTGTGTCTCGACCAACGCGCCGGCCTACGCTTTGTCATTTGTCGCAAAGAAGCCGGTCGAGACCAACAGCGCCGACACGTTCGCCGACGGGGTGGCGGTGCGCGTACCCTCGGCGGAGGCGCTGGACATCATGCTCAAGGGCGCCGAGCGCATCGTGCAGGTGAGCGACGCCGAGATCGAGGAAGCGATGCGCGCCTACTACACCGACACCCACCAGCTCGCCGAGGGCGCCGGTGCGGTACCGCTGGCCGGCCTGATGCAGGAACGCGAGCGCATGCGGGGCCGCAAGGTCGCGGTGATCCTGAGCGGCGGCAACATCGACCGGCCGGTCTACGCCCGCGTCATCGCCCAGGATCGGGCATCGGCGCCCACGCCAGATCGCTCTTGATGGTCTGCATGATGAAGCTCGACTTCGTGCCCCTCACGCCGGGCATGCGCAGGAGCGCCTTGAGCGCGAATTCGCTGAACGCCTCGAGGTCGGCGACCTGCACCTGCAGCAGGAAATCCATCTCGCCGGTGACGGCGTAGCACGCGATCACCTCCGGCCGCTGGCGGATCGCCGCCTCGAAGGCCTCGACGACAGGTTCGGAGTGATCGTCGAGCGTGACCTGCACCAGTGCCTGGGTGCCGAGCCCCACTCCCTTCGGATCGACCAGCGCGGCGTAGCGGCGGATCAACCCGTCGGCTTCCAGCCGCTTCACCCGACGCAGACACGGGGTCGCGGACAGGCCGACGCGGTCGGCCAGGTCGACGATCGCCAGGCGGCCGTCGCGCTGGAGCTCAGCGACGATCCGCCGATCGATGTTGTCAAGGCCCGGCATGGCGATTGGCACCATGAATATACACAACAATAGAGAGTAACACTAATAACCTGCCAAAGGTGAGCGCATTTTGCATGGATTCACTACGCCCCTTCACCCTATCTAATGGGCATGAACGAGCATCCCTTGCCCGATACCGCTGGCCTGCGCGGCGACTACGGCGCGATGGCCGCGGACTGGACCGTGCGGCAGCCGGCCAATGGCTACAGCGCCGAAGAGCACGACGTCTGGCGCACCTTGCTGCGCCGCCAGTCTTTGCTGGCGCAACGGCATGCCTGCCCAGAGTTCCTCGACGGCCTCGCGGCGCTGCAGATTGACGAGCGAATCCCGGACTTCGAGCGGGCAAGCGACGTGCTGCGGCGACGCACGGGCTGGCGCATCGTCGGCGTGCCCGGCCTGATCCCCGACGACGCCTTCTACGGCCACCTCGCGGCGCGGCGATTTCCGGTCACTGTCTGGATCCGCCGCCGCGACGAGTTCGACTATCTCGCCGAGCCTGATCTGTTCCACGACTTCTTCGGGCACGTGCCGCTGCTCGCCAACCCGGTCTTCGCCGACTACATGCAGGCCTATGGCCAGCGCGGCGTCGAGGCCGGACCGGCCAACGTCCATCGCCTTGCGCGCCTGTACTGGTACACGGTCGAGTTCGGCCTGATCCGCACCGCCAATGGGCCCAAAATCTACGGCGCCGGCATCATCTCCTCGGCCAGGGAGACGCTCTACGCCATTGAGTCCAACGTTCCCGCACGCCTGCCCTTCGACGCAAGGCGCGTGATGCGCACGGCCTACGAGATCGACAAGCTCCAGCGCAGCTATTTCGTGCTCGACGATTTCCGCCAGCTCTTCGAGGCGACGCAGGTCGACTTCCCCGCGCTGTACGCCGAGCTGGCGCGCCTGCCCGAGCTGCCCAACGGCCCGTCCTCGCCCACTGCTCACGCCGCCTAGCCGGCACCGGGTGGACGATGATCCCGGTGCCGTCGCATAGTGCCGGGGCCCATGCTCTCCATCATCGTGCCGACACTCAACGAGGCCGACGGTATCGCCGCCGCGCTGGCGCGGCTCGCGCCGCTTCGGCGGCGCGGCGCGGAGGTCATCGTCGTTGATGGCGGCAGCGGTGACGGTACCGAGGCCCTCGCCCGGCCGCATGCGGATCACGTGGTGCTCGCGCCGCGCGGCCGCGCCAGCCAGATGAACGCAGGCGCCGCCATCGCGTCCGGCGGCGTGCTGCTCTTCCTGCATGCCGACACCGCGCTGCCGGACGACGCCGACACGATGATCGCCACCGCGCTCGCCGATCCCCGCCGAGACTGGGGCCGCTTCGATGTGCGCATCGAAGGCCAACACGCATTGCTGCCGGTCGTCGCGACGATGATGAACCTGAGATCGCGGCTCACCGGCGTGTGCTCCGGCGATCAGGCGATCTTTGTGCACCGGACAGCCTTCACGACAATCGACGGGTATCCCGACATCCCGTTGATGGAGGATATCGCGCTGTCGAAGGCGCTGCGCCGTCGCTCTCAGCCGGCCTGCCTGTCAAGTTGTGTCACGACATCGGGTCGGCGCTGGGAGTCGCGCGGCGTGATGCGCACCATCCTGCTGATGTGGCGACTACGTTTTGACTATTGGCGTGGCGTCGATCCGCGCGCGCTGGCGACCCGCTATGGCTACCATCCGCGTTGATGTCGCGATCCTCGCCAAGGCGCCGGTGCCGGGCTACGCCAAGACCCGGCTGATTCCGGCGCTCGGCGCCGATGGCGCCGCAGCCCTGCAGAAAACCATGATCCGGCGCACGGTCGAAATCGCGCGCGCCGCCAATCTCGCGCGAGTCACGCTGTGGTGCAGTCCGGACCCCTCGCACACGCTGTTCGCCGAAATGGCCCGCGGGCACGGTGTCGAGCTGCGGCGGCAGTTCCCAGGTGGCCTCGGCGCACGCATGCTCGCGGCCTTTCGCGCCCAGCCACCGGAACGGCCTTTGCTGCTGATCGGCACCGACGGCCCCGCGCTCGGCGTCGCCCATCTGCTGTCATGCGCCCGGTCCCTGCACCAGGGCGACGACGCGACCTTCCTGCCGACGGAGGACGGCGGCTACCTCCTGGTCGGCCTGCGCCGCGCGCTGCCGACGATCTTCTCCGGCATCGCCTGGAGCACGCCCGCCGTCATGGCGCAGACGCGCCGGCGCCTGGCCGTGGCCGGCATGCGCTGGTCGGAGCCGGCCCGGCTGTGGGACGTCGATACACCCGACGACCTGAGACGGCTCAGCGCCTGAGCACGCGGCCGGCGACGGCGTCGAGCTTCGCCAGCATTGCCGGATCGCGCTTCTCCGGGGCGGTGATGATGGCGTACTCCAGCGCCGTGTCGGAACCGATCGGGCACGGCTCGTGCTCGCGCGGAAAATCGCGCGCCAGCGCCGCCACCAGCGCCTTGGCCCTGTCGGCGTTGGCGTGCATCACGGCGACGATCTTGGCGACGTCGACGCTGCCATGGTCCTCATGCCAGCTGTCGAAATCGGTGACCATGGCGACGGTGGCGTAACAGAGTTCCGCCTCGCGCGCGAGCTTGGCCTCGGGCATGTTGGTCATGCCGATCACGTCGCAGCCCCAGCCGCGATAGAGGCGGCTCTCGGCCAGGGTCGAGAATTGCGGCCCCTCCATCACGATGTATGTGCCGCCGCGGCGCACATCGGCGCCGGTGCCGCGCGCCGCCGCTTCCAGCCGGTCGGCCAGCTTCGGGCTGACCGGCTCGCCGAAGGCAACGTGCGCCACGCAGCCCGTGCCGAAGAAGCTCTTGGCGCGCGCGAAGCTGCGGTCGATGAACTGGTCGACGACCACGAAGGTGCCCGGCGGTGTGTCGGCGCGCAGCGAGCCGACGGCAGACAGCGAGACCACGTCGGTGACGCCCACGCGCTTGAGCGCGTCGATGTTGGCGCGGTAGTTGATGTCGCTCGGCGAATGGACATGGCCGCGACCATGACGCGGCAAAAAGACCATCGGCAGGCCGGCGAACTCGCCGAAGCACAGCGCGTCGGACGGCTCGCCCCACGGCGAAGCGACTTTCTCCCAGCGTACGTCCCTCAGCCCCGGCAGCTCGTAAAGGCCGGACCCGCCGATCACGCCCAGAACCGATTTCACCACGATCCGCTCCCCTTTCGACCGCTGCGCGACGCGACCATCGCACGGCGCCGGTCAACTCGCCACGATGTGATGGAGGCCGGCGCGCGCCCCGGGCTAGTCTGCCGCATGACCGTCAGCGACCTCGCCCGCCCGCCGCTCGATCCGCGCAAGTTCCGCGACATCGCGGTTACCGCCCGAGGCGAGATGCGCGCCCGCGTGGCGCTGAGGTCGCTCGACACGCTGTGGTTCAACACCGGCACGCTCTGCAACCTGACCTGCGCCAATTGCTACATCGAGTCCTCGCCGCGCAACGACCGGCTGGTCTATCTCACGGCCGCGGAGGTGCGCGTCTACCTCGACGAGATCGAGCGCGAGCGGCTGGGCACGCGGCTGATCGGCTTCACCGGCGGCGAGCCGTTCATGAATCGCGAGCTGCCCGAGATGCTCGAGGACGTGCTGTCGCGCGGCCTCGAGGCGATGGTGCTGACCAACGCCATGAAGCCGATGCACAAGATGAAGGCAGCGCTGCTCGGCCTACGCGAGCGTCACGGCGACCGGCTGACCATGCGCGTCTCGGTCGATCACTACGCGCCGCCGCTGCACGAGGCCGAGCGCGGCGCGCGCAGCTGGAAGCCGACCCTCGACGGGCTGGTCTGGCTCTCGCACAACGGCTTTCGCGTGCATGTCGCCGGCCGGCATTTCTCCGACGAATCGGACGACGCGGTGCGCGCCGGCTACAGCCGGTTGTTCGCCGAGCACGGCATCGCCATCGACGCGACCGATCCCGTGGCGCTCGCCATCTTCCCGGAGATGGATGCGCGCGTCGACGTGCCGGAGATCACCACCGCCTGCTGGGGCATCCTCAACAAGTCGCCCGACAGCGTGATGTGCGCCTCCGCCCGCATGGTGGTGAAGCGCAAGGGCGCGGAGCGGCCGGTGGTGCTGGCCTGCACCCTGCTGCCCTACGATCCGCAATTCGAGCTGGGCGCGACGCTGCGCGGAGCGTCGGGCGACGTGGCGCTCAACCACCCGCACTGCGCCAAGTTCTGCGTCCTGGGCGGGGCGGCCTGCAGTCGCTAGAGCGACGAGCCCGAACTCGGCACCGCTCTGTCATCCCGAGCGCCTAGGCCGCGCCGGCGACGATCGGCCCAGCGGCGAACAATCGCCACCATGAGACATTCCGCCCGTATCAACGCGCGGTGAGAACCGGGATATCGGAGAGGCTGAAGATTTCGCTGGTGACCCCGCCGAACACGAACTGCTGGAGGCGGGAGTGCGAATAGGCGCCCATGACGATCATTCCCGCCCCCTCGCGGTGGGCGGCCGCCAGCAGGTCGATTCCCGTGCCGCCCGAGGGGGCGATGATCGTCGCGACGGATGTGCACCGCCGCCATGCCAGGTGATCGGCGAGCAGCCTGACCGACGCCTGCAGCCCCTCATCCTCGCCGCCCGAATAGATGACGACGCGCTTGGCACGCTCGAGAACGGGCCATGCGGCCGACACCGCCAGGGCCGCCTCACGGCTGTCGTTCCAGGCGATGATCGCCGTTCCGAGCGGTTCGTGCGCCGGCCTGCCGGGCACGATCAGCACTGGCCGCCCGCTGTCGAACAGCGCGCCGTGCAGGGCCTCATCGGTATCCTCCGAATAGCGCCGGGACGAGCGGGCCAGCACGACCAGGTCGGATGCCCGGCCGAATCGGCCGATCTCGGCCGAAACCTCGCCCACCACTTCGCGCCACTCCGCCGTAGACGCCGCTCCCGGCCCGGGCGAAGAGCTGAACGCCAGTCCGCAACCGGAGCGCCAGGTCTCGAAGAGCTCGCGAGCCGCCGCCGCTCGTTCGCGGCCCGCGGCTTCGAGCTTGTCCAGCACGTCCGCCGACACGAAAGCGCGCGATCGCCCCGAGAGCATGGCGCCGGGCGCCGTGCGTGCGTGCAGTCCGGTAACGTGGACGTCACCGATTTCGAGCAACGCCGCGACCACCGCCAGCGCTGCAGAATCGGCGGCGTCGTGCAGGATGGGAACAAGAATGGATCTGTAGGACATTGCGAACCGTCATCCAACGTCACGAGGATACGCTCGATGCTTGTCGCCCGCCGACCGCGCGGCGACATTGATGTGCCTCAAAGCAGGCAATACCGGCTCCTGCGGTCCGTGGTCAGTGAAAGCGGGAACGCGATCAGCCGCAACAGCACCGCAACGATCGACGCCACCAGCAGCCCGCGTCAAGTTCTGCGTGCTGGGCGGGGCGGCCTGCAGCCGCTGAGCGTCAGAGAAACGTCGCGACATCGGCGACCGGCTTCTTCGCCAGCGCGTGCAGCGGCACCACGGCATCCGGCGCGGGATGGCCGGCTACGACAATCATGTAGGCCTTCTCGTTCCTCGGCCGCCCCAGCAGGGTGCCGAGGAAGCCCATCGGGCTGGGCGTGTGCGTCAACGTCGCCAACCCCGCGTGGTGCAATGTCGCCAGCAGGAATCCGCAGGCGATCCCCACGGACTCGGGCACGTAGTAGTTCTTCTTGCGTGATCCGTCCGGCCAGTGCCCCCACTGCTCGGCGAAGACGACGATCAGCCACGGCGCCGTTTCGAGAAACGGCTTGTGCCAGTCCGTGCCCAGGGGCTTGAGCGCGCGCAGCCATTCCTCGCTCGCCTTGCCTTCGTAAAAGGCCTTCTCCTCGGCTTCGGCGGCGACCCGGATCTTCGCCTTCGCCGTGCGGTCCTGCACGGCGACGAAGTGCCAGGGCTGATGGTTCGCGCCGCTCGGCGCATGGCGCGCCGCGTCGATCGCCGCCTCGATCACGGCACGATCGACTGGACGATCGCTGAACTCACGAACAGTGCGACGTCGCGTGAGCTCTGCGGCGAAGGCGCGGGCGCGCGCCCGCACCTCATCGGGCGGGTAGGCGCGGAAGCGCAGGGGCTCGTGGGGGAAATCGCGGGTCATGGCGTGGCTCATCGTCAGCCACGATGACCGGCCGCGCGGTGCAGATCAACACTCACGGGCTTCGGTTCAGCAGGCCGCGAGCCCTCTGCAGCCTATTCCAGCAGTCCGGTGACGCGCGGCAGCCACAAGATGATGCCGGGCCAATACATGCACATGAACAGGCCCACCACCTGCAGGAACAGGAACGGGTACATGCCGCGAAATACGTCGGTCATGGTCGTGCCGGGCGGTACCGTGCCTTTCATGTAGAACAGCGTAGCGCCGAAGGGCGGCGACATGAACGAGGTCTGCAGGTTGACCGCGACCAGCGTGGCGAACCAGGCCATGAAGTGGGTGGAATCTCCCGGCCCGATCCAGTCGGAGAAGTCGTACTTGGCCAGGATCGGCGTGAAGATCGGCAGCACGATCAGACAGATCTCGATCCACTCGAAGGGGAAGCCGAGAAGAAAGATCAGGATCATCACGAACCAAAGCAGCTTCCACTTGGTGTCGATGCCGAGATAGGCGAGCGTCGAGATCATCAGATCGTCGCCGCCGAGCGAGCGGAAGACGTAGGAGAAGCAGGTCGCGCCGAGAAAGATCAGGAACACCATGGCGTTGGCGCGCGCTGCCGAGCGGATCGCGTCGTTGGTCATGCGCCATGTCAGGCGCTTGTTGATCGCCGCGATCAGGAAGGCGCCCAGCACCCCGACGCCGGCGCTTTCAGTGGCAGTGGCCCAGCCGGCGAAGATCGAGCCCATGACCAGCACCATCAGCACCGTCATCGGCACCAGGCCGGTCCACATGGTGCGCCAGAACTGGCCGCGGGTCTGCGGGCCGTAGTCGGCCGGCAGCTTCGGCGCCTTGGCCGGCCTGAGAACCGCCACGCCCAGAATGTACGCCAGATAGAGGCCGGCCAGCAGGAACCCCGGTATGGTCGCCGCCGCGAACAGCGCGCCGGCCGACGTGCTGAGCATCTCGGCCATCACGACGATCATGATCGCGGGCGGGATCAGGATTCCCAGCGTGCCGGCCGACGCGATGGTGCCGATGGCCAGCCGCGTATCGTAGCCGGCATCGAGCATCGGCTTGAGCGCGATGACCGACAGCATCACCACCGCGGCGCCGACGACGCCGATCGGCGCCGCCAGGATGGTGCCCATGACCATCACCGACACGGCAAGCGCACCCGGCACCCTGCGCAGGAGGATCTCGGTCGCCAGCAGCATCTCCTTCGCCGAGCCGCTGCGCTCGAGGATGGTACCCATGAAGATGAAGCTCGGAATGGAGACCAGCGTCGAGTCCATCGCGACACCGCCCCACATGCGCAGCAGCACGTTGGACAGGCTGCCGATGTCGAACTGACCGCCCCACCAGGCGATGAGCCCGAACACCAGGCCGGTACCGCCCATCACGAAGGCCACCGGATAGCCGCAGAAGATGATGGCGAACATCGCCACGAACATGATCAGCGCGAGATTGTCGATGAACCACCCGACCATCGCCGCGCCCTATGCCTCGAGCTCGGCATGGCCGATCTGCAGATCGGTTTCGGCGCGCGTGCGACCACCGAACAGATACGCCACCAGGCGCAGCCACACGCTGATGACGCCGGCCAGCACCAGGATCAGCCCGACATAGAAGACGCCCTTGATGGCCCATCTGTACGGCAATCCGATCGCGTGCTCCGAGCTCTCGTTCTGCAGAAACGATGTCCAGAAGAAGTCCCAGCCGAACCAGATCATCAGGCCCATGAACGGAATGGCGAAGACGACGCAGCCGATGAACTCGATCCAGGCCTTGACGCGGAAGCCGAGGGTCTCCGTGTACGAGTCGACCCTTGGATGGGCGTTGATCGTGTAATTGTAGCCCATCCAAAGCGAGAACAGCGCGCAGTGCGCGTGCCACTCCAGCTCCTGGAACTTGGTGAGCGGGATCGGGATGCCGAACTTGCGGCACAAGACGTCAAAGCAGGTGATCGCGGCCAGCACCACGAGCAGCCATCCCGACACAAAGGCCACGGTTTCCAGACGGCGCTTGATCGCGTCGCTTATCGTCAGCAGGACAAGCATCGGCGCGTCCCTCGGACGCCTGCGACCGCTGTTAGCCGTGCGCTCGTCGCGATGAACCACCGCGTTGGGCGCTGCGTGCCGCGGGTCACCGCACCACCACTCCAGGCACCGCTTCGAGCTGCACTCGGCCTCCCCTCCGCGCCGAGGCAACATCGCATGCTGAGATGCGAGGCCGTCGGTGCCCTGCGCTTGACGCTGCTCTCCCCGCACCAGTGTCTTCCGGTTGCCAACGCCAATCAAGACGCCCGATCCGCCACTCGAGCCGATCGCGTGCCATTTGCGTTGACCGCAGCGACGATCGCCGGCGCTCAGACGCCTCCACCTCCGCCTCGCGGCGCCCGCGCGGCGGGGCGCCGAGGGCGACTGGCGATCAGAAACAGGACGATGGCGCATTTCCAGGCAGGCTGCGTGATCGCTCGCGGACCGCCAATTCCAACTTGAGGCGGGCATACGGCTCCGGTACAGTCGAAAAAAATCAGTGTCAGATGCGTTCCGGCACAATCAAAGTCGACGTGAAGTTCGGCTGACAGGGAGGATGTGGTTATGATTTCAAGAATAGTGCGGCCTTTGGCCGTAGGGTTGGTCGCGGCGATTGTCGCGTTGGGCTCCCAATCGGCGCCCGCCCAGGACAAGAAGGTTCGCGCCCAGATGGCGGGCGCATTTCCGAGCTCGATGCAGATCCTCGGGCCGGCGCAGAAGCGCACCGTGGAGCTGATCAACAAGCTGTCGGGCGGCTCGATCGAGATCAAGTTCTTCGAGCCCGGCGCGCTGATCCCCGGCAGCCAGTACTTCGATGCCGTGTCGAACGGCTCGCTCGACATGGCCTACACGGCGGCGGGGTACTTCACCGGCAAGGACATCGTGTTCGCGATGTTCACCACGGTGCCCTTCGGTCCCGACGCGGCGGAATTCCTCGCCTGGTACGAGTACGGCGGCGGCAACGAGCTGATGTGGGAAATGCACGCCAAGTACAACATCGTGGCGCGCAACTGCGGCATCATCTCGCCCGAGGCCTCGGGCTGGTTCCGCAAGGAGATCAAGACCCTCGATGATCTCAAGGGCTTGAAGATGCGGTTCTTCGGCCTCGGCGCCAACGTGATGCAGAAGATGGGCGTGGCAACCCAGTTGCTGCAGGCCGGCGAAATCTTCCAGGCGCTGCAGCTCGGCACCATCGACGCCACCGAGTTCTCGATGCCGACCATGGACCTGTCGCTCGGCTTCCACCAGGTCGCCAAGTACTACTACTTCCCGGGCTGGCACCAGCAGACCTCGATCGGCCAGCTCTACATCTCGAAGAAGAAGTGGGACGAGTTCTCCGACCATCAGAAGTACGTCATCGAGTGGGCCTGCAAGGCGCAGATGCTGCAGGAGCTGGCCGAGTCCGACGGCTCGCAGTTCGCCGCCATGAAGGAGCTTCAGGCCAAGGGCGTGCAAATCAAGAAGTGGCCGCCGGAGTTCCTCAAGGCCCTCCGCGAGAAGTGGGAGGAGGTCGTCAAGGAGGAATCGGCCAAGAGCGAGAACTTCAAGAAGGTCTGGGCCTCCTACTCGTCGTTCCGCGAGAAGTACAAGATCTGGCGCGAACACGCCTACATGACCGACTAGGCGCGAGACAGGATATTCGCGGCGGGGCGCGCAGCGTGCCCCGCCGCGGCTTGTCTGCGCCGGTCCGCGGCGCAGGGCCGCGTCGTTAGTCTGGAACGCGTTGTTGGCTTGGAAGTGGTATCGTTCGCGGGGCGGCGGTATCTCCAATCGCACCAATTCAGGGGGGCCGCCGTGAGGGGTTTGCTGACCATCAGCAATGGCATCGATGCGGGTCTGGGCGCCATCGCGCGCGTCTTCGGCTGGTGTTTCCTGATCTTGATGACGGTCATTGTGTTCGACATCGTCACCCGCAAGATCGGCTTTCAGCTCAATATCTTCGGTCTCGATCTAGGCTCGACGCGACTGCAGGAGCTGGAATGGCACCTGCACGCCTTCCTGTACCTGACCTGGATCGCCTTCTGCTACGTGCGCAACGCGCACGTGCGCATCGATGTGTTCACCTCAGGGCTTTCGCCGCGCAGGCACGCCTGGCTCGAGCTGTTGGGCTGCGCCATTTTCGCGGCGCCCTATCTGTTCGTGGCGCTGCCGCACTCCTGGGCCTTCTTCCTGCAGTCCTTCGGCCAGAACGAGTCCTCGGCGGCGCCCAACGGGCTGCCGTGGCGCTGGATCGTCAAGTTCTTCCTGTTCTTCGGCTTCGCCTCGGTCTTCGTGGCCGTGGTTTCGGTCGCGCTGCGCCGCATCGTCTTTCTCTTCGGGCCACCCCGGCTGGCGGCGGAAGCCATGCCTGCCGCCGCCGGTCAAGCGCACTGAGGCCCGCCATGATCGACTTCATCGGGTCCCATCTAGCGATCATCATGTTCTTCGTGCTCGTGTTCATCATGTTCACGGGCTATCCGGTCGCCTTCGTGCTCGGCGCCATCGGCATCATCTTCGGAGTCCTCGGCATCCTGTTCGACGTCTTCCAGCCGGTGCAGTTCGCCAATCTGTTGCCGCGCATCTACGGCCAGGGCGTCGAGAACCAGGTGCTGGTCGCGGTGCCGATGTTCATCTTCATGGGGACTGTGCTCGAGAAAAGCGGCGTCGCCGAGGAGTTGCTGCATTGCCTGCAGGTCCTGCTGCGGCGCGTCCCGGGCGGCCTCGCGATATCGGTGGTGCTGCTGGGCACGATCATGGCCGCCACGACCGGCATCGTCGGCGCCTCCGTGGTGATGCTGACCCTGATCGCGTTGCCGGTCATGCTCGAACGCGGCTACGGGAGGTCACTGTCCTGCGGCACCATCGCCGCCTCGGGCACGCTCGGCATCCTGATTCCGCCGTCGATCATGCTGGTGATCATGGGCGACCTGATGCAGATCTCGGTCGGCCTGCTGTTCGCCTCGGCCGTCCTGCCCGGGCTCACCCTGTCGATCGGCTATCTCATCTACATCATGATCTATTCGTTCCTGAACCCCAAATCGGCGCCGCCGCTCGGGGCTGAGATCGGGCCGCAGAACAAGGCCGAGCTGCTCCGCATGGTCGCGTTCTCCTTCGCGCCGCCGGCGTTCCTCATCCTCCTCGTGCTGGGATCGATCTTCGGCGGTTGGGCGACCCCCACCGAGGCCGGCGGCGTTGGCTGTGTCGGCGCGTTGTTGCTGGCGGCGCGGGCGAGGAAACTGAACTTCAAGTCGCTCAACGAGATCATCATGGCGGCGGGCCTGACCAACGGCCTGGTGTTCTTCATCCTGTTCGGCGCCACCCTGTTCGCCTATGTCTTCCGGGCGCTCGGCGGCGACGACGTGGTCGTCGAAGGGCTCAAGGCGATCGGCATCGAGACCGCGTGGCAATACCTGATCTTTGTCATGGCGCTCGTGTTCGTCATGGGCTTCTTCTTCGATTTCCTCGAGATCTGCCTGATCGTGCTGCCGGTGTTCTCGCCGATCCTGGCCGGCGCGGATTTCGCCGGTCATGTCGACGGGCCGAAGATGATCCTGCTGTGGTTCGCGATCCTGATGGCGGTCAACCTGCAGTCGGGCTTTCTCACGCCGCCCTTCGGTTTCGCGCTGTTCTACATGAAGGGCGTGGTGCCGCCGTCCGTGAAAATGGGCGACATCTATCGCGGCATCATCCCGTTCGTGATCATGCAGATGATCGCCGTCGCGGTCTGCATGATCTGGCCCGATCTGGTGTTTTGGCTGCCGCGCAGCTGGGGCATGCTGGACTGATCCGGCGCCTCGCCGGCGGGCGCATCCTGGGAGCCTGAGTCCGCCGGCGCAATCTGGCGACGTTGCGCGCCCTCGCCTGCTTCGCTAGCGTTCAACGATGCACGAGCGCGCAAGACACCGCGCCCCGGCTACGGCCGGCCGGCGCTCGCCATCGCCATGACGGCGAGGCCCGCCATCGACGCCCCGCATCTGCAGGTCCGGCTGGCGACGCTGGCCCGGATCGGCGCCATCGACGGCGGCGGCTGCGCCCGCCTGGCATTGAGCGACGAGGACAGGGAAGGTCGCGACCTCGTGGTCTCGTGGATGCGGGCGCAGGGCCTCGCCGTGCACGTCGACGCGATCGGCAATGTGTTCGGCATGCGGGCCGGTCGGCAGGACACGGCACCGGTCATGACCGGCTCGCACATCGATACCGTGCGGACCGGCGGCCGCTTCGACGGCAATCTCGGCGTGCTCGCCGGCCTGGAGGTCTGCCGCGCGCTCGACGATGCCGGCATCACCACGCGCCGGCCGCTCTGCGTCGCCTTCTTCACCAACGAGGAAGGCGCACGCTTCCAGCCCGACATGATGGGCAGCCTGGTCCACGCCGGCGGGCTCAACCTGCAGGAGGCATGGGCGGCGACGGACGGCGACGGCAAGCGCGTCGGCGACGAGCTGGAGCGCATCGGCTATCGCGGCGCCATGGTCCCCGGCACCATCCGCCCGCACGCCTATGTCGAGCTGCATATCGAGCAGGGCCCGGTGCTCGAGGAAGCGGGCATCGCGATCGGCGCGGTGACCGGCGTGCAGGGCATTTCGTGGACCGAGGTCATCGTGTCCGGCACCTCGGCCCATGCCGGCACGACGCCGATGCGCCTGCGCCACGACGCCGGCTACGTCGCCGGCCTCTGCACCGCCTTCGCCCGCCAGCTCACCAAGGACATGGGTGGCGCGCAGGTCGCCACGGTTGGCGTCATCGAGCTGCGGCCCAACCTGATCAACGTCATCGCCAACCGCGCGCGCTTCACCCTCGACCTGCGCAACACCGACGAGGCGCTGCTGAAGGAGGCCGAGCGGCGCGCCTTCGCCTTCATCGACGCGGCTGCCCGCGCCGAGGACTGCGTCGTCGAGCGCCGCACGCTCGCGCGCTTCGAGCCGGTCGAGTTCGCCGCCGACATGATCGACCGCGTCGAGCGCCTGGCGCGCGCGCATGGCCGCAGCGTCATGCGCCTGCCTTCCGGCGCCGGCCATGATGCGCAGATGATGGCGCGCCTGTGCCCGACGGGCATGATCTTCGTGCCCAGCGTGAAAGGGCTGAGCCACAACGTGGCCGAGTTCACCCAGCCGCACGACATCGAGGCCGGCGCCGCCATCCTGCTCGACCTGATGCTGGAATTGGCCGAGGCGTGATCGCCGCCCTGGCGCTGGCGCTGCTGATCGACATCGTCGTCGGGTATCCCGCCACACTGCTGCGCGCCATCGGCCATCCGGTGACGTGGACGGGCGCGCTCGTCGACACGCTCGATCGGCACCTGAACCAGGATGCGGCGCGCGATGCGACGCGTCGTGCCTGCGGGGTGCTGGCGTTGCTGGTCGTCGTGGGCGTCGCCGTCGCGGCGGGTCTTGCAATCCAGGCGCTGGCCCACATCGCACCGCCGCTGGCCTCGATCATCGTCATCGCCATCGTCGCCTCGACCGGCATTGCCGCGCGCAGCCTGCACGAGCACGTCCGCGCCGTCGCCGGCGCGCTCGATTGCGGCGGGCTGGAGGCGGGGCGGCGCGCCGTCGCGCACATTGTCGGCCGCGATCCCCAGGCGCTCGACGAAGCCGGGCTGTGTCGCGCCGCAATCGAGAGCCTGGCCGAGAACCATTCCGACGGCGTTGTCGCGCCCGCCTTCTGGTTCGCGCTCGCCGGGCTGCCGGGCATCGCCGCCTACAAGGCGATCAATACCGCCGATTCGATGATCGGCCATCGCACGCCGCGCCATCGCGCCTTCGGCTGGGCCGCCGCGCGGCTCGACGATCTCGTCAACCTGCCGGCCTCGCGGCTGACCGCCCTGCTGCTGATCGCCGCCGCCGCGCTCCTGCCGGGCTGCGACGCGGCCTCGGCCTGGCGCGCCGTTTGGCGCGATGCGGCGCATCACCGCTCGCCCAACGCGGGCTGGCCGGAGGCGGCGATGGCCGGCGCGCTCGGCCTGCGCCTGGCCGGGCCGCGCGTCTATGGCGGCACACGGGTCGAGGATCGCTGGATGGGCGACGGCCGCGCCGAGGCCACGTCGGAGGACATCCGTCGCGCGCTTCGCCTGTTTGGCGTCGCGCACGGCCTGATGACCGGCGGCGGCGTCGCCGTAGCCATCGGCGCGGCGCTTGCCTAGGATCGGCCATCCGCGCCAGAGGAAACCATGTCACGCCATCTCACCGTCGGCGCCGCCCAGATGGGGCCGATCCAGAAGAGCCACTCGCGCCGCGACGTGGTCGAGCGACTGATCGCGCATTTGCGCGAGGCCAGGCGCATGGGCTGCGAGCTGGTGGTCTTCCCGGAACTGACGCTGACCACGTTCTTCCCTCGCTGGTGGATGACCGATCAGGCCGAGATCGATGCCTATTTCGAGCGCGAGATGCCCGGCAACGAGACGGCGCCGCTGTTCAGCGAGGCCAGGGCGATGGGCATCGGCTTCTGCCTCGGCTATGCCGAGCTCGTCGACGAGGACGGCCGCATCAGGCGGTTCAACACCTCCATTCTGGTCGAGCGCGACGGGCGCATCGTCAGCAAGTACCGCAAGGTGCACCTGCCGGGCCATGCCGAGCACGAGCCGCAGCGCGAATTCCAGCATCTCGAGAAGCGCTATTTCGAAGTCGGCAATCTCGGCTTCCCGGTGAGCCGTGCCTTCGGCGGCATCATGGGCATGTGCATCTGCAACGACCGGCGCTGGCCCGAGACCTACCGCGTCATGGGCCTGCAGGGCGTCGAGATGGTGCTGCTGGGCTACAACACGCCGATCCACAACCCGCCGGCGCCCGATCACGACGAGCACTCGTGGTTCCACAATCAGCTCTCGATGCAGGCCGGCGCCTACCAGAACGGCGCATGGGTGGTGGGCGTCGCCAAGGGTGGCACCGAGGAGGGCGTGCCCAGCGTCGCCGACAGCATGATCATCGCCCCCAGCGGCAAGGTGGTGGCACGCGCCAACGGCGAGGGCGACGAGCTCATCGTGCATCGCTGCGATCTCGACGCCGGCAAGAGCTACAAGGCCACGACCTTCAACTTCGCGCGCCATCGCCGGCCCGAGGCCTACACGCTCATCACCGAGCGCACCGGTGCGATCGAGCCGCCCGGCACCGTGGCCTTCGAGCGCAGCCACGACATCCTGATCGACGCGTCGCCGCAGGCGGTGATGGACTACGTCTCCAATCCCAACTCGTGGCCGCAGTGGCTGCCTTCGTCGCATCGCATCGATGCCGCCGACCGGCCTCTGGCGGCCGGCGAGACCTTCCACGAGCGCTGGCGCACCCGCACCGGCGAGGTGCAGCTCGACTGGCGAGTCACGCACTGCGAGCCGGGCAGGCTGTGGATGGCCGAGACCGACACCGGCTTCATCGGCCGCATCGTCGCGCGCTACACCTTCGAGCCCGTGGGCAGGGGCACGCGCTACACCCGCACCGTGCTCAACCCGGCGCGCCCGAAGGCGCCGACCGAGGACATGATCCGGCGCATGGACGAGGAGGCCGCGATCGGCCTGGCCAACATCAAGGTCAATGTCGAGCGGCGCCACCGCGGCGCGTAGACACAGAGTCGCCTTCCATCCGACACGACATCGCCCCGGCCCGGTGCGCCGAAGCGGGTTGTTCGGCGTCGCGGGCAACCAATATCCGGCGCAGCGGTTGTCTCCGCACCCGATTCCACAGATGGAGAGCGGCCATGGCCGGGATCGACAAGAAGGAGGCGCTCGTCAACCCGTCCCAGGAGTTCGACAAGCCCAAGGACGTCGTCGAGAGCCGCGAGCTTTCACGCGACGAAAAGAGGAAGGCGCTCGAGCAGTGGGAGATCGACGCGCGCCTGATGCAGGTCGCGTCCGAGGAAGGCATGACCGGCGGCGAGCCCAATCGCCTCGACGACGTGAAGAAGGCACAGAAGGATCTGGGCCTCGATGAGGAAAGGAAGAAGAAAGGCGAGCACAGGAAGCCCGCGCCGCCACCCACCAAGGCCGGCGCCGACACACCGGATAGCTGAGCGATCAAGCGACATAGGCGCCGAGAACGACACCCGGCAGCGCCCCGAGCGCTGCCACGGGCTCGGCGCCAGCCGGGACCGCCGATGGCGAAGCCATGCGGCGACGCGATCATGGCCCCGTGAAGCTGCCGTGGCTGCGATCGGGTGTGCCGCGGAACAGCGACATGTGGGTATGCGTCGCTACCCAGGGGTCGCCGATCCTCGCGCGCGCGAAGGTCACGGTGGCACGGCCGCGGCGATCGAACTGGGTCCCATCGGGCATGAACCCGTCGGAGTCGAAAATCGCCATGCCGATGCCGGTGAGGCGATCGGCCGAGACGATGCCGTGCACGCCGTCGAGCCGCCAGCGGAAGCGGCGGATCGTGCTCCAGACGTTGCGCCACTGCTCGCGCTCGGCCTTGTCCTGGCCGACCATGAAGTCGGTGAAGGTTCCGAAGGCAATCATGTCGTCGGCGAAAATCGGCCGCGCGCCCTCGTAGTCGACCGCCTGGACATGGTCGGACAACCGCTTGAACCACAGCCGGATCGCCTCGAGATCCTCGGGTGCGGGTTCGCTGCGCAGATTCATCGCCTAGCTCCTCAATCGACCACGCCGGCGCGCGCCATGACGGCATGCAATAGCACATTGGCGCCTGCCGCGAGGTCCTCGCGCGTGCTCGCTTCCTTCTCGTTGTGACTGATGCCGCCGGCGCGGCTGGCCACAAAGATCATGCCCGAGGGGCAGATCGAGTTGAGCGGCACGGCGTCGTGGCCGGCGACGGTCAGGATATCGCGATGCCGATATCCCAGCTCTGCACTCGTGCGGCGCAAGAGCGCGACCATGTCGGGATGGAAATGGATCGGCCCGAACTCGTAGTAGCGCTCCAGGACGATGGTGGCGCGCGCCTCGCGCGCGACGATGGCGGCGCAGGCGCGCAGCTCCTCCTCCATGCGCTGCAGGCTGCGCGCGTCGCTGTGGCGCACGTCGCAGGAGAGCCTGATCACGCCGGGGATCACGCCGCGCACATTGGGCGACAGCTCGATATGCGGCGCGTTGGAGCGGCCATCGGGACCATAGGCGCGCCCGATGCGGTCGATCTCCAGCACCAGCCGCGAGGCGATCACCAGCGCGTCGCGCCGTCCGGCCATGGGCGTGGGTCCGACATGTGCTTGCTCGCCGGTGATGGTGGCCACGAAGTAGCGCGACTGGAACGAGCCGGTGACGATGCCGACCTGCAGATCCTCGTCGGCCATCCGCGGACCCTGCTCGATATGCATCTCGAGATAACAGGCGGGACGACGGCCGCCGACCGGTGCGTCACCGTCGTAGCCGATGGCGCGTAACGCCTCGCCGACCGTGGGTCCGTGCAGCGGGTCGGTGATGTCGCGCGCTGCGTGGGCATCCTTCAGCGCCAGCTGGCCGGCGAAGACCGAGGAGCCCATGGTGAAGGGCGAGAAGCGCGAGCCCTCCTCGTTGGTCCAGGCGACGATCTCGACCGGCGCTTTCGTGCGCACCTTGTGGTCGTTGAGCGCGCGCACCAGCTCGAGGCCGGCCATCACGCCGGCCGGTCCGTCGAACTTGCCGCCCATCGGCACGGTGTCGAGATGGCTGCCGACCATGACCGGCGGCAGCGCCGGATCGGCGCCCTCGCGGCGGGCGAAGATGTTGCCGATGCCGTCGACCGTGACCGCGCAGCCGGCCTCGCGCATCCAGGCGCAGAGCAGATCGCGGGCCCGGCGATCCTCTTCGCTCAACGCCAGGCGATGACAGCCGCCTTTGGCCGTGCCGCCGATCTCGCCGATCTGCATGGTCGCCGCCCACAGCCGGTCGGCGTCGATTCCGATGTTGCGCATGCCCGCCTCTCGAATCGCGTACGCCGCCATGCTGCCGCCCGCGGTTCGCACCGGGAAGCGGATTTTCTCGCAGCGCTACGTCATGGCACGGATGCGGACCGCCGTGTCGCATGGACCGCGCGAAGGCGATGCCCGTCTGTCGCCGCGGCAGCGAGGAGAGTGACGATCATGCTTGCCGTTGACAGCGTGGTTCGACCACCGAGGTCGGCGCCACATTTGCGGTGGTCGCCCCGCGCCTACCCGATCCGGCGCGCCGATCCGCCTGGTGGTGCGGGTTGGACTTGCTCGCATGGATGAACGGAGCAAGGCCTTGTCGCCAGCTGACGCGTCGAAGGTGGCCCCGCGATTGGGGCGCGGGGCCTCCCCCGAGCATCGTGGGTGACCAGACCCCGTGGGATCTCTCGTCGCCCCGGCGCCTGTGCCTGACAGTACGCAGCTTGGCGCGGATCGCCTTGAGCTAGGTCAATGCGCAGACTGCGGCGCCATCGGACCGCGCCGATGATTGACTCCGCGGCGGAGCGCGCATAGGTTCGCCGCCCTTTTTCTGACCCCCAGGCGGACAGCCGCCCATGCCCCAGATCCTCGTCGAGGCGCTGGCCAAGACCTATCGCGTCGCCGAACGCGCGCCAGGTCTCACCGGCGCGCTGCGCGGCCTCGTGCGCCGACGCTGGCGCGAGATCCACGCGCTGGCCGGCGTCTCCTTCAATCTCGAGGCGGGCGAGCTGCTGGCCTTCATCGGGCCCAACGGTGCGGGCAAGTCGACCACTGTCAAGATCCTGTCAGGCATCTTGAGGCCGACGAGCGGTCGGGTCGAGGTTGACGGCCTCGTGCCCTACGAGGATCGCATCCGTCACGTCGTGGGCATCGGCGTCGTGTTCGGCCAGCGCAGCCAGCTGTGGTGGGACCTGCCGGTGCTCGACGGCTTCGATCTGCTGGCCGACATCTACCGCGTCGAGCCCGCGCGCTATCGTCGCCGGCGCGACGAGCTGGTCGCCATGCTGCGGCTCGAGTCGCTGCTGGCCCAGCCGGTGCGCCAGCTGTCGCTGGGCCAGCGCATGCGCGCGGAGTTCGCCGCCGCGCTGCTGCACGACCCGCGGATCCTGTTCCTCGACGAGCCGACGATCGGCCTCGATGCGCCATCGAAGCTCGCTGTGCGCGACTTCGTGCGCCGGCTCAATCGCGAGCAGGGCGTGACCGTGCTGCTGACGACGCACGACATGCACGACGTCGAGGCGCTGGCCGAGCGGGTCATCGTCATCGGCCATGGCCGCGTTCTCACCGACAGCCCGTTCGCCAGCCTGCGATCCGGCGTCTTCGCCGAGCGCCGCCTGCACATCGACTTCGCCGGCCCCGCCCCCGAGATCGACATGCCCGGCGTCACGGTGCGCTCGCGCGACGCGCGCTCGCTCGAGCTGGCCTTCAATCCGGTGGACATCCCGACACCGCAGCTGATCGCCGCGATCACCGCGCAGCACCCCGTCGAGGACATCCATGTCGACGAGGTCGCCATCGAGGAGGTGATCGCGCGCTTTTACGCCCTGCACGACGCGCACGAGACATGACGATGCTGCCGCTGCGCCCCTACCTCGCGGCCTTCCGCGCGCGCTTCCAGCTCCTGCTCGAGTACCGCGTCGCGGCGCTGGCGGGATTCGCCACACAGCTCTGGTGGGGCGGCATCCGCATCATGGTGTTCGCCGCCTTCTACGGCGCCCACGCGGCGGCGGCGCCGATCAGCCTGGCCGACGCCATCACCTATGTCTGGCTGGGTCAGGCGCTGCTGGCGCTGCAGCCCTGGGTCGCCGACCCGGAGATCGGCCACGCGATCCGCACCGGCGGCATCGGCTACGACCGCCTGCGCCCGCTCGACGCCTACGGCTTCTGGTACGCGCGCACGCTGGGATGGATGCTGGCGCGCGCCCTGCCGCGCGCGCTGCTGATGGTGCTGGCCGCGGGCATCATCCTGCCGCTCGTGGGGCTCGATGAATGGGCGTGGCGCCCGCCGGCCAGTGTCACGGCGGCGCTGCTCTTCATCCCCGCCTTCGTGCTGATGACGGCGCTGGCAGCCGCCGTGCTGATGCTCGCCAACGTCGTCGTCGCCGCGAGCCTCAACGAGCGCGGCGTGAACTCGATCCTGACGCCCCTGGTGATCGTCCTCTCCGGCAGCCTGCTGCCGCTGAACTTCTATCCCGACGCGTGGCAATCGTGGCTGCACCTGCAGCCGCTGGCGGGCATCGTCGACATCCCGTTCCGCATCTATTTCGCCGATCTCGCCGGCGGCGCGGCGGCGCAGGGACTGGCACTGCAGGCAGGCTGGACGGCGGTGCTCATCGGTATCGGCCGTCTCGCCATGGCGCGCATGATGCGCCGGCTCGAGATGCAGGGCGGCTGACCGTGAACGCGCTCGCTCTCTACGGCCGCTACGTCTCCGCTTCGCTGCGTGCCCAGGCGCAGTATCCGGCGGCGACCCTGATGCTGATCCTCGGCCAGTGCGCGGCGACGTCGATCGAGATCCTGGGCGTGTACGCGCTGTTCAGCCGCTTCGGCTCGGTCGGCGGCTGGAGCTTCGGCGAGGCGGCGCTGTTCTACGCGCTGGTCAACATCACTTTCTCGCTCGCCGACATGCTCACCCGCGGCTTCGAGGTGTTCGGCACCGACTTCGTGCGCACCGGCGCCTTCGACCGGGTGCTGCTGCGCCCGCGCGCCGCCGCGCTGCAGCTGGCCGGCCACGAGGTACGGCTGTCGCGGCTGGGGCGCCTGATCCAGGGCGTCGTCGTGCTGGCGATCGCCAGCAGGCTGGTGCCGATCGACTGGGACGGGCCGGCGATCGCGATGGCCATCTGGGCCGTGACCGGCGGCGTCGCGCTGTTCTTCGGCATGCTGGTGCTGCAGGCGACGATGGCCTTCTGGACCGTCGAGAGCCTGGAGATCGCCAACGTGCTGACCTATGGCGGCGTGCAGGCGGCGCAGTATCCGCTCAACATCTACGCCACGTGGTTCCGCCGCCTGCTGACCTTCGGCGTGCCGCTGGCCTGTGTCGCCTACTACCCGGTGCTCGCAATCCTGAAGCGGCCCGATCCGCTGGGCGCACCGGACTGGCTGCTGCCGTTCACGCCGCTGGCCGGCTTCGCCTTCCTCGCGCTGTCGTTCCTTGCCTGGCGCGCCGGCGTGGCACGGTACGCCTCGACCGGCAGCTAGAACGCAGGCGCCTGCGGCTTGGACCAAGGATCGCGCCTGTCGGACACGATCACACCTTCCTTCAGCACCAGCTGAAGCCGCCGCACGTTGTTGATGTCCTCGAGCGGATTGCCATCGACCACGATCAGGTCGGCGAGCTTGCCCACCTCGATGGTCCCCAGCTCGTGGCCTACGCCGCAGATGGCGGCACCATTGCGGGTCGCCGCAACCAGCGCCTGCCACGGCGTCGCGCCGGAGCGCACCCAGAGCCCGAGCTCGAGCAGCGCGGCCTCCTTGAGCGGCCGGATATCCGAGCCCAGCGCCATCTTCACGCCCGCCTTGAGCGCCTTCTCGAAGCCGACGCGATGGACGTCCGACGCCGCATCGGCGCGACAGCACAGGTCATACGCCATGTTGCGCTGCTCGACCCAGCGCCGCTCCCAATCGTTGGTCGCCTGGCCGGGCGTGAGATGGCTGATCGCGAGTGTCGGCACGTACCAGGTGTCGTGCTTGAGGAAGAGCTCGATGCACTCGTCGTCCATGATGTAGCCGTGCTCGACGCTGTGCGCACCCAGCCGGATCGCGTTCTTCACGGCATCGGGATTGGTCGCATGCGCCATCACCTTGAACTCGCGCAGCCGGCAGATCGCGAACGCGGCCTCCAGCTCGTCCTCCAGCAGGAAGGAGTTCTGGTGTCGATCCCAGGCGGGCCCGAGGATTCCGCCTGACAGGTTGAGCTTGATGTGGTCGACGCCGTTCTTGATCTCCTCGCGAATGGCTTTGACGAAGCCGTAGGGCCCGTCGCATTCCAGCGCATGCCCGGAGGTCAGGAAGTGGCCGCCGGTGGTCGTGAGGAAGTGGCCCGAGGCGAACAGGCGCGGTCCGACATACTGGCCCGAGTCGAAAGCACGCTTCCAGGCGACGTCCATGTAGCTGTGCGACCCGGCGCAGCGAAATCCGACGATGCCGGACTCGGTCAGCGCCGACATCAGCCGATGGCCGAACAGCGTGACCTGATCGGCCACCGGCATCTGGGTGACCGAGTAGTAGTCCGGATGGACGTGGACGTCCCATAGCCCGGGCATCAAGTAGGCGCCACGCAGGTCGACCACCGTCGTATCGCGGGCTTCGGAAATGCCACCGTCGTTGCGGATCTCGCGGATGCGACCGCCCTCGATCAGCACCGCTGCTCGTTCAACCGCTCTGGGTTGGACGCAGTCGATAAGCGTCGCGTTCGTCAGCAGAGTGCGCATGAGGGTTCGCCGCCAGGGGTTGCTCGGCAATGATGCCGATTCTGGCCGCATGTGTCTTCCACACAACACAAGGGCGACAGCACATCAGAAGTCGAGCGGCGCGTTGTCGACGACCTCCTTCATCACGAAGAAGGTGCGTGTCTGACGCACGCCAGGCAGCGCGATCAGCTGCTCGCCGTGGATGCGGTTGAAATCGGCCATGTCGCCGACCCTGATCTTCAGGAAGTAGTCGAAATCCCCTGCCACCAGATGGCAATCCAGCACGAACCTCAGCTTCGCCGCTGCCTTCTCGAACTGGGCGAAGCTCTCGGGCGTGGAGCGATCGAGCACCACGCCGACCATGACCAGCGCGCCGCGGCCGACCTTGCGCGGGTCGACCATGGCCCGCACCTGAGCGATCAAGCCCTCCTCGAACAACCGCTGCGTACGTCGGTGGCAGGTCGCGGCGCTGATGCCGACCTTCCCGGCCAGCTCGGCATTGCTCAGGCGGCCGTTGGCCTGCAGCAGCCGCAGCATCTTGTGATCGACGCGATCGATGACAGCCTCCTGGACGATTCTTCCGAATTCTTAGCACTGAATGATCTCTTTCTCAATTCTCCTGCTCCAGAGTGGAAGGAGATCGCAAGAACTGCAGCTTCTTCGAGAGCACCTTCAGTGGGAGATTTGCTATCAATTCACCATGCTTGAGACCTTCCCGCGCTACCCCCTCACCTTCGGTCCCACCCACATCGAGAAGCTGGAGCGACTGTCGGCCCACCTCGGCGGCCAGGTCGAGCTCTACGCCAAGCGCGAGGACTGCAATTCCGGCCTTGCCTTCGGCGGCAACAAGCTGCGCAAGCTCGAGTACATCATTCCGGATGCGCTGGCTTCCAACGCCGATACGCTGGTCTCCATCGGCGGCGTGCAGTCCAACCACACCCGCATGGTGGCGGCCGTCGCGGCCAAGATCGGCATGAAGTGCCGACTGGTTCAGGAGAGCTGGGTGCCGCACGAGGACGCCGTCTACGACCGCGTCGGCAACATCATGCTGAGCCGCGTCATGGGCGCCGACGTGCGGCTGGTCGATGACGGCTTCGACATCGGCATCCGCAAGAGCTGGCAGGAGGCGATCGACGACGTGAAGGCCAAGGGCGGCAAGCCCTACGCCATCCCCGCCGGCGCCTCGGTGCACAAGTACGGCGGCCTGGGCTATGTCGGCTTCGCCGAGGAAGTGCGCGAGCAGGAGAAGGCACTGGGCTTCGCCTTCGACTACATCGTGGTCTGCACGGTGACCGGCTCGACCCATGCCGGCATGGTCGTAGGCTTCGCCAAGGACGGCCGCCAACGCAAGGTGATCGGCATCGACGCCTCGGGCACGCCGGCGCAGACCAAGGCGCAGGTCCTGCAGATCGCGCGCGACACCGCCAGGCTGGTCAAGCTCGGCAAGCAGATCGAGGACGACGACGTCGTGCTGATCGAGGACTACGCCTACCCCGCCTACGGCGTACCGTCGGAGGAGACCAAGGAGGCGATCCGCCTGACCGCCCGCCTCGAGGGCATGATCACGGACCCGGTCTACGAGGGCAAATCGATGCAGGGCACCATCGACCTCGTGAAGAAGGGCTTCTTTCCCAAGGGCGCGAAGATCCTCTACGCCCATCTCGGCGGTGCGCCGGCGCTCAACGGCTACGGCTACGCTTTCCGCAACGGCTGACTTGCCATGGCCGCCCTCCTGCTGTGTGCGCTTCCCGACGGAAGCCGGGGTGCGCGGTCATGGATACTCGGCCATGTGACGCTCCTCGCCTCGAGATCAGAAGCAGTCCTCAGGTTCGCCGGCAGCGGGAAGGGTCGTGCCGGCTCCCTGCCCCCTGCAGAGCAGACATCCCACTCTCCGTTGTTGTCCTGCGATGCCGGAGGTCCTTGAATGGCGCAAACGCCTGCTCGATGGAGAGACGCCAAGCCATGGTCAAGACAGTGCTGTACGCGGAGAAGCTCTACGACGACGACAAGGTCGAGCGCGAGGTGTTCGGGCCCGACGTCCGCGTGGTGTGGCGCAACGTCGACAATCTCTCGCTGCTCGAGGACCGCGACTGCGCGGATGTCGATGGCCTGCTGGTGATGCGTCACGCGGTGACCGCCGAGCACTTCGCCAGGTTTCCCAAGCTCGCCTGCATCGTGCGCATGGGCGTCGGCTACGACAAGATCGACCGCAAGGCGGCCGAGGCCTGCAAGGTGATGGTGTGCAATGTGCCGGACTACGGCACGACCGAAGTAGCCGACCATGCACTGGCGCTGGCCTTGGCGTTGCGTC
Organism: Alphaproteobacteria bacterium; assembly: GCA_019635875.1. NCBI lineage: Bacteria > Pseudomonadati > Pseudomonadota > Alphaproteobacteria > Alphaproteobacteria bacterium. Next base: position 90,233 of record JAHBYP010000012.1, read on the forward strand.
GCGGCATCGCGCTGCACCTCGAGGCGCAGCGCCGGCCGCAGCCCGCGCGGTGGAGCTATGTGCGCGACTCGCTGCTCAAGCGCAACGGCGTGCAAACCTTCGGCATCGTCGGACTGGGTCGCATCGGCACGGCGGCAGCACTGCGCGCCAAGGCGTTCCAGTTCCGCGTCGTCGTCTACGACCCCTATATGCCGAACGGTACGGAGCTGGGCGTCGGCGTCGAGCGCGTGCGCTCGCTCGAGGCGCTGATGGAGCAAACCGACACGCTGTCGATCCACGCGCCGCTGACGCCGGAGACGCGCGGCATGATCTCGCGCGCCATGCTCGAGCGCATGCCGAAGGGCGGCGTGGTGGTGAACACGGCGCGCGGGCCGATCGTCGACGTCGACGCGCTTGCCGACCTGCTCAAGCGCGGCCATCTCGCCGGCGTCGGCCTCGACGTGCTGCCCGTCGAGCCGCCGGTCGAGCCCATCCCCGAATTGCTGCGTGCCTACCGTGCGCGCGAGCCGTGGTGCGAAGGGCGCCTGATCATCACGCCGCACTCCGCCTTCTTCACGCCCGAGGCCTGGGACAACACGCGGCGGCTGGCGGCTGAAACCATGCACGCGGCACTGGTCGGCCCGCGGCCGCAGAACGTGATCACCCCCGACATGTTCTGACCGGCGTAAACGCAAAGGCCCGCCAGTGATGGCGGGCCTTCAACGAAGGAACCGGTTCAGCCGCCGCGGTGCAGCGCGCAGATCTTGTTGCCGTAGGGATCGCGCAGATAGGCGAGATGAAGCGTCACGGCACCGGCCGAACGCGGACCCGGGGGATCCTCGATGCTCTTGCCGCCGTTGGCGACGCCCGCATCGTGGAAGGCCTTCACCTTCTCGGGGCTGTCGCAGGCAAAGCCGATGGTGCCGCCATTGGCGTGCGTCGCCTCCTTGCCATCGATCGGCTTGGTGAGGCCGAATGTGCCGGTAGGCGTGCGGTAGAACACCCGGCCCTTTGGATCGGCCTTGCCCTCCGGTATGCCGATCGCGCCGAGCACTGCATCGTAGAACTTCTTCGACGCCGCAACATCGTCGGCACCGACAAAAATGTGACTGAACATCGTCTCCTCCTTTGGTCCGACGACATTCTACAAGCCAACGCACGCGCTTGCGAAGCCCTGGCGGCGTGGCCAGCCAGCCTTCAGAACCACGACGCCTTGTCGACCTCGTTGCGCAACGCAAGCCCGGCCGCGAAGGCGCGGCAATTGTCCGCCACGATCTGGAAGCGGCGCTCGTTCAGGTATGGCCCGTGTCCCGCTATGTGCGGCGTGAGCAAGACGTTCGGCATGGCCCAGAGCGGATGATCGCTCGGCAGCGGCTCCTTCTCGTAGACGTCGAGTCCGGCACCGGCGATCTCGCCGGCCTGCAGCGCCGCGACCAGGTCATCGAGCCTGGTGGTCATGCCGCGGCCGATGTTGATGAAGATCGCCGTCCGCTTCATGCGCTGGAAGCGGGCCCGGTTGAAGAAGCCTTCGGTCGACGGCGTGTGCGGCACCGTCAGGATGACGAAGTCGGCGCGCGGCAGCAGGTCGTCGAGCGCATTCGGCGGATGCAGCTCGGCGACGCCGCTGGGTGCCGCCGTGCGGCGTGCGTCGGTTGCCAGCACGGTCACGCCGAACGCCGCGAGCAGGCGCGCGGCCTCGGCGCCGATGCCGCCGACACCGACGATCAGGGCCGTCGCTTCGGGCAAGTGCACGACGTCGCCGTCTTCCAGCGGGCTCTTCTTCCACTGCCGGCGCAGCTGCTGTGGAATGAACTTGTGCAGCCCTCGGGCAAAGGCCAGGACGAAGGCCAGAATGTGCGCGCCGATGTGATCGTTGTAGATCTCGCGGAAATTCGTCACCCGCACGCAATGGCTGGTCAGCTCGGGGTAGTAGTAGCCGGCCGGAGGCGCCGCCATCGGCGCCTGCAGCCAGCGCAGCTTCGTGGCTTTCGACAGCAGCTCGTTGCCAAGCCAGCCGAAGGCGGCTTCCGCGTCGACGATCTCGCGTGCGGCGATATCGGAATCTTCAGCAACGACGACACGAGCTTCGGGCACCGCTTCGGCCAGACGCCTGGCCCAGTCGCGAGTCGTGTCCGTCTGCGGCGGCAGCATGACGAACTTGAAGCAGTTGCTGGCGACCATGGAGGTTCCTCAGGTTCACGGGAACGGCTCGGTCGCGAATCTGCCATCAGACGTACGAACGCACAAAGCCCGCCTCTTGTGGCGGGCTTTGGATGGGCGGTGTGTTGGTTGCGGGAGCAGGATTTGAACCTGCGACCTTCAGGTTATGAGCCTGACGAGCTACCGGGCTGCTCCATCCCGCGGGGATGGTGTGGGGTGGCGTCGTTGAGAGGAAGCGGAGTTGTTGAGGCGGACTTTGAAGGCCTGGCGGCGACCTACTCTCCCGCGTCTTGAGACGCAGTACCATGGGCGCTGAGGGTTTTCACGGCCGAGTTCGGGATGGGATCGGGTGTTCACCCCTCGCCAGAGCCACCAGGCCGTCGAAGTCCGCCTGGGGTTGGGGGTCAAGTCTTGAAGGCAGTGAGTGTGAGCCCGGCAGGGAATGACCGCTGCACGGGACGGCAGAGAAGGAGAAGGATCAAGCCGGTCGGGCGATTAGTACCGCTTGGCTGAACACATCGCTGTGCTTGCACCTGCGGCCTATCGACGTGGTGGTCTGCCACGGCCCTGTCTAGCGAGACCTGGTTTTGAGGAGGGTTTCACGCTTAGATGCATTCAGCGTTTATCCCGTCCGCACATAGCTACCCGGCGATGCGGCTGGCGCCACAACCGGTACACCAGAGGTGCGTCCATCCCGGTCCTCTCGTACTAGGGACAGCGCCTCGCAAGTCTCGAACACCCACGGCAGATAGGGACCGAACTGTCTCACGACGTTCTAAACCCAGCTCACGTACCGCTTTAAATGGCGAACAGCCATACCCTTGGGACCTGCTCCAGCCCCAGGATGCGATGAGCCGACATCGAGGTGCCAAACCTCCCCGTCGATGTGGACTCTTGGGGGAGATCAGCCTGTTATCCCCGGCGTACCTTTTATCCGTTAAGCGATGGCCCTTCCACGCGGAACCACCGGATCACTATGACCGACTTTCGTCTCTGCTCGGCTTGTCGGCCTCGCAGTCAGGCGGGCTTATGCCATTGCACTCCACAGCCGATTTCCGACCGGCCTGAGCCCACCATCGCGCGCCTCCGTTACTCTTTGGGAGGCGACCGCCCCAGTCAAACTACCCGCCATGCAGGGTCCCGGATCGTGTCGCGACCGCGGTTAGACATCAGAGAACGAAAGGGCGGTATTTCAAGGATGGCTCCACCAGAGCTGGCGCCCCGGCTTCATAGCCTCCCGCCTATCCTACACATCCTTTCCCTAATGCCACTGCAAAGCTGTAGTAAAGGTGCACGGGGTCTTTCCGTCTAACCGCGGGTACCCCGCATCTTCACGGGGAATTCAATTTCGCTGAGCCGGTGTCGGAGACAGCGGGGAAGTCGTTACGCCATTCGTGCAGGTCGGAACTTACCCGACAAGGAATTTCGCTACCTTAGGACCGTTATAGTTACGGCCGCCGTTTACCGGGGCTTCGATTCAAGGCTTGCACCTCTCCTCTTAACCTTCCGGCACCGGGCAGGCGTCAGACCCTATACGTCGCCTCTCGGCTTCGCAGAGCCCTGTGTTTTTAGTAAACAGTCGCTACCCCCTGGTCTGTGCCCCTCGACGATGGTTGCCCAAAGCCGAGGCCCTCTTCTCCCGAAGTTACGAGGGCATTTTGCCTAGTTCCTTCGACACCGTTCTCTCAAGCGCCTCGGTATACTCTACCAGTCCACCTGTGTCGGTTTCGGGTACGGTCTATACGCTGGAGCTGTTTCCTGGGACTCCTTCGCTGCCCGGATAGAACCATTCCTCCGGACAACCCACAGAATCCGTCACTACCAGCAGGTGCGGGAATATTAACCCGCTTCCCATCGACTACGCCTCTCGGCCTCGCCTTAGGGACCGACTAACCCTGCGCGGATTAACCTTGCGCAGGAACCCTTGGACTTGCGGCGGGAGCGTTTCCCACGCTCCTTGTCGCTACTCATGTCAGCATTCGCACTTCCGATACCTCCAGCACACCTCACGATGCACCTTCGCAGGCCTACGGAACGCTCCGCTACCGCTCCAGTCGTAAGACTGAAGCCCGAAGCTTCGGTACGTGGCTTGAGCCCCGTTACATTTTCGGCGCAGGACGGCTTGTCTAGACCAGTGAGCTATTACGCTTTCTTTAAAGGATGGCTGCTTCTAAGCCAACCTCCTGGTTGTTTTGGCCTTCCCACTTCCTTTCCCACTTAGCCACGATTTCGGGACCTTAGCTGTCGGTCTGGGCTCTTCCCCTCTCGACGACGGACCTTAGCACCCGCCGTCTGTCTGCCGCGCAAGACTTGCCGGTATTCGGAGTTCGGTAGGATTTGGTAGGGCTTTGGGCCCCCCTAGTCCTTCCGGTGCTCTACCCCCGGCAGCATTCACGCGACGCACTACCTAAATAGTTTTCGCGGAGAACCAGCTATTTCCGAGTTTGATTGGCCTTTCACCCCTAGCCACAGGTCATCCCCTGCCTTTTCAACGGAAGTGGGTTCGGTCCTCCAGCGCGCGTTACCACGCCTTCAACCTGCCCATGGCTAGATCACCCGGTTTCGGGTCTGATCCGTGCAACTATAGCGCCCTCTTCAGACTCGCTTTCGCTGCGCCTACGCCTCTCGG
>JAHBYP010000012.1:100000-149655 GCA_019635875.1 Alphaproteobacteria bacterium
CCATCCAGCTGGCCTATCTCGTCGACAGCGTCGAGATGCCCAGCCTCTCGGCTTCGGCACCCAGGGCGAAGCCGGCGAAGGCGCGATCGGTGGTGAAGACGCACCGGAGCGTCAAGCGGCATGCGGCGGCCAAGCCGCCCAAGGCCGCCAAGCCGCGCTCAGGGGGCAAATACCGCTCGGCCGTCAAGCAGCGCCCGGCGGTGAAGTCGCACGCCGCGGTGAAGCAACACCCGACAGTAAAGATGCGCTCGGGCGTCAAGCACCGCTCGGGGGTGAAGCATCGCTCCCGGCTGAAGCACCGCTCCGCGGTCAGAGAGTCCCCGATGGTGCAGGCACGTCCGGTGGCGAAGCAGCGTTCCGTGGTCAAGAAGCATTCGGCGGTCAAGCAGCGCAAAATCGTGGTGACGCGCGCCGCCGCCAAATCGCGCGGCGGTACGAGCGCGCGCAAACGCTGACGCGCCGGCTTGCTGCGCGCCGGCGGCTCGCGCAGAGTCCCCGGCGGAGGAATCCGTCATGCTCAGCGCCGCCGACAACGAACTCCTGACGCGCACCGGGCCGGCGACGCCGATGGGCGCATTCTTTCGCCGCTTCTGGCAGCCCGTGGCGCTGTCGGAGCAGGTGGCGGAACGCGACGCGGTGCCGATCCGCGTCACCGTGATGGGCGAAACCTGGCTGTGCTTCCGCGACACCAACGGCCGTGTCGGCCTGGTCTCGCCACGCTGCCCGCATCGTGGCGCCGACCTGGTCTGGGGCCGCAACGAGGATTGCGGCCTGCGCTGCGCCTATCACGGCTGGAAGTTCGACGTGGACGGCAAGGCAATCGACCTGCCCAATGTCGAGCCCGGCTCGGCGCTCTATCGCCATGTCAGGCTCAAGGCACATCCGACGCGCGAGTTCGGCGACATCGTCTGGGCATGGCTCGGACCCGGCGATCCACCGGGCGACGTCCCGGCGCTGGAGTTCGGCCTGGTGCCCGCGACGCACCGCTACGTCACCAAGAAGCTGCAGCAGTGCAACTGGGCGCAGACCATGGAAGGCGCGCTCGACACGGCGCACTTCTCCTTCCTGCACATGCCCGCGCCCTCGGTGGCGTCGAATGCGAACCCCGACGCGCCGGCCGACGAGCGGCGCCTGCGCTGGATCCGCGACGATCCCCGGCCGAAGTTCCAGATCGCCGCGCACGATTGCGGCTTCGTCATCGGCGCCTCGCGCGCCGCGGACGGCGGCGAGCTCTACTGGCGCACCTCGCAGTTCATGCTGCCGGCGCACGCCACGACGCCCTCGACCCTGCCGGGCGAGACCTATTTCGGCTACACCTTCGTGCCGGTCACCGACGAGGATTGCTGGATCTACACCTATGCCTGGAATCCGGCGCGGCCCCTGACCAATGCCGAGCGCGAGAAATTCGCCACCGGTCACGGCGTGATCGCCGAGGTCGACAGGGACTACGTGCCGCTGCGCAACAAGGCCAACGGCTACCTGCGCGACCTCGAGGACATGAAGCACCGCAGCTTCACCGGCGTGAAGGGCGTGGCCGAGCAGGATGCCATGGTGCAGGAGAGCCAGGGCGCGATCGTCGATCGCAGCCAGGAGATCCTCACGCCCACCGACATGGCGGTGGTGCGTTTTCGCTCGGCGCTGCTGGAAGGCGCCCGCGCGCTGCGCGACCGTGGCGAGTCGCCGGCGAGCGCCGCCAGGCCGGCCGCCTACACGCTGCGCTCAGGCAGTTGGATCGCGCCGGCGAGCACGCCGTTCAGCGAGGTGATGATGCAGCGCTTCGGCGATCCTGTGGGCCGCGCGGTCAACTAGAGCGATCTCCGGCTGGGTTGAGTTGCCGCTGTCATCCCGAGCGCAGCGAGGGATCTCTTTGGGAGCGCCGACATCCCGCCGGCCTCTTCCTGAGCCGGCGGGACGCCGGCGCTCCCAGAAAGCTCGGGATGACAGGGTCAAACTGATCTTGCACGCGTCGCTCTAAGCGCCGGCCTGCGCCAGGATGAAGAGGCGGCGGAAGCGGAACAGCGTGCTGCCGTCGGCTTCCCTCGGATAGGCGGCGGCGACGCGCGCGCGATAGGCGGCCTCGAACGCGCCGCGCATCGGCTCCTCGAGCCGCGTCAGGAATTGCGGCAGCCACGAGCCCTTGGTGAATTCCGCCACCGGGTTCTCGCCCTTCAGCACCTGCAGGTACTCGATCTCCCAGATCGCAACGGACGCCGCCAGCGGCGACAGCAGTCGCCAGTATTCATCGGCTGGCGCCACCGGCCTGCGGCGCAGCACCGGCAGCAGCGTCGTGCGCCATGGTCCGTCCTCGATGGTATCGATCACGGTCGAATGCGAGGGTGCATCGAAATTGCGCGGCATCTGGATGGCGAGCCAGCCGCCCGGCGCGAGTTGCCTGAGCAGCGACGGAAACAAGGTCGCGTGATCGTCGAGCCAGTGCAGCGTGGCATTGCTGAACAGCACGTCGGCCGGCGCGTCGGCCTGCCAGTGGTTGAGATCGGCCTCGACGAAGCGTGCCGCCGGATGATCCATGCGCGCACGCGCCAGCATTTCGGGCGAGCCGTCGACACCCGCGAGCTGAGCGTCGGGCCAGCGCGCGGCGAGCAACGGCATCATGTTGCCGGCGCCGCATCCGACGTCGATGACGATCTTCGGCGCCACCGCCGGCACGCGCGCCAGCAGGTCGATCGCCGGCTGCAGACGCTCGCCGGCGAACTTCAGGTATTGAGCGGGATCCCATGCCATGGCGCGCAGCATGGCCCAGCGTCGTCCCGAGCGCCAGCGAAGGACCCCACGGTCGTGATCACAAGCGAAATCGGCGCCGGGAGTGCACCGGCGCCGCCTTCATGTGATCGCTCAACCGCGGGGTCCTTCGCTTCGCTCAGGACGACATCGGCGTCTAGTCGTCGGCCGCGTCGGCGAGGTCGGCCTTCACGGTGTGGCCGGCGATGCTGAGCTCGCCGTCCTTGACCGAGACGTCGACCGCGGCGCCATCGGGCACCGTGCCGTCGAGGATCAGCTGTGCCAGCGGGTTCTGGATCGAGCGCTGGATCACCCGCTTGAGCGGCCGCGCACCGTAGACAGGATCGTAGCCGCGATTGGCCAGCCAGGTGCGCGCCCGGTCGTCGAGCCTGAGCTCGACCTTGCGCGCTTCCAGGAGCTTGCGCAGGCGCGCCAGCTGGATCTCGACGATGTCGCCCATGTGGCCGCGGCTGAGCCGCGTGAACAGCAACACCTCGTCGAGGCGGTTGAGGAACTCCGGCCGGAAGGCGCGGCGCACCTGCTCCATGACGGCATCGCGCGCATCGTCGACCGACTGATCGTCCTTCAATGCCGCGAGATGCTCGCTGCCGAGGTTGCTGGTCAGCACGATCAGCGTGTTGCGGAAGTCCACGGTGCGGCCCTGACCGTCGGTCAGGCGGCCGTCATCGAGCACCTGCAGCAGCACGTTGAAGACGTCCGGATGCGCCTTCTCGACCTCGTCGAACAGGATCACCTGGTAGGGCCGGCGCCGCACCGCCTCGGTGAGCGCGCCGCCCTCGTCGTAGCCGACATAGCCCGGCGGCGCGCCGATCAGGCGACTGACGGCGTGCTTCTCCATGTACTCGGACATGTCGATGCGCACCATCGCCTGGTCGTCGTCGAACAGGAACGCAGCCAGCGCCTTGGTCAGCTCGGTCTTGCCGACGCCCGTGGGGCCGAGGAACAGAAACGAGCCGATCGGCCGGTTGGGATCCTGCAGACCCGCCCGGGCACGGCGCACGGCGTTGGACACCGCGACGATCGCCTCGTCCTGCCCGATGACACGCTTGTGCAGCTCCTCTTCCATGCGCAGCAGCTTGGCGCGCTCGCCCTCCAGCATCTTGTCGACCGGCACGCCGGTCCAGCGCGACACCACGGCGGCGATGTCCTCGGGCTGCACCTCCTCCTTCAGCGCCCGGCCGCCGGCGGCCTCGGCATGCTCGGCGTCCTTGAGCTGCTTCTCGAGCTCCGGAATCCGGCCATAGGCCAGCTCACCCGCCTTGGCCAGCTCGCCGCGCCGCTGCGCGATCTCCAGCTCGGCACGCGCGCGATCGAGCTCCTCCTTGATCTTCTGTGTGCCAGCGAGCTTGTCCTTGGCCGCCTTCCACGCCGCGGTCAGGCTGGCGCTCTTCTGCTCCAGCTCGGCGAGATCCTTCTCGAGCTTGCCCAGCCGGTCCTTGGACGCGGTGTCGCTTTCCTTCCTCAGTGCCTCGCGCTCGATCTGCAGCTGCAGGATGCGGCGATCCAGCTCGTCGATGTCCTCCGGCTTGGAGTCGACCTGCATGCGGATGCGGCTGGCCGCCTCGTCCATCAGGTCGATCGCCTTGTCGGGCAGGAAGCGGTCGGAAATGTAGCGGTTCGACAAGGTCGCGGCGGCGACGATCGCGGCGTCGGCGATCCGCACGCCGTGATGCAGCTCGTACTTCTCCTTGATGCCGCGCAGGATCGAGATCGTGTCCTCGACCGAGGGCTCGCTCACGAACACCGGCTGGAATCGCCGGGCGAGTGCGGCGTCCTTCTCGATGTGCTTGCGGTACTCGTCGAGCGTGGTGGCGCCGACGCAGTGCAGCTCGCCGCGCGCCAGCGCCGGCTTCAGCATGTTCGACGCGTCCATCGCGCCTTCCGCCTTGCCGGCGCCGACCAGCGTGTGCAGCTCGTCGATGAAGACGACGATGTCGCCCGCAGCCGCGGCGATCTCCGACAGCACGGCCTTCAGCCGCTCCTCGAACTCGCCGCGATACTTCGCGCCGGCGACCATGGCGCCGAGATCGAGCGCCATCAGCTTCTTGCCCTTGAGCGCCTCGGGCACGTCGTCGTTGACGATGCGCAGCGCCAGGCCCTCGGCGATTGCGGTCTTGCCGACGCCGGGCTCGCCGATCAGCACGGGATTGTTCTTGGTGCGGCGGCTCAGCACCTGGATGGTGCGACGGATCTCCTCGTCGCGGCCGATCACCGGGTCGAGCTTGCCCTCGCGCGCCACCTGCGTCAGGTCGCGGGCGTACTTCTTCAGCGCGTCGTAGGAACTCTCGGCCGAGGCATTGTCGGCGGTACGACCCTTGCGCAGCGTGTTCACCGACTCGTTGAGCGCCTTGGGCGTCACGCCGGCGCGCTTGAGGATGTCGGCGGCATTGCCGGCGCCGGGCATGGCAAGCGCCTGCAGCAAACGCTCGACCGTGACGAAGGAGTCGCCGGCCTTCTTGGCCAGCTGCTCGGCCTGCTCGAATGTGCGCGCGGTCTCCGGTGCGAGATAGACCTGGCCGGCGCCCGATCCCTCGACCTTGGGCAGCTTGGCCAGCGCCTGCTCGGTCTCGCGCAATGCGAGGCGCGAATCGCCGCCGGCGCCGGCGATCAGATTGGCGGCGAGCCCTTCCTCATCGTCGAGCAGAACCTTCAGGACGTGTTCGGGATTGAACCGCTGGTGACCGGAGCGCAGCGCCAGCATCTGGGCGCTCTGCAGGAAACCGCGGACTCGATCGGTATACTTCTCTTGATCCATGACTCTGACCCCTTCCTTTGTGCCCCCGACTGGCGGCGGGCGAACGGGCGGACCCTCTGATGAGGCATCCGGTCCCAGATATGGGGCGGCCTCCGCCGACGGCAAGACCCCTCGCGGCTTCAGGATTTAGCGCTTCCGCCGCGCCCTGCATTGATCCTGCGCAACCAAATCCGCTCGCCGCTGGATGACGAATGATGGGGATTCTGCCGCGAGCCGACTTGCGTCCGGCGCGCGTCGGTCTACGATCAGCGACGAGGCTCGCGCATAGGGAGAGACCGCATGGCGAAGGCGAAGGGCGCGAAGAAGAAGGCGGCCGCTAAAGCGAAACCCAAGAGCAAGGCCAAGGCCAAGACCAAGGCGAAGAAGCCGGCACCGGCGAGAAAGTCGGTGGCGGCCAAGCCGGTCGCCGACAGTGGCCTGGCCAGGCGCGTGGCCGCGCTCGAGGCGGCGATCGCGTCGCTGAGGAAGGGATCAGGCGGCAAGAGCGATTCCAACGCCATCGGCAAGGCGATCGACGCGGCCGCCACCGAGATCCGTCAGCACGCCGAGGATGCCGATCACGTGGCGATGGCCGAGGTGCGCAAGCACGTCGACAAGGCGGTCGCCGAGCTGGCCGCCGCCGATGAGCGGCTGCACAGCGAGATCGGCGCGGTCGATGCCAAGGGCGATCTCAAGCTTGACGACATCAACGCCCTGCGTCGACGCATGGACGAGCTCGAGGAACGCTTCGCCGCCAAGAAGTAGCGCGTCGCGCAAAAGAGGACGGCGCCGGTGGCTGCCGGCGCCGTGTCGTCTGTGCGCCGCGCACGGCGGCCTGGGCTGTTCCTGGGGCTACTCCTTGCCGCCCGAAGGCTCTCCCGCAGGCTCTGGCGCGGGTCCGCCTTCGCCACCATCGCGCTCACGCCGCTGGGCGCCGCGGAAGCGGCGGAAATGCGGATGGCGCGGCCTGAACTGGCGGTCGCCGCGGCCGCCCTGGCCTTCGCCGGCCTCCGCCCCACCCTCGGCCGGCACCGGCGCGGTTGCCGGCGCGCCGTCGGGGCCGACAACGCTGTTGCCATTGAACGGCGCACCGTCGACCTGCGGCTGCTCGGCGAAGGCCGGGTCATCCGACAGGTTGCGCACCCGCGGCGGGTACGGGATCGGCGTCGCGCCCTCGCCCGGGTTGTCGCCGTAGCCGCCGTCGCGCGGGCCATCGCCCTGCGCCGCCGCTGACCGGCGATCGTCCTGGCGACGATCATCGTGCCGACGATCGTCGTAGCGGCGGTCATCATGCCGGCGCTGCTCATGGCGGCGATTGTCGTAGCCACCGCCGGGGCCGCGCTCCCCGCCATAGCCCTGCTGGCGCTCGTTGTAGCCGCCGCGATCGTCGTATCGGCGCTGCTGCTGCTCGCCACCCTCGGGGCGCTGGCCGCCTTCGCCGGCGCCTTCGCCACCCTGGCCTTCCATCGGGGCGCCCTCGCCCTGCGGCGCACCCTCCTCGCCGCCGCCTTCCTCGTCCCACATGCGGTCGAAGCTGGGACGCACGAAACCACCCTGGGCGGCGATCACCCGGAAATAGTGCTCGGCGTACTGGTAGTAGGACTCGGCCAGGATCCGGTCGCCCGAGGTCGTCGCCTCGCGGGCCAGCGCCATGTACTTCTCGTAGATCTGGTGGGCCGTGCCCCTGACCCGCACATCGGGTCCATTGCTGTCATAGGACTGGTTACGGCTGGGAAACTTCTGTTTTCCGCCGCCGCCATTGTTGCGGCCACGCTGCCGCCGCTGATTGTTCGGTCTCATTCAGCCTGCCGATGTTCGGCCGCGACGGGTATGGACCCCGGTGTTGAATGCCCCGCTCATGCGGGTACCGTCGCGGACTTGGTTCCGAGGGGAACGCTCGCGCCTTTCCGGGCGTCGACAGCGGTTCTCCTCTTCGGATGCCCTCAACCTATCCGGTCGGCCGGTCCTTGCCAAACGATTTGTTGGGCCGTTCGTGGGACCAATTCAGGGCCGCCGGGCGAGGATGACCCGCTCGATCCCGCCCAGATCGGCCGCCACCCGCTCGATCCGGAACCCTGCGGCCCGCATCAGCCGGGCCACGTCCGGGGCCTGGCCCTGGCCGACCTCCAGGGCTGTCCAGCCGCCCTCGCGCACCAGGAAGGGCAGCTCGCCGGCCAGGGTCCGGTAGGCGTCCAGCCCGTCGCGGCCGCCGTCCAGCGCCAGCCATGGCTCGTGCTCGGAGACCTCCGGCGCCAGCCCCTCGATGTCGTCGCTCGGGACATAGGGCGGGTTGGAGACGACGATGTCGTACTGATCGGGCAGCCCGGCGCCCCAGTCGCCGGCGCGCATCGCGGCGCGGCCGGCCAGGCCCAGCGCCTGGGCATTCTCGCGCGCCACCGCCAGCGCCCGCTCGCTGCGGTCCACCCCCACGCCGCGCGCATTGGGCAGCGCGTGCAGCAGCGACAGCAGCAGGCAGCCCGAACCGACGCCGAGGTCGAGCAGGCTGAGCCGGGCCGAACGGTCCGGCACAACCGACAGCACCGCCTCGACCAGGGTCTCGCTGTCGGGCCGCGGCGTCAGCACGTCGGGCGTGACCTTGAACGACAGGCTCCAGAACTCGCGATACCCTAGAATTTGCGACATCGGCTCGTGAGTCAGCCGCCTTTTGGTCAGCCGCTCGACGCGGGCGATGACGCCGGCGTCATCGATCGCCGCCCCGGGGTCGGCAATCATGGCCTCGACCGGCAGGCCGGTGGCGTCGCCGACCAGCAGGCGCGCCTCGAGCCGGCCGTTCTCGATCCCGGCCGCCGCCAGCCGCGCCGCCACCGAGGCCAACATGTCGCCGACCGTGGGCATCCCGCTCAATTCTCCCCCCAGCACGGGGCCAATGTGCCGGGCCGGGAGTCGCCGCTCAACCCTCGTTTTGCGGCCGCAGGCGGTAGTGGAAATCGCAATGGCTGGCGCCGCCCATGATGGTCTGGCTGCGCTGGAACTCGATGCGCGCGTCATAGCCCTCGATGAAGGTGCCATCGCGGTTGCACGACAGCAGATGGCCGATCTCGCCCAGCCCCATCTCGCGATACATCTCGGCGTAGCGGCAGCGCACGACGTTGAAGTCGAGATGCTCGGCGTCCTGGCGCAACGGCTCGATGCGCAGCGCGTCTTCCTTCGTCCACAGCGGCTGGATGGCGGCGAAGCTGGCGAGCGAGGTGCCGCCCTTCGCCTGGGCCGCGAACTGCCGGCCGGCCTCGATTGCGGCCTTGCGAATCGCGCGCTCGATCACGCCCTTGGCCGCTGCTTCGCCGAACGCCGCCTTCATCTCCTCGTATATCGGCTTGATGATCTCGGCCTCGATGCGGCGGCGCTGCAGGATGCCCATCTGCAGGTCGGGGGCTGGGCTGGTCGACATGGCGGCGGCTCCGTCGCGGGGTGATGCGGCAGGCTCGCGCAGCGCGCGGGGCCGCGCAAGGGCCGGTCACCATGGTATGCTATTGCCCATGACAGCCATCGCCATGCCCAGCCAGGAGAGACTGGCCGCGCTGTGCAAGCGCTGGAAGATCCGCGAGCTGTCGCTCTTCGGCTCGGCCGCACGCGGCGAGGCGCGGGCCGACAGCGACATCGACCTGCTCGTCGAGTTCGAGCCCGATCCCGGCTGGAGCCTGTTCGACCTCGGACGCCTGCATCACGAGGCCGAGGAACTGTTCGGGCGGAAGGTCGACCTGGTGGAAGAGCGCCTGATCAGGGGCGAGCGCAGACGGCGCTCTATCCTGCGCGACAAGACGAGACTCGATGCCGCCTGAAGAGCGCGATCCGGCGTACTTCGAGGATATGCTCGGCTTCGGGCGGGATGCCCTTCGATTGGCGCAAGACCGAGAACGCGCCGATCTCGACAGAGACTTCACGTTCCGACTTGCTGCGGAGCGCATTCTCGAGCTCGTGGGAGAAGCGGCGCGACGCGTGTCGCCGGCAGTAAGAGGCGCGCACCCGGATATCCCGTGGATCGACACTGTCGGCATGCGCAACGTCCCCAAGCTCGAGCGCATCGTTGCGGCATTGCCGCCACCCGAGTGACGACCATGCGTGACGTCCTTCGAGCACTGCTCGTCCTTGCCTCGACGCTGGGCGTCACGGCCACCGCGGCCGCGCAAGTTCCACCCTCCGCCGCGGAGATCGCCGCCTATACCGGCTTGCACGCGGCGGCGGCGCGCGGCGACACGGCGGAGATCGCACGGCTGCTCGCCGCGAAGGCCGATCCCAATGCGCGCGACGGCGCCGGGCGCACGCCGCTGCTTGTCGCGGCCTTCGCCGGCCACCAGGCGGCGGTCTCGGCCCTGGTCGCGGGCGGGGCCGATCCGAAGGCCAGGGAGCGCCAGCGCTACGATATCGTCACTATCGCCGCCGTGCGCGACGACGCGGCGATGGTGCGGCTGGCGATCCGGCTGGGCGCCGACCCGCGCGCCATCACCAGCCCCTATGACGGCACGGCGCTGATCGCCGCCGCCCATCTCGGCCACGACGAAGTGGTGCGCGCCCTGATCGAGGCCGGCGCGCCGCTCGACCACGTCAACAATCTCGGCTGGACGGCGCTGATCGAGGCGGTGGTGCTGGGCGACGGCGGGCCGCGCCATGTCGCCTGCGCGCGAGCGCTGGTCGAGGCCGGCACTCGCCTCGACATCGCGGACCGAGGTGGCAGGACCGCGCTTGGCCTGGCCCTTGAGCGTGGCTACGCTGAGATGGTCACGGTGTTGCGGGCTGCGGGAGCGCGATAGAATGTCTGGCAGGACCAGCGGGCCCGAAAGCGGCCTTCGTCTCGTCGCAGTTCGGGCCGCCAATCTCCTGCTATGTCCACTGTGACTATCGCGAGCGCGCCCGTACCTCGACTGTCTATTGCAGACTGAGGCCCACGGACTTGGCCCATGCCTCGATGAACGCCGTGTAGAGGCCATCGGACAGCATTCGAATGTTCGTGGTCTTCTTTGTGTCCAACGCTACCGCGAGGTCACCCTTGGCGGCATAGGCGTACGCGATATCCCGCCAAGCTCGCTGGGTCTCGAATTCTTCCGGATCGAGGTCGGAGCGCACGCTATCAATCAATGGACCGATCCTTGCCAGCTCATGGAAATCGCGCCGAAATGCCGATATGGAGGCGAGTAGCATCAGATGCGCCGCGTACCGCTCGCGCGTCGGCGCCAACGACAAGAGCCCAAGTGGCCGAAACTGCGGATCGGCATTCCAAAGGAGCTCTATAGCCCAGCGGAACTGGGAGTCCGACCCAGGCCAAGCTTCCGTGGTGGCGGCTTGGCGGGCGAGCAATGAGCGGACGATGGCCAGCGCCTCGGTTCGCGCTCCATACATCCTCAGAGCGACAGCGATCTCCTGGGCTTTTTTCAGACCTTCCGTCCCGCTCCGGTCGAAGACATCGATCACGACTTGCGCAATGGCGGGGTCATAGGGTGCATCCATGATCATTGCGACCTTGAATCGATCGCTGATGATGGACTGTCCGCCAATCCCGTCTTGCACAAGAGCGAGAGCGGCGCGCAGCTCATTAGCTCGGCCAGTCACGATCGCACCAACCGCCCAATCCTCGGCCAACCAACGACGCTGCAGATCGTCGGGGCCGGAAGCGAGTAAGGACAAATGGCGCAGCACGCGGTGCACCCAGTCGCCACGCCCGTAGCGCATGAACCACCTGAACGTTCCAGCGGGATAGTCGCGAGCCGCCACCATCGCGGTCAGAGCCCGCTCCAACGCGGCTTCCGCTTCCTTGGCGTTGCCTGCCACGAGGTGCAAGATGGCGATCCACGCCCAACGGCCGCTGTCGGTTTCCTGGCCCCGGCCGAAGTCCGGCGGCACCACGACGTGATTGTGTGTCTCAAGTGATGCAATCAGCTTTCGCGCGAGACTGGCCTCTCCGCCAAGAATAAGGTGAAGGGCGGCGCCAAATGCGCCACCGAAGCAATCACTGGCACGGGCGGTGCGACCCCAACCGTCTTCAAACCATACCTTTTCCCAAAGGCATGCGCCCGCACCTGACCAGTCAACCGTGTGATCGCGCTCGGCAGGTACTTCGGACTCAAGGTCGCGAATGAGCTGCTCGACATACACCGACGCGGCTCGTACATCGTGCCGTTTGACGGCCATCTGGACGATAAGGCCGACCAGCTCCATGCGAAGTCGGCGCTCGGACACTCGCTTGATGAGGTCGATGACAAGTTCCGGCGGGCCCTCACCATCCGCTGGCCCCACCATGTTGATCAACAAGCCAGGTGAGTGCTCGTGGCAAGAGAGCTGATAGCCTCCACACCATTTCAGATCCACATGGTCCCGTAGCTGCTGGATCGCTGAACGCCGCGAATGTTTCGCTGGCTCGGCATGCGGGACTGGACTTGGCGCCGCGTCGCGACGATGCGGCATGTCGCAGTCAAGACCCGCGCGCAGGTCGTCGACCAATCCTTGTTCGATCGGGTCTGACGACCCGAGGACAACCATGTAGAGGATCCAACATCTCTTCTCTGCATTGACCATTGATATCGGCCAGTACCGCCGAAAAGCGGCGAAGTGTCCGCTCCTGGCAAACTCAAGAAAGATGTCGCCGTCCAGCTCACCCGGCTGGCTCGCGAGCCGCTGGCTAAGGCGCCAAGATGCATCCAGTTCACCAAGCCTGATGAGTGCACCACCCAGATCAGACTGCAGCCGCCGTCGATCGAGGTCATCATCGGGAACCGGTACCGTATCGGCGAGTTCCCGCATGAGCTGCAACCCGACCGCGGGTAGCGTCTGTCGTGGCTCGCGGAAGACTGTCACAACCTGATCGACGCGCCGTTCCTGAGCGCTCAGGATGCCTGTCGCGAGCAATGCAAAAGGAAAGAACAGCGCAAGAATGAGGGCGCGCATATCGCCTATCCGAAGACGATCTTTTCAGCAAAGTAACAAATCTGGCGGCGACTGACGGGAAAGAATCTATAAACGCCCTACGCCGCGAACTCCGCCAGCCTTGCCGCCTCGTCATCCGCGATCAGCGCCTCGACCACCTTGTCGAGCGCCGTGCCGTCCATGACCTTGTCGAGCTCGTAGAGCGTCAGGTTGATACGGTGGTCCGTGCAGCGGCCCTGGGGAAAGTTGTAGGTGCGGATGCGTTCGCTGCGGTCGCCGCTGCCGACCTGGCCCTTGCGCGCCGCGGCGCGCTCGTCGGCGAGCTTCTGGCGCTGCGCCTCGTAGAGCCGCGCGCGCAGGATCTTCATCGCCTTGGCCTTGTTCTTGTGCTGGCTCTTCTCGTCCTGCTGGCTGACCACGACGCCGGTCGGCAAGTGCGTAATGCGCACGGCGCTGTCGGTGGTGTTGACCGACTGGCCGCCCGGTCCGGAGGAGCGGAACACGTCGATGCGCAGGTCCTTGTCCTCGATCTTGAGGTCGACCTCCTCGGCCTCGGGCAGCACGGCGACGGTCGCGGCCGAGGTGTGGATACGGCCCTGCGATTCGGTGGCCGGCACGCGCTGCACGCGATGCACGCCCGATTCGAACTTCAGCCGCGCGAAGACGTCCTTGCCGGTGACGGTGGCGGTGGCCTCGCGGTAGCCGCCCATGCCGCTGTCGCTGAGCTCCATGATCTCGAACTTCCAGCCGCGCAGCGCGGCGTAGCGCTGGTACATGCGGAAGAGATCGGCGGCGAACAGGGCGGCTTCCTCGCCGCCCGTGCCGGCGCGCACCTCGAGGATGGCGTTGCGCGCGTCGGCCTCGTCGCGCGGCAGCAGCATCAGCTGCACCCGCCGCTCGAGCAGCGGCACGCGCTCCTTCGCGGCGCGGAACTCCTCCTCGGCCAGCGCCTTCATCTCGGCGTCGGTGCCGGCATCGGCGATCATGCCGGCGAGGTCATGCGCCTCCTTCTGCGCCGCGCGCAATTCACCGACCGCCTCGACCAGCGGGCCGAGCTCGGCATATTCCTTCGATGCCTGGGTGAAGCGCGCCGAATCGAGGCCGACCCGCGAGAGCATGGCCTGCAACTCCGCGTGGCGGTGCACCACCTGGTCGAGCTTGTCGTCGAGTGTCATGGGCTTCGCCTTCCCTTCCCCCGGAGGGGAAAGGTGCCCGAAGGGCGGACGAAGGACGTCGAAGACGAACACCGGACGCGTTGAGACATCCCCCATCCGTCGCGCTGCGCGCGCCACCTTCCCCCTCCGGGGGAAGGTATTAGGGCGGGCGCCATCACCGCTTGTCCCCGTCTTCGTCGTCGAGGCCGTCGAAGCCCAGCAGGTCGCCGAGCTGGCCCATGGCGTCGACGGTCAGCTCTTCGACGATGTCGTCGAAAGCCACCTCGCGCTGCGTGCCGTCGGCGAGGTTCTTCAGCGCCACCACGCCCTTGCCCAGCTCGGCATCGCCCAGGATCAGCGCGTGGCTGGCGTTGAGCTTGTTGGCGCGCTGCAGACGGCGCTTCATGTTGCCCCGGTACGCCAGCTCGACCGGCACGTCGCTGTCGCGCAGCTCGCGCGCCAGCGCCAGCGCGCGGCGCTCCGCCGCCTCGCCCATCGGCACGATCGCCACCGGCCGCTCCGGCTTGGGCGGGTCGTTGGCCAGCATCACCAGCCGCTCGATGCCGCCGGCCCAGCCGATGCCGGCGGTCGGCGGCCCGCCGAGCTGCTCGATCAGCCCGTCGTAGCGGCCGCCGCCGATCACCGTGCCCTGGGCGCCCAGATGCGTGGTGACGAACTCGAAGGCGGTGTGGGTGTAGTAGTCGAGCCCGCGCACCAGGTTGGGATCGACGACGAAGGCGATGCCCGAGGCCTCCAGCCCGGCCTTTACCGACGCGAAGAAGTCGCGCGCGGTGGCGTTGAGGTAGTCGGCCAGCGCCGGTGCGTTGGCGTTGGCCGCCTTGTCGCCCTCGTCCTTGCTGTCGAGGATGCGCATCGGATTGCGCTCCAGGCGGCGCAGCGAATCCTCGCTGAGCTTCGCCTTGTGGGCGCTGTAGTAGTCGACCAGCACCTTGCGGTAGGCGGCGCGGCTTTCCGGGTCGCCCAGCGAGTTCAGGTTGAGCGTGCAGCGTTCCAGGATGCCGAGCCGGTCGAGGATGTCGGCGGCGACCGAGATCACCTCGACGTCGCATTCCGGCTCGGGCGCGCCCAGCACCTCGAGGTCGATCTGGTGGAACTGGCGCTGGCGGCCCTTCTGCGGCCGCTCGTAGCGGAACATCGGGCCGTGCGCAAAGAGCTTCAGCGGCACCTGCTGCAGGAGGCCGTTGGAGATGAAGGCGCGGCAGATGCCGGCGGTGTACTCGGGCCGGAGCGTCAGGCCTTCGCCGCCGCGGTCCGTGAACGTGTACATTTCCTTCGACACGACGTCGGAGGTCTCGCCCATGCCGCGCGCGAACAGCTCGGTGAACTCGAAGATCGGCGTCGCCATCTCGGCATAGCCGTAGAGCCGCGCCACGTCGCGCGCCGTGTCCCAGACATGCGCGAAGCGCGGGAACTCGTCGGGCAGGATGTCGTGGGTGCCGCGTACGGGTTGGAGCTTGGACACGTCGGGATTCCGGAAAAGGGAGCGGTCGGGACGGGCGGTTGATTACACGGATTGGGCCGGTCTGCCCACCCCGCCCTGGTCCTACCTTCCCCTGGAGGGGGAAGGTGCCCGAAGGGCGGAAGGGGGATGTCGAAGACGGACAGCGGTTTCGTTGAGGCATCCCCCATCCGGCGCTGCGCGCCACCTTCCCCCTCCGGGGGAAGGTATGGGACTGTGCGATCGCCCTGTCCGCAGACTTACCGGCCCAGGGGCGGCGAATAGTCGGTCAGGGTCATCGGCCGGTCCTCGATGCCACCGACCAGGCTGCCGTGCTCGGCCGAGGTGACGCGCTTGATCTCCTTCCACTCCTCGTCGGCCATGAAGGCGGCCCAGGCCGCCTCCTTGGCGGCAAGGTCGGGCCAGGCCAGGACATAGACGAATTGCGGGCCGGCCTGGGTCTGCGCCTCCCACATCGCCACGATGCGAAAGCCGTAGCGCCCCATGATGCGCGCGGCGTGATCGCGGAAGCGGTCATGGAACGCTGCCTTGTTGCGCTCGAAGATCTCGTAGATGCGAAGCTGATAGAGCATGCGCCACCACTCCCGCGCGCCGCGATCCGGGGTGCCTACTCCGCCGCCGCCTTGGGCGCCGCGGCTTCCTTGGCGGCCTCGATCTCGGCGGCCTTCTTCTCGATCATCTGGGCCAGGTGCTCGACGATGCCGGCGTCCTTGAGCCTGTGGTGCGGCACGCCCGCGACATAGACCTGATGCGTGCCGTTGCCGCCACCGGTGAAGCCGATATCGGTCTCGCGCGCCTCGCCCGGTCCGTTCACCACGCAGCCGATCACCGAGACGGTCATCGGCGTGGTGATGTGCGCCACGCGCTTCTCCAGCGCCTCGACGGTGCGGATGACGTCGAACTGCTGACGCGCGCAGCTCGGGCAGGAGATCAGGTTGACGCCGCGGTGCCGCAGGTTCAGCCCCTTCAGCATCTCGAAGCCGACGCGCACCTCCTCCTCGGGCTCGGCCGACAGCGAGACGCGCAGCGTGTCGCCGATGCCGCCCCACAGCAGCATGCCCAGGCCGATCGAGGACTTCACCGTGCCGGTGCGCAGGCCGCCGGCCTCGGTGACGCCGATATGCAGTGGATAGTCGCAGGCTTCGGCGAGTCCCTGGTAGGCGGCCACCGCAAGGAACACGTCCGAGGCCTTCACGCTGATCTTGAACTCGCGGAAATCGTGATCCTCGAGGATGCGCGCGTGATCGAGCGCGCTTTCGACCATCGCCTCCGGGCAGGGCTCGCCGTACTTCTCCAGGAGGTCGCGCTCGAGCGAGCCGGCATTGACTCCGATGCGCATCGAGCAGCCATGGTCGCGCGCCGCCTTCACCACCTCGCGCACGCGCTCGGCGCTGCCGATATTGCCGGGATTGATGCGCAGGCACGCGGCGCCGGCGTCGGCCGCCTCGATGGCGCGTCTGTAGTGGAAGTGGATGTCGGCGACGATCGGCACCTTCGCGGCGCGCACGATCTGCTTGAGCGCCTTCGTCGAATCCTCGTCCGGACAGGAGACGCGGATAATGTCGACGCCGGCCTCCTCGCAGCGGCGGATCTGCTCGATCGTCGCGCGCGCGTCGGCGGTCAGGGTGTTGGTCATGGTCTGCACGGTGATCGGCGAATCACCGCCCACCGGCACATTGCCGACCAGGATGCGCCGGGACTTGCGGCGCTGGATATCGCGATACGGTCTGACGCTCATCGTCCGGTGGCCCGGTCTGCTGGTGGGGCGCATTGTAGAGCAGCGCGCGGCAAATATGGAGGCACCCTGTCATCCCGAGCGGAGCGAGGGATCCAGGGAGACTTTCTTCTCCCTCTCCCCGCAAGCGGGGAGAGGGTTGGAGTGAGGGGCTGCATCAAGTGTCGCACCACGGCTATGCCCAACCTGAAACAACCCCTCTCCCCGCAAGCGGGGAGAGGGAGGAAGACGCCACATGTGTCTTCCCGCATATGGGGATGGCGCGACAATCCGGCTCGCGCCAGCGACCTCATGCCACCGATCTGTGCAGGAATGATGTCAGCGCTGCGCGTCGGGCGTCAGGCGGTAGCCGATGCCCTCGGGCACGGTATAGGGCTCGCCGGCGCGCACGAAGGTCGAGGCCAGCACCTCGCCGTTGGGCCCGCGCAGCTCCAGCCAGCCATCGGTCTTGGGCAGCAGGGTCACCGGCTTGGTACCCGGCGGCGCGGTGATCACCGCCGCCTTGGGCGGTTCCGGCGGCTTGACCTCGGCCGGCTTCAGATCCGGCGGGCGGCTGGCTTCCTGGGCGTTGGGTGCCTGCCCGCCGGCGTCCTGGCGGGCGGGTGGCGTGGCCGCCTGGGCCTGCCCGGGCGATGGAAGCACGATAGGCGGCGAAAACGGGACGGGTGACGCGGACATGGCGGGCGGCGGCAGCGGGACAGGCGCCGGGGCCATCGCGGGTACCGGCAACGCGGCGGGCGGCGGCAGGGGCGCCGTGATCGGCGCCGGCGGTATAGCGCCGGGCAGCGGGGCGGTCGGGCTGATCGCCTGCACCGGCGCCGGCGTGGCGGCTGGTGCCGGCGTCCCCGTGGGGACCTGGGCAGCGGCAGGCGCCGGCGCCGGCGCGGCGGGCGGGGCCGGCTCGGGCGCTGCCGCGATCACCGGCGCGGGCTTCAGACGATCCGGGACAGGCGCCACCACCTGCGCCGGCCCACCGGGCTCGCGGGTCAGCGCATGCCACGTGACGTAGGCGCCGAACAGCAGCGCGCAGGAGGCGAACAGCAACGCCGCCTTCGGCGTACGACGCTCCCTGGGCGCGGCGGGGAAGTTGTAGGCGACCGCGGGCGGCGGCGCAGCGTCGATGGCGCGATAGGCTTCGAGCACACGCTCGGCGTCGAGGTTCACTCGCTTGGCATAGGCGCGCAGGAAGGCAGGGATGTAGGTGCGGCCGGGCAGATCGTGGAAGCGACCGTTCTCGATCGCGTCGAGATAGGCGTAGCGCACGCGCGTGTCGCTCGACACGTCGCGCAGCGACAAGCCCAGCGACTCGCGCGCTTCCCGCAACATCTGACCAACGCCCGCGCACGCGGCCGTCGCTTCCACCTGCCAGTTCGTGTGGTCGCGCATCTCAGCTCTGTCGCAAACACGGTAAACGGAATTCACTCGCCCTTGTTTTCGTCTTAGCAGGACTCGGCGCGCGACGAAACCTGAGTCTGTGCGCGACTCGCAGAATCCCGTGCGATCCAAACGTCAAAGCGGACCATCACTCCCTCTCCCCGCGCGCGGGAAGAGGGTTGGGGTGAGGGGCTGCCACAAGTGGCGCACCACGGCCGTGCCCAACCTGAAACAACCCCTCACCCCGACTCTCTCCCCGCAAGCGGGGAGAGGGAGGATCTCAGAGCGGGATGCCGTGATCGCGCGCGAACAGACGGATCTTGTCGCGCACGCTGCGCTGCGATCCGTTCATCAGATCGCCGAGGTAGCCGGTGAACCGCGTGAGGTCGAGCGCGCGCACCATGGTCTTGACCGGACCGAAGCCGCCCGGCGCCATCGACAGCGTGCGCAGGCCGACGCCGAGCAGCGCCATGGCCTCGATCGGCCGGCCGGCCATCTCGCCACAGAGGCTCAGCTCGACATGCGCCTTGTTGCACTGGTCGACCACCATCTTCAGCGCACGCAGAACGGGTGGCGACAAAGGATCATATCGTCCCGCGAGGCGGGGATTGCCGCGGTCGGCCGCGAACAAAAACTGCACAAGATCATTGCTGCCCACCGACAGGAAGTCGATCTCGCGCAGCAACTCGGGCAATTGCCAAAGCAAGGCAGGCACTTCGAGCATCACCCCGACCGACAGGCGGGACGGGATCGCCAGTCCCCGGGCCTGCGCCCGGGTCAGTTCCAGGTCAAGAAGATGACGCGCCTGCCGCAGCTCCGTGAGGTCGGCGACCATCGGGAACATGATCCACAGCGGCCGACCGTCGGCGGCCATGATGATGGCCCGCAGCTGCCGACGCAGCATGGCCGGGCGGTCGAGCCCGATGCGGATCGCGCGCCAGCCCATTGCCGGGTTCTCGTCGCCGAACGCCTCGACATAGGGCAGCACCTTGTCGCCGCCGACATCGAGCGTGCGGAAGGCCACCGGCTTGCCGTCGGCCTGGTCGAGCACGCGGCGGTAGAGCTGCGCCTGCTCCTCGACGTCGGGGAACTGCGAGCGCACCATGAAGGTGATCTCGGTGCGGTACAGCCCCACGCCATCGGCGCCGGTGGTCGCCAGGTGCTGCAGGTCGATCAGCAGGCCGGCGTTGACGCGCAGCGAGACCTTCACGCCGTCGCGCGTCGCCGCCGGCAGGTCGCGCAGCTTGGCGTACTGCAGCCGCCGCTGCTCGGCGGCCTGCAGGGTGTCGGCGACCTGCTGCTGGATCTCCTCGGCCGGCCGGATGAGGACCTGGGCGTTGTCGCCGTCGACGACCAGCGATTCGCCGGCCTCGATGCGGCCGGTGATGTCCTCGACGCGGCCGACCACCGGCAGGTCCAGCGCGCGCGCGACGATGGCGACGTGGCTGAGTGCCGAGCCCTCCTCCAGCACCACGCCGCGCAGCCGGTTGCGGTCGTACTCCAGCAGCTCGGCCGGTCCGAGGTCGCGCGCCACGATCACCGCGTCGTCGGGCAGGCTGGCGGCGTCCAGCACCGTGGCGCGGCCCATCAGGCGAAGCAGCAGGCGGCGCGTCAGGTCGGAGAGGTCGGCCAGCCGTTCCTGGATGTAGGGATCGCTGATCTCGCCGAAGCGCACGCGCATGTCGTCGAAGGCGCGCTGCACGCCGGCCTCGGCGGTCAGGCCCGTGCCGATCGCCTCGCGGATGCGCTCCACCCAGCCGCGATCGTCGGCGAACATGCGGAAGGTCTCGAGCACCTCGCGATGCTCGCCGTGGCCCAGCCCGTCGGATTCGAGCATGCGGTCGAGATCGGCGCGCACGGTGCCCAGCGCCTCGACGAAGCGCTTCTGCTCCAGCGCGGTGTCCTCGGCGATCACCTTGGTGATGAAGATGCGCGGCTCGTGCAGCACGGCACGGCCGATGGCGACGCCGCCATTGAGCGACACGCCGTCGAGGCGCACCGGCAGGAGGCCGGTGCCGTCGATCGGCTTGATCTCCTCGGGGTTGACCAGCTCGCCCGACGCCACCAGCTCGGCCAGCACCATGGCGACGTTCTCGAGTGTCTCGATCTCCTCCTCGTCGTACTGGCGCAGCGTGCGGTTCTGCACCGCCAGCACACCCAGCACCTTCTCGCCGCGCAGGATCGGCACGCCGGCCATCGAGTGGTAGATTTCCTCGCCGGTCTCCGGCCGGTAGGCGAAGTTGGGATGCGTCTGCGCGTCGGCCAAGGCCAGCGGACGCTCATTGGCGGCGATGTCGCCGACGATGCCCTCGCCCAGCCGCAGGCGCGTGCGGTGCACGGCGTCGGGATTGAGGCCCTGGGTGGCGAACAGCTCGAGGATGTCGCCGGCGCGCAGCACGTAGACCGAGCAGACCTCGGCCACCATCTCGCCGGCGACTATGCGCACGACCTGGTCGAGCCTCTCCTGCGCGCTGCCTGCGCGCGCCATCACGTCCCGGAGCCGCCTGAGGATCAACCGCGGCCCGGCCACTGGCGTCGTACGCTCCATGGTCAGACCGCTCCGGGATCGGCTCGCTTGATCGGGGCGGTTTGGTGCGCGTCCGGGTGGGCCTGGGCGAGCGCGCGCCACGCCGCAATCGCCGCCCTGGCGGCGATCGGCATGGAGGTGTGGACGCGCGCGACGAACATGGGCCGGTTATCGCCGCTTTCGCGTGCGAGGTCCAGCGTCGCGGGTGGTTGTCCTTGTATCGAAAGTCCCGGTCGCGGAATGATCCCTCGCGTATTCACCCTGTCATTCCGAGCACAGCGAGGAATCCAGGGCGGGCGCCTGGATCCCTCGCTTCGCTCGGGATGACACGAAGTCCGGCGATGGCTACGCGGCGTCCAGGTCGTAGGCCGTGTGCAGGGCGCGTACGGCGAGCTCGGTGTACTCGGCGGCGATCAGCACGCTGATCTTGATCTCCGAGGTCGAGATCACCTCGATGTTGATGCCGCGTCTGGCCAGGGTCTCGAACATGGTCAGTGCCACGCCGGCGTGACTGCGCATTCCGACGCCGATCACCGAGAGCTTGCAGACGTTGGCGTCGGTGTGCAGCTCGGTGAATCCCAGGGCGGCCTTGTGCTTCTCGAGCTCGGCGCTGGCACGCGCCAGGTCGGTCTTGGGGATGGTGAAGGTGATGTCGGTCGACTTGCCGTCCGACGACACGTTCTGGACGATCATGTCGACATTGATGTTGGCCGCGGCCAGCGGTCCGAACAGCGCCGCAGCGACGCCCGGGCGGTCGGCGACGTTGGCCACCGTGACCTTGGCCTCGTTGGTGTCGTAGGCGATGCCGCTGACGACGGACTGTTCCAGACCCTTGGCCATGATCTCTTCCTCATCGACGACGAGCGTGCCCGGCAGGTCGCTGCCCGGCGGCACGTCGAAGGAAACCTCGCCGTTAAGCTTGCGGAACGACGCCAGCACCTGAACCCTGACGCGGTGGTTCATCGCCAGCTCGACGGAGCGTGTCTGCAGCACCTTCGAGCCCAGCGAGGCCATCTCGAGCATCTCCTCGTAGGTCACCATCGGCAGCTTGCGCGCCTTGTCGGTGATGCGCGGGTCGGTGGTGTAGACGCCGTCGACGTCGGTGTAGATGTCGCAGCGCTCCGCCTTCAGCGCCGCCGCCAGCGCCACCGCCGAGGTGTCGGAGCCGCCGCGGCCCAGCGTGGTGATGCGGCCCTCGCCGCTGATCCCCTGGAAGCCCGGCACGACGGCGACGACGCCCTCGGCCATCGCCTGCTCGATCGCCTCGGTGCCGATCGACTGGATGCGGGCGCGGCCATGCGCCCCGTTGGTGCGGATCGGCAATTGCCAGGAGGCGAAGGAGCGCGCCTTGACGCCGCGCTTGTGCAGCGCCAGCGCCAGCAGGCCGATGGTGACCTGCTCGCCGGTCGACACCACGACGTCGTACTCGCGCCAGTCGTGCAGCGGCATGATCTTGTCGACGTGGCCGACCAGCTGGTTGGTGACGCCGGACATCGCCGAGACGACCACGGCGAGCTGATGCCCGCGCTCGACCTCGAGCTGGACCATGCGCGCGACGTTCTCGATGCGATCGGTGTCACCGACCGACGTGCCGCCGAACTTCACGACGAGACGAGCCATACCCCCCTGCCCTGCGATGCATCAGCCGACTGCGAACCGGCGACAGCGCGTAGCGGCAGACCGGATGGCGCGCCAGCGGTCATTTGTCGCTGACAGGCGATTTCCGACCGCGGGCGGCGTATATCTAACGGCGGGACCGACACGGGGCAAGCGACAGGGGGCAAGCCATGGCCAGCACCGTCGATGCCGGCGAGGTCGAACGCTTCTCGCGCATCGCCGAGGAATGGTGGGATGAGGGCGGCAAGTTCGCCCCGCTGCATCGCCTCAACCCGGCCCGCATCGGCTTCATCCGCGACCGCGTCGCCGGCCATTTCGGCCGCGATCCGCTGGATTTCGGCGAGAAGGGGACCGGCCCGCTGCACGGCCTGCGGATCCTCGACATCGGCTGCGGCGGCGGCCTGGTCTGCGAGCCCATGGCGCGCCTGGGCGCCGAGGTCACCGGCATCGACGCCTCCGAGCGCAATGTCGGCGTGGCGCGCCTGCATGCCGAGCGCATGGGCCTCGCCGTCGACTACCGCGCCGGCACCGCCGAGATGCTGCGCGACGAGGGCAGGCAATACGACGTCGTGCTGGCGCTGGAGATCGTCGAGCATGTCGCCGACGTCGATCTTTTCATCGCCTGCTGCGCAGCGCTGGTGAAGCCCGGCGGCGTGCTGATCCTCTCGACCCTGAACCGCACGACCAAGGCTTTTGCCCTGGCCATCATCGGCGCCGAGTACGTCATGCGCTGGCTGCCGCGCGGCACGCATGACTGGCGCAAGTTCCTCAAGCCCTCGGAAGTGGCGCGCGGCCTGCGCGCCGCCGGGCTTTCCGTGGAGGAGCTGGCGGGCATCGTCTACAGCCCGATCACCGGGCGCTGGCGCATCGACCCGCGCGACCTCGACGTCAACTACATGATGCTGGCGACGAGGCCGCGCTCCTAGACGCGGGCGGCCGGCACGAACTGGGGACCCACCAGGGCGAGCACCCGGTCGTCGCTGGCGAGACAGGCGGCGCGGATGCGCCGCAGCAGGGCCGCTGCCACCGTGGAATTCCAGAACCAGTCCAGCACCTGCGCGCTGCTCGGCCGGTCATCGGGCGCGACCGCCGCTTCGGTGTAGAGCGCCTTCAGGTCGTCGGCGGCATAGCGCGCGGCCTGCACAGGCCGCAGGCCGGCGACCGGCGATTCCCTCGGCGGCGTGCGCGACGCGAAGGCGGCCAGCAGCTCGGGCCACCGCTCGCGCTCGAGGCGGCTGCCGCCGATGGTGGTGCGCGCGCGCATCGTCAGCGGCGCCCATTCGGCCCGCAGGGCGGCGGCCCATTCGGCGGCCGAGGCGTCGGCGGCCGGCCGTGGGACCGCCGGCAGCTCGACGGCCGGGCGCCAGCCCTGCTGCGGCAGACGCCCGGGCGCTTCCTCGGCGTAGTCCTCGAGGATCACCGGCCCGTCGTCGCGCTCGAGCAGCGACAGCGCCGCCAGCACCACACGGCGCTGGAAGGCGGCGTCCTGTGGCTCGCCCAGCGGCCGGCCGAGCTCGAAGGGCACCCACAGGCCGCGCGGCACGCGCACCTTCTCCATGTGCAGGCGGATGATGCCGAGCGCGACCGTGGCGATGCCGCGCTGCTCGATGAGATGGCTGAGCGCGCTCACGGCGCGCGTGCAGAAGGGTCAAACCGGGCTGAGCAGCACCGCATCGACGCGATCCTGGCGCAGGCGCTGGGCGAGCTGATCGGCCAGCGCGTCCCATTGCTTCGGATCGTTGGCGCCCATCACAACGAAGTGCGTGTCGGCGATGGAGCCGATGACGCCCTCTTCGGCCAGCTCGCGCAGCCGGTCGATCGGATAGATCGTGTTGATGTCGCGCTGGAAGCCGGTGCGGTCGTAGTTCACCGAGACATGGGTCATGACGATGTCGCCGGCGGGCAGCGACGCCGGCAATTCGCGCAACTCGTTGGCGCCGGGCATCATCGGCGGCTCGCCGCGGCGATGGATGCCGGCCGAGCTGACGATGGCGACGCGCCGGCCCGACAGCTTGCCGCCGGCGACGAAGGGCGCGCTGGCGTACACCGGGCACTCCAGCGCACGCAGCCGCTCGGCCATCGCCGGTGTCAGATCCTCGAGCCGCGCCATCTTTCGCTCCCCTGATTCATGCGCGCGGACGATACATCGGCGATCGATGCCGGGGCGGCATCGTCACGATGGCTTTGCCCATGCGTCGATTGGATCACGCTGTCATCCCGAGCGCTGCGAGGGATCCATGATGCGACTGGATTCCTCGCTACGCTCGGAATGACAGCGGCGTTTACCGCGCATACCCCACCGGCTTCAGCGCCTCGCCGATCTCGCCGAGGATCGCCGGATCGTCGATGGTCGCGGGCATCCGGTAGTCCTGCGAGTCGGCGATCTTCTGCATCGTGCCGCGCAGGATCTTGCCGGAACGCGTCTTGGGCAGGCGCGCCACTACCACCGCGCTCTTGAAGGCCGCGACCGGGCCGATGCGGTCGCGCACCAGCTTGACGACTTCCGAGACGATCTCGGGATGCGGGCGGTTGACGCCGGCCTTCAGCACCAGGAATCCCAGCGGCAACTGGCCCTTGAGCTCGTCGGCGACGCCGATCACCGCGCATTCCGCGACGTCGGGATGCGCGCCCAGCACCTCCTCCATCTGGCCCGTCGACAGGCGATGGCCGGCGACGTTGATCACGTCGTCGACCCGCGTCATCACCGAGACGTAGCCGTCTTCGTCGATGAAGCCGGCGTCGCCGGTCTTGTAGTAGCCGGGATACTCCGCGAGATAGGCCTGCCGGAAGCGCTCGTCGGCGTTCCACAGGGTGGGCAGCGCGCCCGGCGGCATCGGCAGCCTGGCCGCCAGCGCGCCGATCTCGCCCGGCTTCACCGGCCTGCCCTGCTCGTCGAGCACCTCGATCTGCCAGCCCGGCGAGGGCACCGCGGTCGAGCCCAGCTTCACCGGCATGGGGTCCAGCCCCTGGAAATTGCCGCAGATCGGCCAGCCGGTCTCGGTCTGCCACCAGTGATCGATCACCGGCACGCCGAGCAGATCCTGCGCCCATTCGATGGTCGGCGGATCGCCGCGCTCGCCGGCGAGGAAGAGGGTGCGGAACTTCGACAGATCGTACTGACGCACGAACCTGCCCTCGGGATCCTCCTTCTTGATGGCGCGGAACGCCGTCGGCGCGGTGAACAGCGCCACCGCGCCGTGCTCGGAAATCACCCGCCAGAATGCGCCGGCGTCTGGCGTGCCGACCGGCTTGCCCTCGTAGAGCACGCTGGTCGCGCCATGGATCAGCGGGCCGTAGACGATGTAGCTGTGGCCCACCACCCAGCCCACGTCGGAGGCGCACCACCACACCTCGCCGGGCTTCACGCCGTAGAGATTGAGCATCGACCACTTGAGCGCCACGCAGTAGCCGCCGTTGTCGCGCACCACGCCCTTGGGCTGGCCGGTCGTGCCCGAGGTGTAGAGGATGTAGAGCGGATCGGTGCTCTTGACCGTGACGCAGGCCGCCCTGGGCTTGCCCGGCACGAAGCTCGCCCAGTCGATGTCGCGGCCGTCGATCATCATCGCCGGGTGCTGCGGGCGCTGCAGCATCAGCACCCTGGGCACCTTGTGCTGCGCCAGCTCGATCGCCTGGTCGAGCAGCGGCTTGTAGGCGACGACGCGGCCGGGCTCGATGCCGCAGGAGGCGGCGATGATCAGCTTCGGCTGGCAGTCGTCGATGCGCGTGGCCAGCTCGTTGGCCGCGAAGCCGCCGAAGACGACGGAGTGCACCGCGCCCAGCCGCGCGCAGGCCAGCATGGCCATTGCCGCCTCGGGCACCATCGGCATGTAGATGATGACGCGGTCGCCCTTGCCGACATCGAGCGCGGCGATGGCGCCGGCCAGCTCGGCGACGCCCTCGCGCAGCTCGGCGTAGGTGAAGGTTTCCTTCTGCCCGGTGACCGGCGAATCGTAGACCAGCGCCGCCTGCGCGCCGCGGCCGGCCTCGACGTGACGGTCGAGCGCGTTGTGGCAGGTGTTGAGCTCGCCATCGGGGAACCAGCGGTAGAATGGCGCGCGGCTGTCGTCGAGCGCGCGCGCCGGCTGGCGCGCCCAGTCGATCGCCCGGGCCTGCTCGAGCCAGAAGCCCTCGCGATCCTCCAGCGAGCGGCGGTGCAGCGCGCGGTATGTGTCGCCGGCTTCCATGGCGGCCCTCCCTCTTTCTAACCCTTATGCCCAAAGGGCCATTGTGTCAGACATACGGCGGCCCGATCCACGGGCAACGTGCTATGCTCCGGCCATTCCGGGTGACCGCCATGCCGATCGCATTTCGTCTCGTTGCGCTCGCGGCCCTGATGATCTCGGTCGCGTCGCCTGCCTTGGCCCAGGCTTACGTCTGGGCGCTGCCCGCCTGGCTGCCGCCGCCGCCGGTGCCCGCCGCCAACGCGATGAGCGTCGCCAAGGTCGAGCTCGGCCGCCGGCTGTTCTTCGACCAGAAGCTCTCGGGCCCGAGCTACATCTCGTGCTCGTCCTGCCACATGCCCGAGCACGCCTTCAGCGACCCGCGCCATCCCTCGATCGGCGTCACCGGCGGCAAGGTCCGCCGCCGCGCGCCGCCGCTGACCAATGTCGGCTACCGCGAGACCCTGACCTGGGCGGATCATCGGATGACGACGCTGGAGGACCAGGCGCACCAGCCGCTGTTCCGCGCCGATCCGCCCGAGATGGAGGCCAACGGCCACGAAGCCTCGGTCGTCGACCGCTTCGAGCACGACCCGACCTATCGCCGGCTGTTCACCGAGGCTTTTCCCGACAAGGGCGGCAAGGTCGATTTCGACCAGATCATCAAGGCGCTCGCCGCCTACCAGCGCTCGCTGGTGTCCTTCACCACGCCCTACGAGCGCTTCCGCTTCGCCGGCGAACGCGAGGCGCTGAGCCCCTCGGCGCAGCGCGGTGAGAAGCTGTTCTTCGACGCCCGGCTCGGCTGCGGCGCCTGCCACGCCGGCGCGACCTTCGGGCCGCTGGCCGGCAGGCTGCTGCCCGGCGCCGCCCCGGTGGTCTACGCCAATGCCGGCCTCTACGACCTCGACGGCAAGGGCGCCTATCGCGCCATCGACCGCGGCCTGATCGAGAGCAGCGACAAGCCGCAGGACATGGGCCGCTTCCGTGCCCCCAGCCTGCGCGACGTCGCCCAGCGCGCGCCCTACATGCACGACGGCTCGATGACCTCGCTCGAGGCGGTGATCGACCGCTACGCGTCGGGCGCACCGACGCTCGCTTCGTCTGACAGGTTCAGCCCGCTGAAGGACTCACGTCTGAACGGATTCACCATCAGCGCGGCAGAACGCGACGACCTGATCGCCTTCCTGCGCGCGCTGAGCGACGAGGCCTTCGCCGCCGACGAACGCCACGGCAGCCCGTTCCGGTGATTCGAGGGATGAGCCAG
Source organism: Alphaproteobacteria bacterium (assembly GCA_019635875.1). Taxonomy (NCBI): domain Bacteria; kingdom Pseudomonadati; phylum Pseudomonadota; class Alphaproteobacteria; species Alphaproteobacteria bacterium. The sequence continues at coordinate 127,682 of JAHBYP010000012.1, forward strand.
CGGAACGCCGGCGCTCGCAACAAAAGAGGGAGCTCTTTCGAGCTCCCTCCTCCGTCTCAGATCGCTCCCGCGACGAAGCGCGAGATCAGCTGCGGTGCGGCAGCGTCGAAGCCGACGACGTCGAGCATGCCGGCGTCGTCCGGATCGGCGATGGTGAAGCCGGTCGAGGTCAGGCCGACCACCACCAGCTTCGCCGCGAGGCCCGTGGCCCGCCGGTAGCGCCTGAGCGCCTCGACGGGATGCACCGCGCCGGCCCAGGTCTCGTTGTCCGTGTAGACCACGAACGCGTCGACCTTCAGGCCGTGCTCCAGCGCGTAGAGCATCGGCTGCGCGACGTCGGTGGCGCCGAACGGCAGGTTCGCCGTCATCGCCACCGCGTCGTCCAGACGCTGCCGCGCCGAGAGCGCCAGCGGCACCAGACGATCGGTGAACGCCACCACCGCGGTCTGCGGCTCGCTCGCCAGGGTGACCAGTGCCATCGCCGCTGCCGCCTCGCGCGGCGTGAGCGGCGAGCCCGCCACCTGGCCGGCGCCCATCGATCCCGACACGTCGAGGCCGATCAGCACCCGCTTGCCGGCCGGCTCGACGCCGGCGAAGGCGCGGTAGAACGCGCCGTCAAGGGCGTCGACGACCTTAGCCGAGGGCAGCCAGCGCAGCGAGCCGCGCACGCCGTGGCCCGAGCGATAGACCGCCAGCGCCGTCAGCACCTGCAGCGGGTGCACGCGCGCCCGACGCAGCCGCTCGACATCCGCCAGACGCTCGACCACCGTGCGCTCCGAGCCGCTGCCGGGCCTCAACAGCCCGGCCGCGGTCATCCGCGCCAGCGAGCGCAGCATCGCCGTCATCGGCATCCGCTGCAGCAGCGCCAGCCACACGTCGATCTCGTTCAGCAGCGCCGTCGGCACCACCTCGCGCGGCAGGTCGTGGTCGGCGATCAGCTTGACCGCCTCGCCCACCCGCTTGGTCTTCGCCAGACGCTCCGCCGCCGCGGTGCGCGCCAGCGCCGCCGGCAGCTCGAAGCCGCCGTCGGGCCGCGCGATGCGGTCGAACAGCGCGCGCCGCGCCACGTCCTCGGCCGGCGCCAGGGGATGCGCCAGGCGCAAGAGATCACGGTGCGACCAGCGATGCCCCTTCTCGCCGCGGGCCTTGTACTTCATGGCCTGCAGCTCGAGGTCCGACAGCTTCTGATCGAGGTACCAGCGCGCGATCGCACGCCGCAGGCCGCGACCCCAGCCGCGCAGGCCCTGCACGTATTCGGCGAAACGCTGCAGCTGCGATCCGGTGCGCGCGACCTTGGGCAGCGCCGCGAGCGCGAGCGCACGGGTCTGCGGCGCCTCGGCCGAGGCCGCAAGCGCCAGCGCGAACAGCGCCGGGTCGTGCTTCGGGGCGCGGCCGCCGGCGCTGATCTCGACGATCCGCGCCACGGCGCGCGCGCCGTCCGCCGCGATGACCCGCGTCACCGCCTGCGCGTTGCCACGCGTCAGCGCGACCTCCGAGGCGTAGTAGGTGCCGCCCTCGCTGCCCAGGACCAGGAAACGGTCGAGCCGCGCCCAGTCGTCGAGCGCGTAGACGTAGCCACCGGCGTCGTTCGCCGCCATCGCCTCGCCGGGCAACGGACGCTGCTGGCCCCCGAGGGGCCACCTCAACATGGTCAGGATGTTCTTCATGATGCTGTCCTCCAGGCGTCGATCGCCGGCGGACAGCGCGGACGACGTCAGCGCTCCGCCGGTGCTCCGGCTGGTCTGGTAACTCGTGTGCGATTACCCACGATCGGTCGTCCTCCGGGGGATGAAGTGGCGCCGCGCGACCCACCCGGAAGGATCGCGAGGCATGGCGTGGACAGGAACAGTCCGCGCCGATCCCACCGGCCGTCCCGTCGGGGACGACGCGATGAGGGCGCGGGTTGTAATCGCGGCGCGTGTCGAGCGCAACGCGGAAAACGCCATGGCGGCGCGATCGTCATGACCTGTGTCATCGATGCAACGCGCGACACCGGATCAGAAGGATGGGACCCGGGCGCTTCGCCAGCTGTCGGGAATCGCCGTGCCGTTGCCGATCTTGTAGCCCGCGCCGCCGTCGCCGAGGCCGAGGTTGGACTTCGCCCATTCGCCGACGCAGTACCAGATATCAGGCCCGGGGCAGTTCGAGCGCTGGTTGACGATGCCCGCCTTGTAGATGCCGTTGTCCGGCAGGTAGCCTTGGCGGTGGGCATAGACGTGCTTGATGCCGTGCTTCATGTACAGAAACAGCACGAGTTCGCGACCGGCCTCGACCTGCAGGTTCGTCGGCACGTTGCGCGCCGAATTGCCCGTCCACCAGATGCCCTTCTCGGTCGGGAAATGTCCGGCGAACTCGATGGCGACGCCGACATCGTTGAAGGCGTTCGACGCCCAGAGCATGGCTTCGACCGGATGCAGCCGGACGATCTTGCCGGTCTTGGTCACGACGAAATGCGCCCTGGTGTTCTTGAACTGCATCGGCTCGCTGCCGCGATCGTCGGCGGTCTGGTGCAGGATGGCGGCGTTGACCGCCGACGCCTGCCGCGTGCCCTTGCGCTCGAGCTTGTTGCTGACGTCGGTCAGATCGACGATCTCGGGCTCGATCCACATCGCGCGTGCCATGGTCCGCCTCCGTTGATGCCGGATGAACTCATGAATGCGCCGGCAGTAGAGCACGAAAGGGCGCGCGCCGCTGTTCCCGGGGAAACAGTCGCCGGAGGGATCGACGCGGGCATGGGGTGGACTGGGAGAGCGCGTCGCCGCGCGGCCGATGCCCGTCCATGAGCTACGGCGGATTCCGCCGCCGGGAATCGAACCCGGTCCTTCGGCCTGGCAATAACCCAATACCATCGGCCCGCGCCGATCCTCGCCGGAGCACCGCACGGGCATGTTTCGGACTGGGGCTCGCGTGTCGCCACGCGACTGTCGCTCTGCCGCTGAGCTACGGCGTCGCCGCCGCCGGGAGTCGAACCCGGGTCCAACAGTTACCGATAACCCAATCGCTTCGGCCCGTGCAGATCCCACGGGGCGCGGCGGGCGTGGTGCAGGGCTGGGGTAGTCGCCGACCGGCTCGCGCCGCCCGGCGATCGGCGCTCTCCGTGAGCTAGGGCCGAAGCCTCCGGGAGTCGAACCCGGCCTCCTGCGTGGCAGGCAATAACCCAACCCACTCGGCCCGCCGGCCGTGAGGGCGCGGCTTCTACGCGCCATCGGGCGGGCGGGCAACGCGAAATGCACGCGGCGCCGTCGATCGCCGGCGCACTGTGTCGTGGCGGCCACGCCTACGAAACGGCGTGTCGTCATCGTCCTCGTGCGCGCAATCGTCATTCCCGTCCGCCCACGAACCGTCCTAATCTTCGCGCTCGAATCGGGTCCGGCAGAATACGCGTACGAGGGATCGCAATGGCGAAGGGCAAGAAACCGGGCAAGGGCGGCGCGAAGAGGCCAGCGGCCAAGGCGACGAAGAAGCCCGTCGCCAGGAAGCCTGCCGCGAAGGCCAAGGTCGCCACCAAGGCGAAGGCAAAGGCCAAGCCGATCGCCGCCAAGCCCGTGGTGCCGCCCGCGCGGCCCGCGCCGCGGCGGCCGGTGAAGGCGCGCGCATCGTCCGTGCGCATGCCCGCGGCACGGCCCGCCGGCAAGCACCACGTGGCGCCGGTGGGCGCCAACATCTTCGAGCGCGATCTCGATCGCAACGCCGCCAACTACGCGCCGCTCACGCCGCTGCAATTCCTCGAGCGTTCCGCCAGCGTGTATCCCGACCGCCCATCCGTGGTGCACGGCAAGCGCCGCTACACCTGGCGGCAGACCTACGAACGCGCCCGCCGGCTGGCCTCGGCACTGGACAAGTGCGGCATCGGCATCGGCGACACCGTGTCGGTCATGGCGCCCAACATCCCGGAGATCTACGAGGCGCATTTCGGCGTGCCGATGTGCGGCGCGGTGCTCAACGCGCTCAACACGCGGCTCGACGCGGCGATGATCGCCTTCATTCTGGACCACAGCGAGACCAAGGTGCTGATGGCCGACCGCGAGTTTCACGGCGTGATCAGGGATGCCCTGGCCAAAGCCACCGTGAAGCCGCTGGTGATCGACATTGCCGATTCGGAGTATGCCGGCGGCGAGCCGGTCGGCGATCTCACCTACGAGGACTTCATCGCCGGCGGCGACCCCGACCATGCCTGGGAATACCCCGCTGACGAGTGGAATGCGATCTCGCTGAACTACACTTCGGGCACCACCGGCAACCCCAAGGGCGTGGTCTTCCATCACCGCGGCGCCACGCTGTCGGCCTATGGCAACGCCACGCAGTGGGCGATGGGCATGCATCCCACGTACCTGTGGACGCTGCCGATGTTCCATTGCAACGGCTGGTGCTTTCCCTGGACTCTCGCGCTGGTCGCCGGCACCAGCGTCTGCCTGCGGCGCATCAGCGCCAAGACCATCTTCGACGCGCTGGCCGACGAGGACGTCTCGCACATGTGCGGCGCGCCGGTGATCCTGAACTTCATCATCAACGCCGCGCCGGAGGAACGCCGCGAATTGCCCTACACCGTCGAGTTCATGACCGCGGCGGCGCCGCCGCCGGCTGCCGTGCTCGAGGCGGTGGAGAAGCAGGGCTTCCACATCACCCATGTCTACGGCCTGACCGAGGTCTATGGCCCGGCCACGGTCTGCGCCTGGCACGACGAATGGGACCAGCTCTCGAGCGCCGAGCGGGCCAGGCTGAAGGCGCGCCAGGGCGTGCGCTACGCCGCCGAGGACGGCGTGGCGGTGCTCGATCCCTTGACGATGATGCCGGTGGCCAACGATGGCGCGACCATGGGCGAGGTGTTCTTCCGCGGCAATCTGGTGATGAAGGGCTACCTGAAGAATCCCAAGGCGACGCAGGAGGCCTTCGCCGGCGGCTGGTTCCATTCCGGCGATCTCGGCGTGGCGCATGCCGACGGCTACATCGAGCTGCGCGACCGCTCGAAGGACATCATCATCTCCGGCGGCGAGAACATCTCGACCATCGAGGTCGAAGGCGTCCTGTACCAGCATCCCGCCGTGCTGGAAGCCGCCGTCGTGGCGCGGCCGGACGAGAAATGGGGCGAGACGCCCTGCGCCTTCGTCGTGCTCAAGCCCGGCATGAGCGCCACGGCCGAGGAGATCACCGCCTTCTGCCGCGCCAACATGGCCGGCTACAAGATTCCGCGCACCATCGTCTTCCGCGACCTGCCCAAGACCTCGACGGGCAAGGTGCAGAAATTCGTGCTGCGCGACTGGGCGAAGGCGCTCTAACCAGACAGGGGTGCCGTGGCCGGCACGACTCTCGTCCGCACCACGCTGAGCGGCGTCCGCCCCCTGGGCGTGCGCGGCGAGCCGCTGCACGCCACGCACGAGCAGATCCGCGGCGTGGTCCGCCGTCGGCTGGGCGAACGGCACGCGCGCCTGCTGGCCGAGCCGCAGCCCGACGACGCCGGCCGCCGCATCGACTGGTACAGCGACATGGCGGGCACTGTTCGCCCGATGGCGTCGTTGCCGGAGACCGAGCGCGTTACTGCGCTGGCCGATGTCGACACGCTGGTCGCCGACATCGCCGGCCTTGGCGCGCAGTTGCAGCAGGCACCATCGGCCGACGCGCGCATCACCGGCCAGGCGATCGAGCTCGCCTGTCGCCGCCCGTCCGACGAATACGTGTTCCTGGTCGGCGATCAGCCTGTGATCGTGTGCTGGGGCTACGAGCCCGATTCCGCCAGCACGTTGCTGCCGCCGGCGTTTCCGGCGGCGGCGCCCGCCGCCGTCGCAGAGCCGGTGCCGGCGATCGCGGCGGCGCCACCGCCGCCTGCGTCAGCGCCGGTGGCCGTCGCTGCCGCGCCTTTTCCGTGGCTCGGCTGGCTGCTGGCGAGCGCGCTGGCCATCGTGCTGGCGCTGACCGCGGCCTACGTGCTGCGTCAGTTTCTGCCGGAATCACCGATCATCGCCGTGACGCACCTGCCGCCGCCGCCCGCGCCGGCCGTCCCGCCGGCGCCGCCCGATCCGCGCATCGGCCTGCATGCGGCATTGGGCGAGGCGCAGGCCGAGGCCGACAGGCTGCGTGCCATGCTGGCATCGTTGCGCGACGAGTTCGCCGCCAAGCGCGCGGCCTGCCCGCCCCCCAAGCCGCCGGAACCCCCGCCGCCACCGCCCAAGCCGCCGCAGGTCGTGGAGAAGAAGCCTGATCCACCCAAACCGCCGCCCAAGCCGCCGCAGGATCCGATCCTCAAGCTGCCGCCCAAGGCGACCAACGACTACAGCTTCCTCAAAGGCTGCTGGCGCGGCGATTCGTTCCGCTACACGCCGCGCCATGCGCCGGGCCATCACACCTATTGCTTCGACGAGCACGGCAATGGCCAGCTGGTCTTCGTCTGGCAGAACGGCACCACCTGCCGCGCGCCGGCACGGGCCCGCTTCCAGGGCGACACGCTGCAGATCGCCGACGCCGACACCAACTGCAGCGACGGCAGCTTCTGGTCGCAGGACCGCCTGCTGTGCCGCCCGGACGCAAGCGGCGTCGCGCAGTGCAGCGGCGAAACCAACCTGCCGGGACCGGGCGGTCGCCGCAATCCCGCCACATCCTTCACCGTGCGCCTGCACCGCCGGTAGGAAGGCGAAACCGTTGCGCCCGAGGCGCGCCATAATTGGCCCCGCATAATCGGCGCCCCGAACGAACGCGAGTCGCAGAGTCTTTGCCGTGGCCGGCACCAATCTCGTCCGCACGACCCTGACCGGTGTCCGCCCGCTTGGCGTGCGCGGCGAGCCGCTGCACCAGGCGCACGAGCAGATCCGCGGCGTCGTACGCCGGCGTCTGGGCGAGCGCCATGCGCGGCTGCTGGCCGAGCCGCAGCCCGACGAGAGTGGCCGGCGCATCGACTGGTATAGCGACCTGCCGGGCGCGGTCGTGCCGTTCGCCGAGCTGGCGCCCGAGCGCAAGGCGTCGCTGCTCGCCGAGGTCGCTAAACTCTCCGACGACATCGCCCATCTCGCCGCCTCGCTCAAGGCCGCGCCATCCGACGATGCGCAGCTCACCGGCCGCGCGCTCGAGCTCACGGCGCGCCGGCCGTCGGACGACTACATCTTCCTGATCGACGACCAGCCGGTGATCGTCGCCTGGGGCTACGAGCCCGACGCCGCCGGCACGCTGCTGCCGCCGCCGATGGTGCCGGCGGCCGCACCCGCCGCCGTCGCGCCTGCCGCAACGACGGCGGCGCCGGCCGCCGTGCTGGCCAGCGGGCCGGCGACCCTGGCGGCCGCCGCGCCCTTCCCGTGGCTGCGCTGGCTGCTGATCGGCCTGTTCGCCATTCTGCTGGCGCTGATCGCTTCGTACTTCCTGCGCCAATGCTCGCCGGTTGGCCCCGACGTCGCGGTGACGCAATTGCCGCCGCCGCCGGCGCCGCCCGCGCCACCGCCGCCGCCCGACCCGGCCGTCGGCCTCAACAAGGATCTCGGCGCGGCGCAGGACGACGAGGCCAAGCTGCGTGCCACGCTTGCCTCGTTGCGCGACGAGCTCAAGGCCAAGCGCGCCGACTGCAAGCCGCCGGAGCCACCCAAGCCGCCGCCGAAACCGCCGCAGGCCGTCGAGAAGAAGCCCGACCCACCCAAGCCGCCGCCCAAGCCGCCGCAGGTCGTCGAGAAGAAACCCGATCCACCCAAGCCACCCGCCGTGCCGCCGGCGCCGCCGGGCGACGATCGCCTGCGCATGCCCAAGGCGCCGACCAACGACTACTCGTTCCTGCAGGGCTGCTGGCGCACCGACACCTTCAAGCATGGTCCGGCGATCCGGCCGGGCTTCGCCACCTACTGCTTCGACTCGCGCGGCAACGGCTCGATGGAATTCCGCTTCGACAATGGCGTGACCTGCCGCGCGCCGGCCACCGCGCGCTTCAACGGCGGCCAGCTCGCCGTGGTCGATGCCGACACCACCTGCTCGCCACGCGGCCGCTGGGCGCAGGATCATCTCTATTGCCAGCCCGGTGCCAACGGCGTCGCCTTCTGCAGTGGCAGCAACCGCACCGAACGCTGGACGGTCAACCTGCATCGCGTACGGTAGCCGCCCTCACCCGGGGACCCGCCCGACTTGCCTGGCGCCACGCTCGTTAGATCGACACTGACCGGTGTGCGTCCGCTGGGCGTACGCGGCGAGCCGCTGCACGCCGCGCACGAGCAGATCCGCGGCGTGCTGCGTCGGCGGCTGAGCGAGCGCCATGCCCGCCTGCTCGCCGAGCCGCAACCCGAGGGAGCCGGCCGCCGCATCGACTGGTACAGCGAGTCCGAGGGCTTGGTGACACCGCTCTCGGCGCTGCCGCCCGGGGAGCGCGCCGCCGCGCTCAGCGAGGTCGAGGCGCTCGCCAGGGACATCGAGGGGCTTGGCGCGCGGCTCGCCGAGACGTCTTCCGAGGATGCCCGCCTGCTGGCGCGCGCGCTGGCGCTGGCCGTGCGCCGGCCGTCCGACGACTACGTGTTCCTCGTCGGCGACCAGCCGGTGGTGGTGTGCTGGGGCTACGAGGCCGAAGGCGCCGGGGCGATCGTGTCGGCCCCGACGGTGCCGGCCGCAGTGTCGAGCACCGCCGCGCCCGCGGCGGCCCCCGTCGCGGCGGCCGTCGTCGCACCTGCCATCGTCCGGCGCGGTGCGATCTGGCCGGCGCTGCTGGTCGGGTTGCTGGGTATCCTGCTGGTGCTGGGTGCGGCCTACTGGCTGCGCCAGGTCGTCCCGGTCGAGCCCGACGTCGCGGTGAGGCAATTGCCGCCGGTGCCGCCGCCGCCCGCCCCGCCGGCGCCACCCGATCCGGCGATCGGGCTCAGCCGCGATCTCGGCGAGGCGCAGCAGGCCGCCGAGCGGCTGAAGGCCACGCTGGCCTCGCTGCGCGAGACCTTCGCCACCCGGCACGCGGCGTGCAGGCCGCCGGAACCGCCCAAACCACCGCCCGCACCGCCGCCGCCGGTCGTCGAGAAGAAGCCCGATCCGCCCAAGCCGCCGCCCAAGCCGCCACAGGTGGTCGAGAAGAAGCCGGATCCGCCCAGGCCGCCAGATGACGGCCGCCTGCGCCTGCCCAAGGCGCCAACCACGGATCTATCGTTCCTGCAGGGCTGCTGGCGCACCGATCCGTTCCGCCATCATCCGCAGCAGCCTGGGCCGGGCGTGTCGGAATACTGCTTCGACGCCAATGGCCGCGGCAGCTTCGTCTTCCGGCGCGCCGGCATGACCTGCCGCACGGCGGCGCAAGGCCGCTACGAGGGCACGGTCCTGCGCCTGCGCGATGCCGACACGACCTGCTCCGACGGCACCACCTGGTACCAGGACCGGCTCGATTGCACGGTCGGCGCCGACAATGTCGCGGTGTGCCGCGGCGAGGCGAGCTCGGGGCTCTTCGGCGGCCTGAGCCGCTGGACCGTCAACCTGCATCGGGTGCGCTGAGCGCACCAAAGGCGGTCAGCAAAAGGGCCGGCAAAACCGACCCCATCAACCGCTGGCGCGCCCCGCGGGATCGCGCCCGGCCGGTGAACCACTACCCCTGGGCAGCGCCGCTCAGCGCGGCGCGGCGGTCAGTGGCGTGTGGACAGCGAGAGGATCTCGTCCTTCAGCCTGAGCTTTTTCTTCTTCAGTTCGTGGAGCACTTCCTCGTTCGGATAGGGTCTGGCGTTCTCGTCGTCGATGGCCTGTTCCAGCACCTGGTGCCGCTGCTTCAGGGCTTCGATACGATCCGGCGTGCTCATCGGTAACCTCCGAGCTGTAGCAGACGGCGAAGTGTAACGCCGATTCGCGGACCGGCGCCAGCCCGAGGGGCGACTTTGTCACAGCGTCGGGGTAAGGTCCGGCCCGCATGTCAAGCCCCGACCATCCACAACCCCGGCTGATCGTCGGCATTTCCGGCGCCTCGGGCGTGATCTACGGCGTGCGCCTGCTGCAGGCGCTGCGCGCGCTGCCGGTCGAGACCCATCTGGTGATGACCAGGACCGCCGAGGTCACGCTGGCCTACGAGACCGAACTCAAGGTCAAGGACGTCAAGGCGCTGGCAGACGTGACGCACAACCCCACCGACCTCGCCGCGGCGATCTCCTCGGGCTCGTTCCGCACCCTTGGCATGGTGATCGCACCCTGCTCGATGCGTTCGCTGGGCGAGATCGCCGCGGGCATCTCGAGTTCGCTGCTGACGCGCGCCGCCGACGTGGTGCTGAAGGAGCGCCGCAAGCTGGTGCTGATGGTGCGCGAGACGCCGCTGCACGCGGTGCACCTGCGCAACATGGTGACGGTGTCCGAGCTGGGCGCGATCGTCGCGCCGGCGATGCCGGCTTTCTACAGCCGGCCGGCGACGGTCGACGACATCGTCAACCACTCGGTGGGCCGCATACTCGACCTGTTCGATCTCGACGCGGGGATCGTGAAGCGCTGGGGCGGCTGACAACGCAAAGGCCCCCCAATGCAAGAGCCCCGTCTCACTCGGTGAGATCGGGGCTCCGGGGCTTCCGCCCGCGATGATCCTTCAAGGATCCAAATTCCGCGCACCTCGACACCAGCGGCGCCGCTGGCCGGTTGCCCGGCAAAGAGACTATTCGATTGTGGGTGAGCAACGCGACGGCGGGTGGACCTTGTCAGGGTGTCCGTCGGTCGCGTCGTGGTCCCGCTTCTCAGCGGTACCAGAACCGGTAGCCCGGTGGAGTCTCTGCGATCATGCGCATCCTCCTTCCGTGGTTTCAACCAACGTCCGACGGGTGCCGCGCGTGCAGGCGGTGCGCTCACACCTCAGGGCGCTCTCCAACGCCCACGGCGCAATCCCGTCCGGGACATCTCGAACATGGTACGCGCACCGCGCACGGTCAACCGTGCACATGCGCGAGTCACAAAATGTGAACACGCGCGCCTATGCCGTAGAGCTTGCACGCAACCCGACCGAGCGCTCGACCTCAAAGCGCGGCATGACGGGAAAAGCCGCCGCGAGGATCGACGCGACGGCCTCGCGATCACGATCGTCGGGCGTCACGCCCAGGCAGACGGCGTAGACGCCGAGATTGCCGACGGCGGCGCGCAGCCGCTCGCGCACCGGCCTGTCGCGATCGCCTGAGAACGGCGCGTGCGCGGCCAGCACCAGCTGCTCGACATGCTCGGCCGCCAGCTCGGCCTCGGCGGCCTTGCGCCGCGTCGCATCGACCTGGGCCGGAAAATCGGCGCCCGAGCCCGTGGTGGCGCCGCCCAGCGCCTTGATCTTCTGGCGCAGCGCGCGGGCGGGCCGCACCACTTCCGATTGCCACTGCGCGATCTCGGCGATCACCGCGCGCAGCTTTTCCACCGTCACCGTGCCGCGGCCGGAGGCACCCAGCCAGGCGCAGTACAGCAGCAGGTTGACGTCGGCGCCGCGCCGCTCCTGCAGGTCGAGACAGGCGCGCGCCGCGCCGTCGCCGCCATAGACCTCGAGGGAAAAATTCCAGAACGGATGGGGAAGGAAATCGCTCATCGCGCCGGAAGCCGTACACGCGCGGGCCGGGTTTTGCTAGTGTCCGCCGGACATGCAGGACAACGACGACATCGACGGCCTGGCCACCATTCGGGCGAAGCTCGAGACGCTGCGTCAGGAACACCGCGACCTCGACGATGTCATCGCCCGCCTGACGGAACAGCCGCCCTTCGACCAGCTGCAGCTGCAGCGGCTCAAGAAACGCAAGCTGGTGCTCAAGGACCTGATGCTGCAACTTGAGAGCCGTCTCATCCCCGACATCATCGCGTGACCCTCTGACGTGATCTCCTGACATGGCCAGACGCAAGACCTCGACGGCGGCCAAGCCCGTTGTCGGCATCATCATGGGCAGCCAGTCCGACTGGGCCACCATGCGCCACGCCGCCGAGACGCTTCAGGCGCTGGGCGTCGCGCACGAGACGCGCATCGTCTCGGCGCATCGCACGCCCAGGCGGATGATGGACTACGCCGCGTCGGCCAAGATGCGCGGCATCAAGGTGATCATCGCCGGCGCGGGCGGGGCCGCGCACCTGCCAGGCATGACCGCCTCGATGACGCCGCTGCCGGTGCTGGGCGTGCCGGTCGAGAGCCAGGCGCTGAAGGGCATGGACAGCCTGATGTCGATCGTCCAGATGCCCGGCGGCATCCCGGTCGGCACGCTGGCCATCGGCAAGCCCGGCGCGATCAACGCCGGCCTGCTGGCCGCCAGCATTGTCGGATTGTCCGATCCCCGGGTGCAGGCCGCGGTCGAAGCGTGGCGCGCGCGCCAGACCGCGGCCGTCGCCAAGGTCCCGGTTGACGAGCAGAGCAAGTGACGGCACTGCCGCCCGGCTCGACCATCGGCATCCTGGGCGGCGGACAGCTTGGCCGCATGACGGCGCTCGCCGCCGGCAATCTCGGCTATCGCTGCCACATCTACGCGCCCGAGGCGGAATCACCGGCCGCCCTCGTCTCGGCCGCCTGGACGCGTGCCGCGTGGGACGACCACGCCGCGCTCGGCGACTTCGCGTCGAAGGTCGACGTCATCACCTACGAGTTCGAGAACGTGCCGGTGGCCTGCGCCGAGTTCCTCGCTCCGCTGAAACCGCTCAGGCCCGGCGTCGAGGCGCTGCGCGTGGCGCAGCATCGCGAGCGCGAGAAGCGCTTCTTCGAGCGCATTGGCGTGCCGACTGCGCCTTTCGCCGTGGCGCGGGACGAGGCGGGATTCGTCGCGGCGGTACGCGAGGTGGGCGCACCATCGATCGCCAAAACCACCACCGAAGGCTACGACGGCAAGGGCCAGGCGCGGCTCGATGCGTCGAGCGACCTGCGGGCGATCTGGGCCAGTCTCGGCGGACGCGAAGTCATCGTAGAAGGATTCGTCGACTTCGCGGCGGAAGCCTCGGTGATCGTCGCGCGCGCGCTCGATGGCACGACGCTCAGCTTCCCGCCGCCGCGCAACGTGCATCGCCAGGGCATCCTGCACACCTCGACCATTCCCGGCGGCTTCTCGTCCGACGTGGTTCGCCAGGCCAGGGAAATCGGCTGTCGTGCGATCGAGGCGCTGGCTGGCGTCGGTCTGCTCTGCGTCGAGCTCTTCGTGACGCATGACGGCCGCGTGCTGGCCAACGAGATGGCGCCACGGCCGCACAATTCGGGCCACTGGACGCAGGATGCCTGCGCCACCAGCCAGTTCGAGCAATTCGTGCGCACGATCTGCGGCCTGCCGCTCGGCCCGGTCAACGTGCGATCACCCGTGGTGATGACCAACCTGATCGGCGAGGAGGCAAACGACTGGCCGGCGATCCTCGCCGAGCCGAACGCCAAGCTGCATCTCTACGGCAAGCGCGAGGCGCGCGCCGGCCGCAAGATGGGCCACGTCAACCGGCTGGGCGCGCCGACGACGTAGCCCGCGTGCCGAACTCGCGCATGCGGCTCTTCAGCTTCTCGATGCGCATCACGTCCTCGACGCGCCGGTCGAGGAACGCCCAGGTGGCGGAGAAGCCCTCGCTGCGATCGTTGAGCCAGAACAGCAGGGTCGAGGAGTAGACGCCCGCCAGCAGCGCGCGCTTGGTGTAGAAGTTGAAGTCCGTCGCGGTGTCGCCGGCGGCGTACCAGATGGCGTCGACCGTGCGATACAGCAGCCTGCTCGCCAGCAGGCCGTTGAACGGCAGGGCCAGCATCGCCAGCGCGCGCCGGATCGCCTCGCGATGCACGACGTTCTGCTCAAGCCGCATACGCACGCCCAGGGTCACCCGCTCGCGCACCTTCAGGCTGGCGACGTCGCGCCGCTCCATCTCCTCGACCAGCAGCCGGTCGGCCCTGAGGCTGTGCCAGGCGATCATGTCGATCATCCCCCCGGGAAAGGCCAAAGTGGCCTCGTCGCGGGTGATCGCGCCCGCCCGCACGGCGCTGTCGATCGCCGCGCGCGTCCAGCCGTCGAACGGCACGTGCGCGAGCACGGCGTCAAGAACCTTGTCTTTCAAGGGGTTAGCGGTCGGCTCGTCGGTGCTCATGGCGCATCCCTCGGGCGGTGGTCAGCGTTGTATATGGCGGGCCGGGCAGGCTTCCCAACCCCCAGGACCTGTGTTAGAAGCCCGGCCTTCGAAATTCCGGGCCCCGTGGGGCCCCTTCGGCGATTGGAGCTCGATCAAAGTGCAGGTTCTCGTCCGCGAAAACAACGTCGATCAGGCGCTGCGCGTCCTGAAGAAGAAGATGCAGCGCGAAGGTGTGTTCCGCGAGATGAAGCTGCGGCGCAACTACGAGAAGCCGTCCGAGAAGCGCGCCCGCGAGCGGGCCGAGGCGATCCGCCGGGTGCGCAAGCTGATGCGCAAGCGCATGGAGCGCGAGGGCTACTAGCCCCGCCGGCGTCCGCGCGACGACAGACGAGCCGCCGGTTCCCGGCGGCTTTTTTGTTGTCTTCCCTTCCCCCGGAGGGGGAAGGTGGCGCGCAGCGACGGAAGGGGGATGTCGAAGACGAACACCGATGTCGTTGAGACATCCCCCTTCCGCCCTTCGGGCACCTTCCCCCTCCTGGGGAAGGCAGGGGAGAGCGCGATGGCCAGGGCGACACACACGATCATCCGCGGCGGCAGGCTGCTCGACATCCGCGGCCACGCCGCGCCCAGGGCCGATATCCTGGTCAAGGGCGACAGCATCGCCGCCATCGGCAAACCGGGCATGCCGGCGCCGGCCGAGGCCGTGCAGATCGACGCGCGCGACCGGCTGATGCACCCCGGCCTGATCAACGGCCATACGCACAGCCACGGCAACCTCGCCAAGGGCATGCTCGATCGCATCACCTTGGAACTGCTGCTGACCGCCGGGCCATGGACCAATGGCAACCGCACGCTGGAGGACAAGTACCTCTCCGCCACGATCGGCGCGGCCGAGATGGTGCTCAAGGGCTGCACCGCCGCCTACGACCTGATCGGCGAGTTCCCGATGCCCTCGCCCGAGGGCCTCGCAGCCGTCGGCCAGGCCTATCGCGATGTCGGCATGCGCGCCGTCGTGGCGCCGATGGTCGCCGATCTCAGCTTCTTCGAGGCGATCCCCGGCCTGATCGACCGCCTCTCACCCGGTCTGCAAAAGGACGTCGAGCGCTTCCGGCTCGCGCCCTACAAGTCGAGCGTCGCGGCGATGCGCAGGACACTGAACGGCTGGAAGCTCGATCGCCACGACATCGGCATGGCCGTCGCGCCGACCATCCCGCATCACTGCTCCGATGACTTCCTGCGCGCCTGCCTGAGGCTGGCGCACGATTTCGGCGTCGGCCTGCACAGCCATGTCGCGGAGTCCAAGGTGCAGGCGGTGGTCGGCTACCAGCGCTATGGCAGAACATTGCTGGCACATATGGATTCCCTGGGCCTCGTCGGCCCGGGTTTCACCGTGGCGCATGGCGTCTGGCTCGACGACGACGACAACAGGCTTCTGGGCGACAAGGGCGGCTCGGTCTCGCACAACCCCGGCAGCAACATGCGGCTGGGCAACGGGCTCGCCGACATGCGCGGCATGCTCGACAGGAAGGTGAACGTCGGCATCGGCACCGATGGCGCCAGCTGCTCCGACAACCAGAACATGTACGAGAACATGCGGCTGGCCTCGATGGTCTCGAAATCGCGCGGGCCGGAGTGGCAGCGCTGGGTCACAACCGAGGAGGTGCTGGAAGCCGCCACCGTCGGCAGCGCCCGCGCGCTGGGCTTCGGCGACAGGATCGGGCGCGTCGCCGAGGGCTACAAGGCCGACATCGTGTTCCTCGACCTGCACCATGTGAACTGGATCCCGTTCAACGATCCGACCAACCAGATCGTGCACACCGAGGACGGCTCGGCCGTGCACTCGGTGATGATCGGCGGTCGCATGGTGGTCGAGAACCGCCGGCTGCTTTCTCTCGACATGGCCGACCTCGCACGCAAGGCCGAGGCGGCGCGGGCGCGCCTGTCGGCGGCGAACAAGCCGTCGAAGCTGCTCTACGAGCGGCTCGAGAAGATCGTCGGCACGTTCTGCCCCGGCCTGGCCAAGACGCCGCTGCACATCGACCGCTTCGGCGGCGGCCAGCACCACCACGCGCACTGGCATTGACGTATTCTGTCATCCCGAGCGCATCGAGGGATTCAGGCCGACCCTGGGTCCCTCGCTGCGCTCGGGACGACAGCTTTGGCTAGCCGCTCAACAACGCCTCGATCGCCCGCTCCAGCTCGAGCACGTCGACGACATCGGCGTCGGGCGCCTCGCTCGGGCTGCGCGGCTGCTGGCGCGCGTGGCGGCCGGAGCGGAAGCGGATAGCCGCCATGCCCAGCGCCTTGGCCGGCGCAATGTCGTTGTCGATGCGGTCGCCGACCATGATGCAGCGCTGCGGCGGGACGCCAAGTGCCTGGGCGGCGCCAAGGAAGATCGCCGCATCCGGCTTGCGCACGCCGACCACTTCGCTCAGCGCGAGATGCGTGAAGTGCCGCCCGATGCCGGCCCGCTGAAGCCGATCAACGGCGCTGGCGGACTGATTGGCGACGATCGCCAGCTTCAGGCCCCGCACCACGAGTCGTTGCAGCAGCGCGTCGATGCCCGGGCGCAGCTGGAAAGTGTCAAGGCCGGACAGGGTCTCACGCACGCGCCGGCGAACGCGCGCGCTGGCCCGGGGATCGCCGCCGCACAGCGATTCGACCATGTGGGTATAGGCGTCCGACGCGAAGACCTCGACGGCGCGACGGCTGGCGGCGGCCAGCATCTCCTCGTCGACACGGATGCCCTCGAGCGCGCAAGCCGCGGCGATCGCCGAATCGACCGCGATCTCCCACGCGAACTCCATGTCGAGCGGGCCGCCGACATCGAAGAGGATCGCCTCATAGGCGCGGGTCATGACCACAATCCTTCTCCCCGCCTGCGCGGGGAGAAGGCAAATCAGTGCATTCTCTCCAGCGCCTTGACGATGTTCTCGCACATCACCTTGGCGTCGGCGAACAGCATCATGGTGTTGTCGCGGAAGAACAGCTCGTTCTCGACGCCGGCATAGCCCGCCGCCATGCCGCGCTTGACGAACAGCACGGTCTGCGCCCGCTCGACATCGAGGATCGGCATGCCGTAGATCGCGCTCTTCGGGTCGGTCTTTGCCGCCGGGTTCGTCACGTCGTTGGCACCAATGACGAAGGCCACGTCAGTGCTCGGAAAGTCGCGGTTGATGTCCTCGAGCTCGAAGACCTCGTCGTAGGGCACGTTGGCTTCGGCCAGCAGCACGTTCATGTGGCCGGGCATGCGCCCCGCGACCGGATGGACGGCGTAGCGGACGTCGACGCCCTTCTTCTTCAGGATGTCGGCCATCTCGCGCAGCGCGTGCTGGGCCTGGGCCACCGCCATGCCGTACCCCGGCACGATGATCACCGAGCCGGCATTGGACATCAGGAAGGCCGCGTCGTCGGCCGACCCCGGCTTGACCGGCTTCTCGTTCTTGGTACCACCGACCACCGTGCCCGAATCGGTGCCGAAGCCGCCCAGGATCACGTTGAAGATCGAGCGGTTCATGCCCTTGCACATGATGTAGCTCAGGATCGCGCCCGAGCTGCCGACCAGCGCACCGGTGACGATCAGCGCGGTATTCGCCAGCGTGAAGCCGATGCCGGCGGCCGCCCAGCCCGAGTAGGAGTTCAGCATCGACACGACGACCGGCATGTCGGCGCCGCCGATCGGCAGGATCAGCAGGAAGCCGAGCAGCAGCGAGATCGCGATCAGCAGCACGAAGGCCGACGGCGAGCTCTTGGCGGCGAACCAAACCAGCAGCGCCACCATGCCCAGGCCGAGCAGCGCATTGAGGAAATGCTGGCCGCGGAAGACCAGCGGCGCGCCCGACACCAGGCCCTGCAACTTGGTAAAGGCGACGACCGAGCCGGTGAAGGTGATGGCGCCGATCGCCGTGCCCAGGCCCATCTCGACCAGGCTGCCGACATGAATCTTGCCCCGCGCGCCCAGGCCGAATGCCTCGGGCGAGATGAAGGCGGCGGCGGCCACGAAAACCGCCGCCAGGCCCACGAGGGAATGGAACGCGGCCACCAGCTGCGGCAGCGCCTTCATCTCGATGCGCATGGCGATGAACGTGCCGATCGCGCCGCCAACCAGCAGGCCGACGGCGATCAGCGTGTAGCTGACGACGCCGGGGGTGGCGATGGTGACACCGATGGCGATGGCCATTCCGACGATGCCCCAGCGGTTGCCGCCACGCGACGATTCGGGCGAGGACAGCCCGCGCAGCGACATGATGAAGCAGATAGCCGCGATCAGGTAGCCATAGGAGGCGAGGTCCTGGGTCATGGTCCTTGTCCGCCCCTACTTCTTCGCCGCCGCCGGCTTCTTCTTGAACATCGCCAGCATGCGATGCGTGACGATGAAGCCGCCGAAGATGTTCACGGCGGCGAGCGTCACGGCGATGAAGCCGAAGAGCTGCGGCCAGCCGAAGCCCTTCAGGCCCGCGGCCAGCAGCGCGCCGACGATGATCACCGAGGAGACCGCGTTGGTGACGGCCATCAGCGGCGAGTGCAACGCCGGCGTCACCCGCCAGACCACGTAGTAGCCGACGAAGCAGGCCAAGGCGAAGATCGTCAGCAGGGTGATGAAGGGCGTTTGAGCCCCGCCGGCGACCGCGCCTGGCAGGGTGGCGGCGGCCGCCGCCGCCTCGTCGGCAAAGCCGGCGACGGCCCTGGCGAGTTCCGCGGCCTGCTTGGCGAGGTCGGCCGCCTTGGCGGCGAGTTCGTCGTTCATGATGGGCTCACTCGGCCGGCTGGAGCTGGGGATGGACGATGGCGCCGTCATGGGTGATCAGCGCACCCTTGACGACCTCGTCGTCCATGTTGAGCGCGATCGCCTTGGTCTCCTTGTCGACCAGCGGCGTGACGAAGGCCAGCAGGTTGCGGGCGAACAGGTTGCTGGCGTCCGTGGCGAGGCTGGCCGGCAGGTTCCACGGGCCGATGATCTTGACGCCGTTGTGCAGCACCGTCTCGCCCTGGCGCGACAGCGGGCAGTTGCCGCCCTGCTCGACCGCCATGTCGAGGATCACCGAGCCCGGCTTCATCGACTTCACCATGTCCTCGCTGACCAGCACCGGCGCCTTGCGGCCGGGGATCAGCGCCGTGGTGATGACGATGTCCTGCGTCCTGATGTGCTCGGCGACCAGCGCCGCCTGCTTGGCGCGGTACTCCGCCGACATCTCCTTGGCGTAGCCGCCGGCGGTCTCGGCCGCCTTGAACTCCTCGTCCTCGACGGCGACGAATTTCGCGCCCAGCGACTGCACCTGCTCCTTGGTCGCGGGCCGCACGTCGGTGGCGGTGACGATCGCGCCCAGGCGGCGCGCGGTGGCGATGGCCTGCAGGCCCGCGACGCCGACGCCCATGATGAACACGCGCGCCGGCACCACCGTGCCGGCCGGAGTCATCATCTGCGGGAAGGCGCGAGTGAAAGCGGCGGCGCAGTCGATCACCGCCTTGTAGCCCGCGAGGTTGGCCTGCGAGCTCAGGATGTCCATGGACTGCGCGCGGGTGATGCGCGGCGTCAGCTCGAGCGCGAATGCCGAGATCTTCGCCGTCATCAGCGCGTCGACCAGCGGCTTGTTGACCATGGCGCCCAGCGGCGCCAGCAGCACGGCGCCGGGCTTCATGAGCGCGACCTCGTCGACGCCCTCGTCCGCCATCATCGGCCGCTGCACCTTGAAGATCACGTCGGCGTCGCCGAGCGCGCTGGCCACGTCGGGCGCGATCTCGGCGCCGGCATCGGCGTAGGCCTGGTCGAGATAGGCGGCCTGCACGCCGGCCCCGCTCTCGATCACGACCTCGAACCCCAGCCCCTTGAGTTTCTTGACGCTTTCGGGGGTCGCGGCAACACGGGTCTCGTGCGGCCTGCGCTCCTTCGGCACAGCGATTTTCATGAGGCTGGTTCCGTCGTCGGCAGGTACTGGGTCGGCAAGTTCTTTTGGCGCCGCAACATGCCGTCGCGGCAGGCATTTGCCAAGCGGGTGCGTGCGATTTCCGACGCCCCATCAATGGCATATCGACATTGTGCCGACCGGCAAGCTCGACTTTGGTCGTAGGGCGTACCGCATCATGAAACCGCTGTCAGGCGCTTGGTTTGGCTGCGCCGGCACGATCCTGCAAGGCCGGCTCCACCTCGCCCGCCGTTCGCCACCCCGGCCCGGTGGACATCATGTCGCGGCCAATTCCTCGAATGCACCGTCCGGTGCCCCCGGCAAGTGCGCCGCTGAGCGCGCAACCCGCGGTAAACGCGCTCAATCCGCCGGATCGACGCCGATGCGTACGGGCTTGCCGCGATAGCGCGCGACCGAGCCGGTCCAGATGTCGAGCACCGCCTTGAGCGCCGATGGGAACTGGCGCGCCCAGCTGTCGAGCGCATCGAAGGGCGAGACACCCTGGGCATCGAGGCCAAACGCCTCGATGCCGTGCTCGCGCGCCAGCCACACGGCACGGCGCACGTGGAAGTCCTGCGAGACGATCACCATGCGCCGCTGGCCGTAGAGGTCACGGGCGCGCAGCACCGAGTCCAGCGTGCGCACGCCGGCGGTGTCGCGATAGATCGCTTCGGCCGGCACGCCGCGCTTGACCAGGCCGCGCTTCATCGCCGTGGTCTCGTCGTAGTGAGGGTCGGAAACGCTGTCGCCGCTGGCCAGCAGGTACTTTACCTTGCCGGCGCGGAAGAGATCGGCGGCGGCATCAAGGCGGTACTCGAAGAAGCGGTTGGGCTTGCCGTCAGCGAGAAAGGGCGCCGCGCCCAGCACCAGCGCGACGTCGGCGGTCTGTGCGGTTTCGGCGCGGTCGGCGGCGAAGGGCTCGGCCTCGCTGTCGAGCCACCACCACGCCGCGACCATAGCGCCGACAACCAGCACGACGAGTGAAACCAGGGCAGTGATCAGCACGCGGCCGCCCCCCGATGATTCGCGATGATGGTGCCGGCGCTTGCGGCGTGCCATTCCCACTCCCTGCTCAGTTCGACCAGCCAACAAGCGGCTTGGCGTGGCAAGACGACGGCGACATGATCCGGCCAACGACAACCGGAGGGTTGCCACATGGGTCGCACGGCCGGACTGGCACTCGTGCTGGCGCTGCTAGCGCCTTGGACCACCTCGGCGCAAGAGCGCTTTCCCGATCGCGCCGTGACGATGGTCGTGGGCTTCCCGCCCGGCGGCGTGGCCGATGTCTCGGCGCGGCCGGTGGCGGCGGCGCTGGAGAAGATCTGGGGCCAGCCCGTCGTGGTGCAGAACAAGGGCGGTGCCGGCGGCGCGATCGGTACCGCGTCGGTCGCCCAGGCCAAGCCCGATGGCTACACGCTTCTGATGGCCCTGGCCAGCGTCTCGACCCTGCCGGTGGCCGACGAGCTGTTCAATCGGCCGCCGGCCTTCAAGCTTTCGCAGCTGCAGCCGATCGCGCTGGTCACCGCCGATCCGCCGATCCTCGTGGTGCCCGCCGACAGCCCGTACCAATCGCTGGCAGACATCATCGCCGCCTCCAAGGCCAAGCCGGGCTCGATCCCCTATGCTTCGTCGGGCACCTACGGCACCTATCACGTGGCCACCGAGATGTTCGCCTACGAGGCCGGCATCAAGCTGCACCACATCCCCTACAACGGCGGCGGCCCGGCGCTGCGCGCCATCCTCGGCAAGGAGGTCGAGATCGGCCTGCTCGGGCCTTCGATCGCCGCGGGCCAGATCAGCGCCGGCAAGCTCAGGCCGCTGGCAGGCTGGGGTGCCAAACGGCTGCCGCTGTTCCCTGACGTGCCGTCGCTCAAGGAGCTGGGCTACGACATCGAGTACTATATCTGGTCGGGCGTGTTCGCGCCGGCCGGCGTGCCCGAGCCGCTGCTGACGCAGCTGCGCGACGGCTTGAAGCGCGCGATCAACGACGATCGGGTGAAGAACGCGCTGCAGACCGCCGGCTCGCCGATCGCCTACATGGACACGCCGGAGTTCACCAGATTCTTCGAAGCCGACGCCAGGCGGCTCGAGGCCGTGGTGCGCAAGATCGGGCGGATCGACTGACGCTAT